>CAZTOE010000423.1:0-2930 GCA_964615045.1 uncultured Spirochaetales bacterium
CTCCCCGATCTGGTAGCGGTCGTTCTCGGTGATCGGCACGATCACGGTGAGACCAGATTCACTCGGCTCGACGATCGGATCGCCCACCTCGACGCGGATGTAGCCGGCGTCCGCGTACATCTTCTCGATCGTCTGGATGTCTTGCAGGAAGAGCGGCTCCGCGTAGGTCCCGACGCCCTTCTCGATGAAGCGCGTCGCGAAGGAATGAAACTTCCACGTCTTCGTCTTCAGGTTGGCGGTCAACTCTTTCTGGGTGAAATGCTCGTTGCCCTCGAAGCGGATCTCGCGCAGCTTGAGGCGCTTTCCCTCGTCGACCTCGAAGTGGATGCTGACGGCCTCGTTCTGAAGCTCCTCGATCTGGTAGTCCACGTCGGCGAGATAGAAACCCTCCGCCCGGTACAGTGCTTCGACCCGGTCGCGATTCTCGAGCAGAAGAGGAACGTCGAGGGTCGAGCCGGTCGTGAGGGTGAGCTGCTCGCGGATTCGGTCAGCGTCGACCTCGTCGTTGCCCGCGATCGTGATCTGGCGAACCACCGGATTCTCTTCCACCACGAATGTGAGGGTGCGTCCCGCTTCCCCGGTCTCGGACAGCACCCGGATGTTTTTGAAGAAGCCGAGCTCATTCACGGCTCGAACATCCTCGGCGAGGCGCGCAGCACTGAACGGATCGCCGACCTGCGTGGTGATCCGGGCGCGAATCGCGTCGGCCTCAATCCGCCGGTTGCCCTCGATGCGGACCTCGGTGATGATGTCGCCGGTCCCCTCCGCTGTGGTTCCGCCAAAGCGCTCGACGGGTACGATCCGAAAACTCACGATCACGCCGGCGTCGACTCGCTCGGTCTGAACCGTCGCCGCCCCAACGCTGGGCAACGCGCGCAGCGCCTCCAGATCCGCCCGCACCTGGTCGTTGTCGAAGATTTCGCCCTCTTTGGTCTGCACGGTGGCTTTCAGGGTCTCCGGGTCAATCGCCTCAACCCCAAAAACACGGACCTCGGCGACGCGGGGGCGCAGGGATTCGCCCACCACAATCTCGAGCACCCGGTCGGCCAGCTCGTTGACTCGTTCGAATAATTCGTCGTCGTTGGGGGCCGTAAACACCATCGAGCGCGTGGGGATCTCGTCGCCCGACGGGGTCACGCGAACATCGAGGGAGTAGCGACCGGCGAGCTCCGTCAAACTGCCCTCGATCACCCACTCGGCGCCGAGCTCACGCGCCAGCGGGCGCACCGCGTCCTCTCCGCGCTCCCCGGCCACGTGCTCGACGAGGGTCTCGCGGACCACGACCGCGTCGAGCACCTGCACGTGCCCGCTCGCCTCGAGGCGTGCCGACAGTAGCTCAGCCAGCTTTTCGTCGATTTGTCCCAGGGAACGCGCGCTGTGAACCTGAAACGGAAACACCGCGACCAGCACGCGGATCGCTGGAGTCTCGGTCTGCGCCGACCCGGGGCGCGCGATTCCCAACATCACCCCTGCCGCGAGCAGCGCGAACGCGATGCGTATCCCGGGCGTGGTTTGGGCGCGCAAGCGGGTCCTCCGAGACCAGGCTGGGAAACGAGGAAGGGGAAGTCTAAATGGCCTCGGCTGGAGGGGCAAGCCCCCCCGATTCCCGTTTTTCCTTTGTTGACAGGGAGTTATCGCATAGAAATCAAGTAGCTCCAGGGTTCGTTCCCACGACTCGTCCCTCCTCGAGATGGACTTGGCGGCCCAGCCGCCGGGCCAGCCGTTCGTTGTGGGTGACCACGACGAGGGCGGTGCCCCGTTCGCGATTCATCTGGAGCAGCAGCGCGTCGATGTGTTCGGCCGTATGGGTGTCCAGGTTGCCCGTGGGCTCATCGGCCAGCAGGATCGGTGGGTCCATCACCAGAGCGCGCGCCAGCGCCACGCGCTGGCGCTCCCCGCCCGAGAGTTTGCCGACGCGGTGATCGACGCGGTGGCTGAGCTTCACATCTTGGAGCATCACCTCGGCGCGCGCGCGCATCGTCTCGGATGCGAGGCCCCTGAGCAGGCCCGGCATCATGACGTTCTCGAGGGCGCTGAACTCCGGCAGCAGGTGGTGGAACTGGAATACGAAACCCAGGCACTCGGCGCGAAAGCGCGCCAGCGCGTCCGAGCTGCGCCCGAAGATATCGCGACCGCGAAAGAGCACGCTGCCGCGGGTCGGCCGGTCGAGAGTTCCGAGAATGTGCAAGAGGGTGGATTTGCCAACACCTGAGGGTCCCACGATCGCGACCGTCTCGCCCGCCCCGATGCGCAGATTGACACCGCGAAGCACCTCGATCTCGCCGCCCGCACCCTCGGCGACCGGAAAGCACTTCCACAGATCGCGGATTTCGAGGAGCGTCTCACTCATAGCGAAGCGCTTCGGCGGGCTCCACGCGGGCCGCTTGCCGACTCGGCACCCAAGTGCCGCCGAGCGCGAGCGCCATCGCGATCATGACGACAAGAGCGATCTGCGCAACGTCGAGCTCGGCGGGCAATTCAGAGATCCCTTGGTACACCGAAGGCGGCAAGGCGTCGATTCCCGTCACCTGCTCCACTCGGCTCTGGATCCAGCCTAGGCGCGAGGTCACGGCGATCCCCGCCAGGACGCCGAGCACTGTCCCCAGCGCTCCGATCAAGGCACCCTCGATGGCGAAGATCCGTTCGACCGTTGCGTCTTCAGCGCCCATCGCCTTCAGGATCGCGATGTCGCCGGCCTTCTCCATGATCATCATCACGAGCGTCACGACGATCGCAAAGGCCGCCACCACCATGATCATCGTCAGCAACACGAACATCATCACGCGCTCGGTTTTCAGCGCTTGGAAGAATGCGGGAAAGAACTCCTTCCAATCGACGGCGTAAAACGGGTCTCCGAGCTCGCGAACGGCGGCCGCTGCGAGTTTCCCCGAGCGATAGAAGTCGGTCGTCCGCACCTCGATGCCGTCCAC
>CAZTOE010000424.1:0-2919 GCA_964615045.1 uncultured Spirochaetales bacterium
TACATAAACACGTCATCCAACAATCATTCACTAAACAACTAAATAAACATCTTTCAATACAGCCGGGCCGATGTGCGGAGTGCCCGACTGACTCACGAACGCCGCCAGGCCGAGCTCGTGTCCCCGGACATGGACCGGTGGGCTGCCTATCTGCGCGGCCAAGCCGATGCGTTGCAGATTCCTGTCATCGATACTTCTGACCTGCCTGTGGCGGAGGTGGCCGGACGCATTCGCGATCAAGCGCTCCAGTTGAATCCGGAGTGCTTCCCAACAAGCGCCAGCAACTGACGCGGTGCAGGGGCGGTTCGCGATTGAGGCCGCGGCGTTTTACCAACCAATGCAGGGGTTCGGCCATCGAAACGATGGGACGCATCCTCATCCCATCGCGAGGAGGTTGAACCGTGCGCTGTCGTCCAGCTTTCACGGCGCTTTTCCTGTTCGCCATCTCGGCGGGGTTCTCCGCACGTAGCCTCGGGGCCCAGCAGACCCTCACCGACGACATCTCGAGGGATCCTCATCGGGCCGCATTCGTGTTCGACGACGTCCGGCGCTTTCTCGAGGCGTCGGAGGCAATGAACAGGGGGCGGGATACGGCGGACGCACTGCAGACCCTCTACCTGGAACGTGCGTCGCCGGGTCTGCGGCTCTTCATCGAGAAGTACGATCTGACTGCGGCCCGGATCCTCGCGGCGATGCGCGAGCATCCTGACGACTATCGGAGGATTCCGCAGAAGCTGTCGGCGATCGAGGCCGCCGTCCCAATGTTCCGGCGGACGTACGCCGACCTCCAGGAGGTGATCCCATCCGCCGTCTTCCCCCCGACGTACTTCGTCGTGGCCGGCCACCGCGGGATTGGTTCCGGGTCCGTAGCCGGACCTCTTCTCTCGATCGAGAAGGAAGATCCGGCGCGGGTGGAGGAGACGCTCCCTCCCACTCTCGTACACGAGATGATCCACATGCAGCAACTCGCCGCGCTGGGGCCGGAGTACTTCGCGATCTTCTCCGGGCCGGAGCGAACACTGCTGGCCACGTCGATCCGCGAGGGCGTCGCGACCTTCTTCTCGGACCTCGTCACCGGGGGCAGCGAGCACAAGAACGAGGCTCGCGATTTCCTCCTGGCCAACGAGGACCGCCTGTGGCGCGAGTTCGAGAAGGACATGCTGGGAACGGACATGGGAGACTGGTTGTGGACCGATCCCGCGGACCCGGACCAGCCGCAGGACGTCGGATACGCCATGGGGGCGAGAATCGCTCGGGCCTACTACGAACGGTTCGAGGACAAGGGCAGGGCCGCCGCCGATATCCTGTCCGTCGCGGACTACGCCGCCTTCCTCGCCGCGAGTGGATACGCGGGGAGCACGGGAGGGGCCTCCGGACCCTGACCCAGACAATCGCGCCACCCAACGAGCGCCCGCAGCTGACTCGGACTAGATTTGTGTGCGCTTGACGCGTCGGCCATCGTGGCCGCGCAGCTTGAAGCGCAAGTCCATCAGGACGACTTCGCGAACCGTTCGGTTTGACCTCAGGTGAGGGACGATGGACTGGACCATGATCGGTGCCCTCGGGGAAGTAATCGGCGCGATAGCCGTCGTCGTGACCCTCTTCTACCTGGCTCGTCAGATTCGCGACACAGCCCTCCAGGATCGGCGCGGGCAGTATAGTCAGCTGAATCGTGACTTTCTGCAGCTTCCAAGCGCGATCGCCAATGACGAGTCATTCTCGGATGTCTTCTTCCGCGGCGCGACAGATCCGGCGTCCTTGAGTCAGTCCGAACGTGCACGCTTCTACTCGGGCGTGCTCATCACCTTCCGGTCCATCGAGGCGCTCTTTCACTTCCATCGTGAGGGCAGCGTGGCCGACTGGGGGGCGGCAAGCCATCGGGCTACGATGATTGACTTGCTGGGCATGCCCGGATTCAGGACGTACTGGATCGACCGTCGACATTGGTTCTCGGAGGAGTTTCAAAGAGAGGTCGATCAGTGGTTGGCCGAGGGGAAGGAATTGCCTCTCGTTGATCAGCACGAGATCACGAGGGCCGAAGGTACGAGGTAGGACACTTGTGGTCATCGACGAATCCGAGTTCCACGCAGTGATTCCCATGCTCCGCGTTGCGTCCATCGAGGCTGCCCTCCCGGTTTATGAGGCACTCGGCTTCTCTGTGGCCTGGCAGCACCAACTGGATCCCGAAGCTCCCCGCCTTACCTGCGTCCAGCGGGGCACGGTCGAGCTGTACCTGACCGAGCATCCGGTCGCTCCGCCTGGCGGAGTCGTCTACGTCAAAGCGACAGGCGTAGACGCGCTCGTTGCTCGGGCACGGTCGCGAGATCTCGAGGCCAGCTTTGGACCCGAGGATCGGCCCTGGGGAGATCGGGAGGTGTACTTCGAGGACCTTGACGGCAACGTTCTGCGCTTCGGCGAGCCCCTTCAGACAGTCGAAGCAGGAGAGCGAGCGGACACCAAGCGCTGACAGCTGACGCAGGGTACATTTGTTCGCGTGGACGCGACGGCCATCGTGGCCGCGCCGCCGAAGCGTAAACCCGTCAAAGGGCGAGCCATTGCGTCTGCGGAGAGGTGGCGACGGGAACGAGGCGTGGGGAACTCGACCCAGAATATCCCGCGTACTGGGGGAATTGGCTCTGATCTTTCTGGGCATCACGGCCGCCCTCTGGTTCGACAATGCCAATCAGGCGCGGAAGCAGCGGCAACTGGAAACCCAGATTCTCCACGAAATGTCGGCGGGTCTGGTACGAGACACGGCGGATCTCCACGTCAATCTCGTCCTGGGTGACTCAGCGCTCGCTAGCATTGATACAGTACTAGCTCGGCTAGCGGGTTCCGCGGAGTACAGTGGCGACTTGGCTGGTCACTTTGGGTGGTCGTCCAGGTTCTTCCGGTTCTTCAACAACCCGGCGGCCTATG
>CAZTOE010000425.1:0-2915 GCA_964615045.1 uncultured Spirochaetales bacterium
GGCGGTCCAAGCGCCGCAAGCGCGCCGCTGCACCCCATCGTCCCGAGCTCTTCGCGACCGAGACGCTCGAGTTCGCGAACTCGATCGAGCCAGAGGCGCTGATCAAAACACTGCACGAGCACGGCGCGCTGCGGGCAAAGGGGTTCGTGCGCACGGCCGCCGGGCTCGCGCTGGTCCAGGGGGTAGGTCGCCGAATTGAATTGCACCCGGTCGACGCCGCTCCCGAAGCGCTGCTGGGCCGGGTGGTGCTGATCACCCGCGCGTCTCCCACCTAGGGGATCCGGGAAACCCGCCGCTGCCTGGACGATACTGGGGGTCTCAGGAGGGCATCATGGCAGCCGAACTTTGGACACCCCTTTGTGATCTGCTCGAGATCGAAGTCCCCTTCATCCAAGCGGGCATGGGATATGTAGCGCGCGGCGAACTCGCCGCCGCCGTCTCGGAGGCGGGGGGACTTGGGGTAATCGGTGCCGCTTCGCTCACGGCCGAGGGCCTGCGCACGGAGATCCGCAAGGTGCGCGCCCGAACCCAGCGGCCCTTCGGTGTGGATATTCTCTTCGCGACGGTTGGACGGCCGTCGGGCGATTCCGCGACGATGAATTTCACCCGTGAGGTCGAGGCGCAAATCGACGTCGTGTTCGAAGAGAACGTCCCCATTCTCGCCAGTGGGCTGGGCGATCCCGGTCCGGTCGTCCCCGCGGCCCACGACATGGGCATGAAGGTTCTCGCGCTCGTCGGCAATACGAAGAACGCGGTTCGGGTCGCTGCGAGTGGCGTGGACGTCGTCGTCGCCCAGGGCTACGACGGTGGCGGTCACACCGGTCGCGTCGGAACGTTGTCACTGCTCCCGGCCGTGATAGATGCCGTGGACCTCCCGGTGGTAGCGGCCGGTGGGATCGCCGACGGTCGCCAGATCGCCGCCGCGCTCGTGATCGGCGCTGTCGGCGTCTGGATGGGAACCCGCTTCGTGGCCAGTGCGGAGTCCTACAGCCACGATAACTACAAGCAGCGCATCGTCGAGATCGACGACGAGGGCACCACCCGGACGCGTTGTTTTAGCGGCAAGCCGTGTCGCGTCATCAAGAACACCACCACCGAGGCTTGGGAGAATCCGGTTTTGCAGGAGCGTATCGAGCGCTTCCCCCGTCAGTTTCGCGTGATGCGCGACTGGTTGGGAGAGGACCCTTACATTGCCGGCCGCCGCGAGGGCGACGTCAGCAATGGTGCGCTCGCCGCCGGTCAGTCAGCGGCGGTCATCCATCAGGTTTTGCCCGTCGCCGACATCGTGCAGCAACTCGCTCGAGAGACTCAAGCGGCTCTCCGCGGGGTGCGGGTCGGCCCGGACACGCGGCGGTCCCGCGCCGGGGGCGCCCCTTCTGTGCGCTGAGCGCCGGTTCTCACCGAGACCGCGCGGACCGACTTGGTGGCGGCCTAGTAGCGGTAGTGCTCGGGCTTATAGGGCCCCTCGAGGGGGACGCCGATGTAGTCAGCCTGGGCGTTGGAGAGTCTCGTCAGCTTGACCCCCAGATGGTCGAGATGGAGCCGCGCGACCTCCTCGTCGAGTCTCTTGGGGAGGACGTAGACGCGTTTCGCGTAGTTTTCGGTGTTCTCATGGAGCTCGATCTGAGCGAGCACCTGGTTGGTGAACGACGCCGACATTACGAAGCTCGGATGACCGGTCGCACAGCCGAGATTGAGCAAGCGACCCTCCGCCAGAATCAACACACTGTGCCCGTCGGGGAAGACCCACTCGTCGTATTGGGGTTTCACCTCGCGGTGCTGGATGCCGGGCCACGCCTTGAGGCCTGGAGTGCGCAGATGGGATCGATCTCGGTGAAGAGCACGCGCGCCCCCTGGCCTCGGAGCGCCTGCGCGCAGCCCTTGCCCACCTCTCCAAAGCCACAGACCACGGCGACCTTGCCGCCCAGCATCACGTCGGAGGCGCGCATCAAACCGTCCGGAAGGGAGTGCCGGCAGCCGTAGATATTGTCGAACTTGCTCTTGGTCACCGAGTCGTTGACGTTGATGGCCGGGAAGAGCAGGGTGCCGTCGCGTTCCATCTGGTAGAGCCGGTGCACTCCGGTGGTGGTTTCCTCGGAAACGCCCCGCATGCGCGCAGCGAGGCGCTGCCAGTGATTCGCGTCTTCGCCTTGGATGCGCCGCAAAAGCGCCAGCACGAACTCCCACTCCTCGGGATCTTGGCGCGGATTGAACACCGGTACGCTCTTCGCGCGCTCGAACTCAACCCCCTTGTGGATCAACAGGGTGGCGTCGCCTCCGTCGTCCACGATCTGATCGGGACCCTCTCCGTCCAGCCAAAGGAGCGCCTGCTCGGTGCACCACCAGTACTCCTCAAGGGTTTCTCCCTTCCAGGCAAAGATCGGCAGGCCGCGGGGATCCTCCGGAGTTCCCTCCGGGCCCACAACGACCGCGGCGGCGGCGTGATCCTGGGTCGAGAAGATATTGCACGAGCACCAGCGCACGTCCGCGCCCAGGGCCGTCAGCGTCTCGATCAAGACCGCCGTCTGCACCGTCATGTGCAGGCTCCCCATGATGCGCAGGCCTTCCAGGGGTCGCTTTTGGCCGTAGCGCTCGCGCAGGGTCATGAGCCCGGGCATTTCATGCTCAGCCAGGCGGATCTCGCGTCGACCGAAGTCGGCAAGGCCGAGGTCCGCCACCTTGAAGGGGAGCCGTTCCGTCGCCATCGAACCTCTCGCTAGTTCGGGGAAGATTCATCTGGGTATGCGGATAGATTGTTATAGGCGGGCGCGCAGCCGTCAAGGGTCGCTGGGTCAGATGCGCCGCGGTCCCATGGCCTCCGGCAGCTTTTTCTCTAACCCTCCGGAAAGTCTTCGATTCCGGCGTCGAGCTGAACGCCGAAACTGTTCAGCGCCATCGAGACCAGGTTGTACTGC
>CAZTOE010000426.1:0-2892 GCA_964615045.1 uncultured Spirochaetales bacterium
CGGCGAGCGCGGCGTCGTCTACAGTGCGGAGACCCGGCTCGAACCAGGCATGGTGCTGTGCGTCGAGCCCGTGATCGCCGGGATGGACGGCCCCGAATGTCGCGCCGGGATCTTCATCGTGGAAGACAAGCTGCTCGTCACCGACGAAGGTTGTGAGGTGCTGACCCGGGCGCTCCCGAAAGATCTGTGGATCCAGTGATTTTCGCCTCGTCCCGCCGGTGAGGGGCACGATCGGGAGGCGGCCGCTCGCCGGGCGCTAGCGGCCTCGCCAGCGGGGCGCGCGCTTCTCGGCGAAGGCCCGAGCCCCTTCCCGGGCGTCCTCGGTCTGTTGCAGCGATAGATAGAGCTCGCGCTCGAGTTTGAGCGCTTCGGGCAGGGCGAGATCCAAGCCGCGGGTGACGGCACGTTTGATCTTCGCGACGGCGAGCGGCGCGCTCTTCTCGATCTCTGCCGCGATCGCGAAGGCCTTCGGAAGCAGCTCGTCGGTGGCTACCACGTGGTCGACGAGACCCAGGCGCAGGGCCTCGTCGGCGCCGATGCGATTCCCTGTGTACAGCATTTCCAGAGCGCGGCCACGGGGGATGAGCCGCGGCAGCCGCTGGGTTCCGCCGGCGCCGGGCAGCCATCCCAGGCGGACCTCCCCGAGCCCGAACTGGGCGTGCTCGACGGCGACGCGGATGTCGCAAGCGAGCGCCTGCTCGAGGCCACCGCCGTTGGCGTGACCGTTGATGGCGGCCACGATCGGCTTCTCCAGTTCGAGTAGGAGCGGGAAGAGAATGCTCTGGGGCTCCGCGCCCGTCGGGCGTTCCACATAGTTGGCCTTGACGTCGCTGCCCGCGCTGAAGGCCCGCTCGCCGGCTCCGGTGAGAATGCCGACCCGAAGCGAGGGATCGTCGCGAAACTCCGCCCAGATCTCCGCGAGCCGACCGTAGGTCTCGAAGTCGCAGGCGTTTAGTCGCTCGGGTCGATTGATGGTCACGAGCGCGACTGCGCCGCGCTTCTCGAAGAGCACCTTGTCCACGGGGTCCTCCGCTGGGGTTTCGACCGATGGTCCTCCGCTGGTGCGCCCGCGCAAGTCCGCTGGTCTAGGAGTCCCACCTCTTGTTCCGGCCGCGGTGGTCTGCGCCGCGACGCCCCTCGCCGTTTCGGTGGGCCACTTCGCCAGCGGTGCCCAGCCAGATCCGGCGCCGCGCGCGGCGCGCTCCGACCCATGCGGCTTCTCCCGCGACGGCGATACCGAGCGCACCGAGGAGAAGGATCTGATCCCAACCCATCATACCGCTCCCGAAACGCCCCTGAACTGCAAGCGGACAGCTTCCCGCTCCGGTCCACTTCGAGCAAGGGGAGCCGTGGACAGGATGGCGACGCTTCGCTTCCGATCCGGTGAAGAATCTCGCGGTGTGGGTACCGACACTTGTTGCTAGCGTCCCGGCGCCATGAGTGTGCGAGGTCGGGCACATATCGCAGGAGTCTACGAGCATCCGGGGCGGGAGCTCCCTGGCCGCAGCGTGGCGCAGATCCACGCGGAAGTGGCCGAGGGAGCGCTCGCCGACGCGGGTTTGGGCTGGGACGATGTCGACGCGTATTTCTCGGCCGGCGACGCCCCGGGGTTCGGCGCGCTTTCGATGGTCGACTACCTGGGTCTCAAGTGCCGCCACGTCGACGACACTGAGACCGGTGGCTCTTCGTACCTGGTTCACGTGCGGCATGCGGCGGAGGCGATCGCGTCCGGCCACATCCATGTGGCGCTGATCACGCTGGCCGGAAACCCGCGTAGCGGGGGCGCGAGCCCCGGCGGCAGTGCGCGCGTCCCCGACGCGCCGGAGTGGGGCTTCGAGAACCTCTTCGGAATGGGCGTCCCCGGTGGCTATGCCCTCGCGGCGCAGCGTCACATGCACGAGTTTGGCACGACGAGCGCTCAGCTCGCCGAGATCAAGGTCGCCGCCTCGACCCACGCTCAGCACAACCCCAACGCTTTTCTGAAAGACGTGGTGACCGTCGAGGAAGTACTGGCCTCGCCCATGATCTCGGATCCCCTTCACCGACTCGACTGCTGCGTCATTACCGACGGTGGCGGTGCCGTGGTGGTCGTGAGCCCCGAGGTGGCGCGGGATCTGGAGCGCCAGACTGTGCAAGTGCTCGGGACCGGCACGGCCGTCAAACACGCCGACGCCGGTCGCATCGACCTGACTCACACCGGCGCACTGTGGTCGGGCCCGGCGGCCTTCGCCGAGGCGGGCGTTGCGCCCGCCGACATCAATTACGCTTCGATCTACGACAGTTTCACGATCACGGTGTTGATCACGCTGGAGGATCTGGGTTTCTGCAAGAAGGGCGCGGGGGGCCGCTTTGTCGAGAGCGGCGCGCTGCGGGCGCCGCACGGGAAGCTTCCCTTCAACACCGATGGCGGCGGGCTCTGCAACAATCACCCCGCCAACCGCGGCGGGATGACAAAGGCGATCGAGGCGGTTCGACAACTGCGCGGCGAGGCGCACCCGGCGGTCCAAGTCCCTGACTGTCGCCTGGCGCTCGCTCACGGAACCGGGGGCAGCCTGGCCACGCGGATGGGCAGTGCCACCTTGATCCTGGGCCGGGAGGACGCGTGAGCCGGCTGCCGACGACCGCACCGCCCGTCACCGCCGAGACCCAGCCGTTCTGGGACGCCGCCGGCGAGGAAAAGCTTCGGCTGCCGCGCTGCGACGAGTGCGGGTTCGTGATCTTCTATCCGCGCAGCATCTGTCCGGCGTGTCGCTCGCGCAGGACGACGTGGACCGACCTCTCGGGCCGCGGCACCATCTACAGCTACCCGGTGACGCGCAGGAGCGGGGGTCGGTGGCGTGAGCACACCCCTTTCGTGGTCGCCTATGTCGAGCTCGAGGAGGGGCCCCTCGA
>CAZTOE010000427.1:0-2882 GCA_964615045.1 uncultured Spirochaetales bacterium
GTCGAGGGCTCGATCGTGGTCGACAAGGTGCGCCACGGAAAGGGCGCCTTCGGCTTCAACGCCCAGACCGAGGAGTACGGCGACCTGCTGAAAGACGGCGTAATCGACCCGACCAAGGTCGTGCGCACCGCCCTGCAGAACGCCGCGAGCGTGGCCTCGCTCATGTTGACCACCGAGGCAATGGTGGCCGAGAAACCGAAGGATGAGGCGCCGGCGGGGCCGGGCGGTATGCCTGGCGGCATGCCCGACATGGGCATGTAGCAGCGGCGCCCAAAGGCTCACAATCTGTTCGGGGGCGCCCTTCTTCGGAGGGGCGCCCCCTCTTTGTTCAGGGGATCGAGAGTCGAAGTCCGCCCCGGATTCGAGTGCGCTCAGCCGGCACCGCGTACTTTTTCAGGGTAGCCACTCCAGCGCCACGCGACGGTCTCGCGACTCACGCCGAGCAGGATGCCGTGGAGCGCCTGCGGCGGGATGAACAGATTGTCGGGGACGGCGCTGGCGCGGTCGCCGACCCAAGCCTCCGAGAGGTACTGGTCGAGGCGGGTTCTCAGCGCGCGGACCTGCGCACATTCGAGGTAGAACATGTAAAGGCAGGGGCCACGCCGCGCGAAGAAGCGCCCCATGGGCTTGCTCCGATCGATCGGTGTCACGGTTTCGATGCGGTCGAGCCGTTCGGAACGGAAACGCACTAGGATGCCGCGGTAGCCGTACTGCTCGGACTGGATGGGCACAAAGTTTGCTGGATCGAGGTCGAAGACCTTGGCGAGGCGATCCGCGGCGCGCGCACAACCTTCCATGAGATGGGTGGCTTCGTAGATCCGTGCGGCGAGTCCGATCGGCTCCCGCGTCTCGTCCTGGGTGAGCACCACGCGCAGGCCGGGCACGCCGAGCCACTCTCCCAGCAGCCAGACCTGTGCGCCATCTTGCTGGTGATGGACGCCCCGCGCATCGAGGGTCGCACGACATTCGGCCAGGTCGCGGGCCGCGAGACCCACCGCGAAGATCGGCGTCGGTGAGCGTGACAGATGCTGGGCGACCGCGCCGAGCCCGTCCGGTTCGAGGAGCTCGAGCTCACTCTCGCCCAGGCGCAGTACCGTGCGCGCCGCCCCAAGCGACGGCACCCGATCCTCGCGCACCACACCCACGTCGAAGAGGCGCCGCCAGGTCTCCACGGCCAGGCGCCGGCTTCGCACCGCGACCTGCATCCGATCGATTCGCGTGATCATAGTCATCCCCCCACCCGCCGCGCCGGCAGCGCATCGTACCCGATGGCCCCCACGAGCGCGCCAGTTGACGGGCCGGTTCCCTCCGCAGTAGAACCCCACCTCGGTCCCGGGGAGGCCCCGTGACCCGCTCCGACGTGAAAGGAACCGCGGTGCCGCGACGACGCGCTGGCTGGATCGGACTGTGGGCCGCCCTGGTGTGGTTTGGCGCCCCGTACGCCGCACCCGCCCAAAGCTCGGAGACTCAGGCTCCCGCGCCTCAGGTCACGGGTAGCGACCGCACGGCGCTCTCCGCTGCGAAGACCGTCATCTTGCTGGTCTTCGAGGGCTTCTCGCCGGTACTCGTTGCGGCCGGCGAGACCCCGAGCTTTGACCGCATGCGAGAAGAGGGCGCCTGGACCCACCGCGTCGTGGCCAGTTTCCCGACGACGCGCTGGGTCAACGGAGCGAGCCTCGTCACGGGATGCTGGCCCGAGCACCACGGGATTGTCGCCGACCGGTTCCTCGACCCGGACCGGGGTCTCTTCGAGGCAGGGCCACTGCGCGATTGGTGGACCGGCTGCGAGGGGCTCGCCCCGGTAGCGGCACGCCAGGGCCTCTCGGTCGCCACCCTCGGATGGTACGGGACCGAAGCCGCCGAAGTCGCGGCCGAACCCATCGAGACCTGCGTCGGCGGCACGGAGCGCCGCGATGCCGATCGCTTGGCCTCGCTCATAAGCCTGGTGGCTCAGCCAGCGGTCGAGCGACCGCGCCTGATCCTGGCGCGTTTTTGCACCCCGGGATACGAGACCGAGCGGTATGGCGTCGACACGCCGGAGGGGATTGCCGCGGCGGAACGCATTGACGGCTGGCTCGGTGAGCTCCAAGCGACGATCGATCAGCTCGAGGAGCAGGAAACCGACGCCGGGATCGCGCTGATCGTGACCACCGATCACGGGATGCGGGATGTGAGCCACCTGATCCAGCTCGAACGGATCCTGCGCCGCGAAGGGGTCGAGGCTCGGGTCGAGGCGCGTGGCAGCACCGCCCTCCTCTATCTCGATCCCGGCCAGGATCCGGTGGCGATCGCGGAGCGCCTCGCACCGTACGCGCCCTTTGAGGTTCTGACCCGGGACGAGCCGCCGCTTTACGCCCACTGGGGAGCGAGCCCACGGGTCGCGCCGCTGATCGTCTCCGCCTTCCCGCCGTATTTCATCGAGAATCAGCGCACGTGGCCACTCTGGTTGCGTGCGCTCTCCTACATCGCCCCCGATTATCTCTGGGCCGAATTCTGGCGGTCGGCGACGAGCGGATTCGTACCCCGCACGCCCGCGATGTACGGTCTGCTCTACGCTTGGGGCGCCGGGATCACCGTCGGGCAGGAAGCTCAGGCGATGCGCGTGATCGATATTCACCCGACGGTGGTCGAGCTGCTGGGCGTGGCCCCGGGCGAGCCGCTCGACGGGCGGGTCGCCAGCTCGCTGTTTCAGGCCCGCGCGCAGTAGCGGGGAGGAGGCCGTGATGCGACGTGACATCTTCAGCGACGAGCACGAACTGTTCCGCCAGCAGTTCCGGCGCTTCGCCGAGAAGGAGATCGAGCCCAAGATCGAGGCGTGGAACCGCTCCGGCATGCCCGATCGCGAAACCTGGCGACGCATGGGTGAAGAGGGCTTTCTCGGC
>CAZTOE010000428.1:0-2880 GCA_964615045.1 uncultured Spirochaetales bacterium
GGTATTGCCCCGCTTCGTCTCGGCCGATGCCGAGGTGGTGCAATTGCACCTGGGCCTGCGTCCAGGCGAGCGTGGCGGCGCGCCCGAAGGCGCCGACGTCGTGGTGCTTGTCGACTAGAACAAGGATCTCCTCGCGTGAGGAGGCGACCATCGTCCAGAAGTCGATCCTAGCTGTCGCGTTCGGCGCGATCCGCACCCGGCGGCGCAGGGCAAATATGGGATCGAGCACTGCCCCCGTCGCGCCAGAGAGTGGCCGGCCGCCCATCACTGCTCCCGGCGCATGAACACTGCGTCCCCGGTCCAGGAATCGAGCACGATCGGTCTCGAACTCGCGCTTGCACGTCGCTTCTCCGTCGACAACCGCCAGGTGTGCTGCCCAGACCTGCGGCTCCGTGGGTGCCCGCCGCCGCCTGGTCGCCAGTATGGCACCGACGCCGGCGAGGTGCTCGGTCTCGGTGAACAGCTTCGAAAAAGCCGGGTGCGCCACGTCTGCGGCCTGGGACGCCAGAACTAGTTCGGCGTAGGAAGTCACCTCGACCTCTCGCGGTTGGTCGCCAAAGTTTGAGATCGTCACGCGGCGCACTTCCGCATCGTCTTCGGCGGACACCAGCACCTCCAGGGCAGTCGAAAGCCCCCCGTCCCGACGCGCGAACTCGGTACGATCCTCATTGAAGGTAACCTCGTACGTATCAGGTTCGACTCCGATTGGCTGGTAGGTCGCCGACCAGGCTTCGCCACTCGCGACGTCCCTCAAGAAGACGTAAGAGCCCAAATCATCGCAGGTGGCGTCCTCTCGCCACCGGGTCACCGCGAGGTCGTGCCAGGTGCTGTAGCCGGACCCGGCGGCCGTGAGCACCACCGAGTAGCGTCCGTTCGACAGCAGCTGCGTAGCCGGCGTAGAACTGTGCGGGCTGGCCTTTCGCCAGGCGGCGGGTCCTTCGGCCTCGCGGATCCTGGCCGCCACCATCGTCTCCGAGACCGACGGCGGTGTCGCCGTGACCTGGCGTGGCACGCGCTCCTGGAGAAGGAGCTCGGTTGCCCGAACAATCGGCTCGGCGTGGAAGCGGTTGCGCATCAAACCGTCGAGCAAGGTGTCGGCGATGGCAGCGATCGTCATCCCTTGGTGGTGGGCCATGAACGCGCGTACGATGGCGACGCGTTCGCCGTCCGGGACCCGGGCCCGCGTGAAGTCTAATGCCTCGTAGAAACCGTAACGGCCGCGGGCGCCGATGGCCTCGAAGTGCTCGAAGTTTTGCACGGCGGCCCGAGGGTCAACCATGCTCGCTAGGGCAGTTGCGTAGGGAGCGACTACAGCATTGTCGGCCAGCCCCCTCTTCAGGCCGAGACCCGGAACGCCGAAGTTGGAGTACTGGTACGTGAACTCCAGGTCTCGTGCGTTATAAGCGGACTCTGATACGCCCCACGGCGCCCGCATCGTCGCTCCATACTCGATCTGGCGGCCGACGATCAGCCGATTGGTCTGCTCGAGCAGACTCTCGGCCGGCGCCCTCATAACGATTGAGGGCATCAGATACTCGAACATCGAGCCGGACCACGAGACCAATGCTGCGCCGTTCGCCACTCGAGTTAACGCACGGCCTAGGCGGAACCAGTGGCGCGCCGGAGCGTCCCTCTTGGCGATGGCTATGAAGCTTGCGAGCCTCGCCTCCGAGGCGAGAAGATCATAGCAGCTCGGATCGAGCACGCCCTCGGACACTCGATAGCCAATTGAGAGCAACAGCCGGTCGGGGTCGAGCAGAAAGTCGAACTCCATCGAAAGCGCCATCGACCGCGCGGCCTTCCCGAGCGCCTGCAGCCGCTCCTCAAGCGCGGCCCGGCGAGGGGCTCCGATATCGCATCGGTGGCTCTCTATTGAGGCGCGGACCGCATCTACCCAGAACTGCAGGTCAGTCCCAGCCTGGCCGATTTCTTCGAGAACGATCTCGTGGACTGCGTCGGCCAGGATCGCCGCCTGTTCGGAGAGTTCCGCCAGCCGCTTTTCGACGCCGGCACCGCTGGCGCTCTCCTGAGAAATACCAGACGCTAGACGTCCGATCTCGTCATCGAGCCGCTGCCACGACCCCGCCTGCGACTTGCGCAGGTCGCGCAACCGGCGGGCCTCGTCCCTGACTAGGTCGAGAGCGTCCGCCACACCCTGGAAACGCTGCTGCTCTGCCAGGGACGAAGTGCGCCAGTCATGGCACGCATTTGCGAGCGCGATCAGGTGTCCAGCCAGATTACCGCTATCGACCGAGGATACATACTGTGGATCGAGCGGACTCAGGTCGTGGGTATTGTACCAATTGTAGAAGTGGCCGCGGTGCTTCGCCATGCGAGCCATGGTCGCGAACGTTGCCTCCAGCCGCTCCACGGCCTCGAGCGTTCCGATCCATCCGAAGTCTCGCGCGCAGGCTACCGACAACAAATAGAGGCCGATATTGGTGGGCGATGTGCGATGAGCCGCCACCGACTCCGGAGATTCCTGGAAGTTGTCCGGGGGCAGCATGTTGTCGACCGGTGTGACGAAAGCCTCGAAGAAGCGCCACGTCCTCCGGGCAACCAGGCGCAAACTATGCGCGTCGGCTTCGGCCAGCGGACGGCGGCCCAAGATCCGAGGCGACAGGCTCGCCCAAAGGGCGACGGCCGGAGAGGTGAACCAGACGCCTGCGAAAACGGCGGCCAACGGCCACGCTTGTCCTCCCCAGAACCAAGTGGACGCTATGGCCAGAGCGCCGATGACCAAAGCGCCCGACATCCGGCGATAAAAATGCAGCGCCCGCGGGCGCGGCCCGAAGGCTGCGTGGGCCGCCGGGACCCATTCGAGAAGGCGGCGCCGCGTCACCGTGAGCCGGCCCAAGGTACGAAGGATGGCGTCACCCC
>CAZTOE010000429.1:0-2860 GCA_964615045.1 uncultured Spirochaetales bacterium
GACTCCCGGCCCGCTCCCGGACCTTTCACGAAAACACCGATGCTGCGCACGCCGTGCTCCATGGCCTTCTTGGCGCATTCTTCGGCGGCGACCTGTGCGGCAAAGGGGGTCGATTTGCGAGAGCCTTTGAACCCCTGTTGACCCGCCGTCGCCCAAGCCAGCGTATTGCCCGCGGTGTCCGCGATCGTGATCACCGTGTTGTTGAAGGTGGATTGGATGTGAGCCACCCCCGACGCGATGTTCTTCTTGACCTTCTTCTTGCCCTTGGCCATAAGCCGCCCCTACTTCTTTCCGGGTGCCTTCTTCTTGCCCGCCACCGTCTTGCGCGGCCCCTTGCGGGTGCGGGCGTTGGTGTGGGTACGCTGTCCGCGCACCGGCAAGCCGCGCCGATGTCGCAGACCGCGGTAGCAGCCCATGTCCATCAGCTCTTTGACGTTCTGCTGAACCTCGCGGCGCAGGTCGCCCTCGATCTTGTACTGGTTCTCGATGATCTCGCGCAGCCGCACCACGTCTCCGTCACTCAACTGATCGGTGTTGAGGCGGGTATCGAGCTCGGCCTTTTGGCAAATCGCGTGGGCGGAAGTGCGACCGATGCCGTAGATGTAGGTCAACGCCACGTCGACGCGCTTATTGCGCGGCAAGTCGATACCGGCGATTCGTGCCACTGATGTCCTCCTTGGCGGCGACTGCCGCCGCCCACCCGGGCCCTTAACCTTGGCGTTGCTTGTGCTTGGGATTCTCGCAGATCACCCGCACCACGCCGCGGCGTCGGATGATGCGGCACTTGTCACACATTTTCTTGACAGAAGCTCGAACCTTCATTTCCGCCTCAATGTGAGCCCGGCACGCGGGTCAACACCTCGGGCTCTCCCTCGGTGATCAGGATCGTATGCTCAAAATGGGCGGACAGGGATCCGTCAGCTGTCACGGCCGTCCACTGATCGTCCAAGATTCGAACCTCTTCGCCCCCGACATTCACCATCGGTTCGATGGCAAACACCATCCCCGGCTTGAGCCGGGGGCCGCGCCCGCCGGGTCCGTAGTTGGGAATCTGGGGCGGCTCGTGGAGCGCCCGGCCGATTCCGTGTCCTACGAACTGACGGACGACGGCGAAACCTTCGCCTTCAGCCCGTCGCTGCACCGCCGCACCGATGTCGGAAAGCCGCCTACCCGGCACCATCGCTTCGATGGCGTCGTCCAGCGCCTGGCGGGTAGCCGCGAGTAGCCGCTCCGAGTCGGCGCCGATCTCTCCCACCGCAACCGTCACCGCAGAATCGCCGTGAAAGCCCTCGAAGGCGATCCCGAAGTCGATGCTCAGCAGATCTCCGTCCTTGAGCTCCCGGGGACCGGGAATCCCGTGGACAACTTCCGCATTGATAGAAGTACATACCACGGCCGGGTAGGCCGGCAAGCCGTAGGGACCATAGCCCTCAAAGGAGGACTCGAGCTCGCGTTTGCGGATCAACCGCCGCGCGAGCGCGTCCAAATCGCCCGTGGTCCTTCCCGGCTGGGCAGCCTCCACGAGCTCGAGCAGGATTTCGCCGACGTGCCGGCCCGCCTCGCGCATTCGCTCGATCTCGCTGCGGGTCTTGATCGCGATGGCGGAGTTGAAGCTCAATTGAGCACCTCCTCGATCCGCCGGGCTACCTCTTCGACCGAGCCGAGACCGTCCACTTCGGCAAGGACGCCGCGGTCGCGGTAGTACTCGATCAGAGGAGCCGTCTGCTCGCGGTAGACACGCATGCGATTGCGAATCGCGGTCTCGTTGTCGTCGGCGCGACCCTCGATCTTCGCCCGCTTCAGGAGGCGCGTCACGAGCTCCTCCTCGTCGACCTGGATCGCCACGCAGCGCTCGAGCTTGACGCCGGACTCGGAGAGCATCGCGTCCAACGCCCGCGCCTGGGCAGCCGTGCGCGGGAAGCCGTCGAGGATGAAACCCTCACGGGCGTCGGGCTCGCTGAGTCGCTCACGGGCGACGCCGATCACCACCTCGTCGGGAACCAGGTCGCCGCGCTCCATGAAGCGCTTGGCCCGGCGCCCGACCTCGGTTTGGGCTGCCGCCGCGGCCCGCAGCATATCCCCCGTGGAAATCTGAGGAATCCCCAGGCGGGCGACGATGCGTTCCGCCTGGGTACCCTTGCCCGCTCCAGGAGGTCCGAGCAACAGCAGCCGCGTTGCGCTCATCGGCCCAGCCTCCCCCGCATGCGGGTGCCCTTCACAAACCCCTCGTACTGGCGAGAGACCAGATGGGCTTCGATCTGGCCGATGGTGTCGAGCGACACGCCGACTACGATCAAGAGAGCGGTCCCCCCGAAGTAAAAGGGCACGCCCGCCTGGCGCGAGAGGATCACGGGAAGGACGCAAACGGCGGCGACGTAGATCGCGCCGATCAAAGTCAGACGCCCCAGGATCCGATCGATGTATTCGGCCGTCCGACGTCCCGGCCGAATGCCTGGGATGTAGGCTCCGGAGCGCTTGATGTTCTCGGCGACATCGACGGGATTGATCACGATGGCCGTGTAGAAGTAGGCAAAGAAGATGATCAGGGCGATGTAGATCACATTGTAGAGGGTGCCGCCGAAAGTGAGATAGTCCGAGATGAAGTTGGAGATCGTCGCCGACTCGACGAACTGCCCGAGCGTCACCGGAAACATCAAGAGCGATGAAGCGAAGATCGGAGGAATCACGCCCGCCGTATTCACACGCAGCGGAAAATAGGTGGTCCCCCCTTGCATCACGCGCCGACCCACTACGCGCCGCGCGTGCTGCATGGGAATTCGCCGCTGCGCCCGCTCGAAGAACACCACGACACCCGTGATCAGGACGACGAGGGCGACCAGCAGGATCGCCGCGAGCAAGG
>CAZTOE010000430.1:0-2853 GCA_964615045.1 uncultured Spirochaetales bacterium
GGAAGTCGGTGGAGCCTTCGCGGCGTTGGCGACACTCGGATACCTCGTCGTGCAGGTGCGGTATATGCGCCGCATCGCCGCCGACACCTATCGGCAGACCCGCGCTGCAGGCGTGTGGGCTCGAGAAGGCCTCGCGCCCTAGCTCACCCGGCTCCCCGAGCCCCTAAATCCCTGAGCACAACTCGCGATCAGGGTGCGCAGCTGGAGATCGGATTCGGAGGTCCAGCCGGTGGCGGCGGTGCCGGCGCCACGTTCATGTCGATCAGCTCGACGTGGACCGTCTTGCCCTTGCGTTCATTGATCATCGTCAGCTCACCCGTCGCGCCGTTGCTGCTGCACTCCGTCGGTCCGCGATCGCGATTGATCTGGCAGCCGTGGATTCCGTTCGACTTGAGGGCGTGAAACGAGCCGCCGCAGGCCCCTCACGCGAGAACCCCGGTTGGTGACCGCACTGTGTCGGCGAGTTGCGGCGGTAGGAAGAGATCCGGCCGGATGTGAGGCTTTGAGCGTGAGGATCACATGGGATAGGAAGCGATTCGAGTAACTATGGCAATGGCGCTTGCCTTGCCGCCTCGGCCTCATTTTGGTTCAGCCCGACAGCACCCGCCACGTGATCCGCGAAGGCTTCCTCCCACTCCTCAACGAGATCGTCCGCATCGATCACCTTCCACAGTAGGGTGATGATGCTGCGGCGCTGCTCCGGCGCATAGCGATCGATGATCACTTGTGTCACGTCCGCCAGCTTGACCACCGGAGGCCGGATCTCTTCCGCGCTTTTCAGAAGCTGGGTCGCCTCCGCGTGTCCGATTCCGAATCCCCGCTTGAGGCTGCGGATGATTGCCCGATGCTCGCGCCAGGCGTACTCCGCGTCGCCATGAGCCGCCTCCAGCAGAAGAATCGCCGTTGCGACCTGGACCTCGATGTCTGCAGGGTGGCCGCCATCGTCTTCCCGAAGTACCGCCTGGTGTTCGAGGTGAGCCCTGACTCGCTCCCAGATAGACATCGCTCCTCCGCTCTCGCGCCCAGCGCTTGTGCACGTACCCCGTTCCACGGACCGCTTTGCCCGGAATATGGGCCGTCAGTGCACATCGTGCCTTCCGGACCGCCGCCGGGTCACGTCTACGGCTGGGGATGGTATACGACCGCGTAAAGAGGGCGCGAATGGCGCACCGCAGGCGCACGAAGGGCCGCTCGGCACGCCGCCCACCAAGTCCCCGACTGTCGCGAGTTCCATGATTGTCATGAGAGTCCCTCCGTTGCAAAGAGCGTATCGCGGCTGCCATCGGGACTCGGCCATGGATCGCTACACTGGTCGGCCTTCGCGTGTTGCCAAACCCGCCGGAACAGGAGAAGCCCATGGACGACTTCCGACATGATCTGCTCGACATCAATGGCGTTCGGCTACACACGGTCGAGGAAGGCTCCGGGCCGCTCGTGGTGTTGCTGCACGGTTTCCCCGAGCTTTGGTACTCCTGGCGCCACCAAATCGCCTTTCTCGCGGAACGCGGGTTTCACGCCGTGGCGATCGATCAGCGGGGGTACGGCCGTTCCTCCAAATTCTGGTCGCCCGATGCCTACCGCATTGGGGCGTTGGTGGGGGACGTGGTGGGCCTCGTGGAACAACTGGGCGAAGGCCCGGCGGTCGTCGTGGGCCACGACTGGGGTGCGCCGGTTGCTTGGAGCGCAGCATGGATGCATCCGGAGCACTTCCGCGGGGTGATGGGCATGAGCGTGCCGTTTTCCGGTCGTGCGTTGGTAGCCTTGCCGGGGAACCCCTTCGGCGAGCACCGGCCCCAAGAGTTCCACGCTGAGTTGGCCGGGCCGGGGCACGACTTCTACCAGACCTACTTTGGCACGCTCGGCCCGATCATCGATGAGATCGAGGCCGACCTCGCGGGATGGCTCCTCGACCTCATGTACGGCGTCTCGGGGGAAGGAATGGCCGAGGCAGGCTTCGACCCCACGATGGCGTGCACCGCGGAGGCAATCCGCCAGTCGGCGGTAGTGATCCCGCACGGTCACCGTATGCGTGAGGGCTTTGCGAGCCCCCAAAAACTACCCGGATGGCTCAGCGAGGATGACCTCCAGGTCTTCGTCAGCGAGTTCGAGCGCACCGGGCTGGCGGGTGGGCTCAACTACTACCGCAACATCGATTCGAGTTGGCATGATCTCGAGCCCTATTCAGCCCGGAAGCTCGAGGTTCCGGCCTACTTTCTCGGGGCGGAGTTGGACGTCGCCACTTGGTGGGGCCAAGAAGCGATCGCCCGCGCCGAGGAGCGGTGCAGCGACTACCGCGGCACCACGATTCTCGAAGGTTGCGGGCACTGGCTCCAGCAGGAGCGGCCTGTTGAGACCAACGCCGTACTCGAACGGTTTCTGAAGGGCCTTGCGTGAGGCCGGAGGCTGGCGAGGCAACGTCCACTTCGATGTGGGAAACCCCATCATTCGACTGCGATCTCGCCGGGCTTCCACGTGGGGTTGCGCGGATCCCTCAGTAGCGTTGGGAACGTCTCCCCCGTGTCTTCATCGCCGATCGCTATGCGCAATTGGGCGAGAACAACCCAGTTTTCGCGTCGTTGAAGCGCGCCTTCGAAGAAGGCGCGCCGATGCGAGACTAGTCAGCGACGACAAAAGGCGGCTCCCGTTCGCGATACGCTCCCTGCCCAAGGAGGGAACCCATGGACACCCTAGAACTCGGGGCGAGGAGTACTTGGCCAAGCTCCGCGTCGAAACGCATCGGGGGATGCAGGGGAGGGCGGACAAGGGCCTCAACGCCGGGGGATGCCCGCCCCAAGTCGGAGTGGATCGTTCACCACGACGAAGGGCTGCGCATCGTCTCGGAAGATCTCTGGG
>CAZTOE010000431.1:0-2839 GCA_964615045.1 uncultured Spirochaetales bacterium
CCGGACACCAAGTTCGGCACGTTTCCCCAGTCATTGATGGACGAGGCCAAGAAGACGGGCTGGGTTGTCATCAGTATGAAGAATGACTGGAAACGGATCTTCGCGCCCTAGGCTTTGAGACGCATCTGCGATCGCCATGAGGATCGCCGAGACGCTGCTGGTGTTCTGGACCCGGCTCGAAGGAGTTCGATTTCACGATCCTCGGCATACTTGGCGGAGAGGGTGGGATTCGAACCCACGGTGACGCAAGCGCCACACCTGATTTCGAGTCAGGCCCGTTCAACCGGACTCCGGCACCTCTCCGGCGATGGAATCATGCGCCAGTCGAGCGTTTCGTTGGTCCGCGAGACATTGCGCAATTGCCCGCCGGCGCGCCAGCCGACCGAATCGAGAGCCCTGGGGGAGGCCGACGCGGAATCCCGCCAAACGCCGCAACGCTTGGCGGTGAGCGTCGCGATCGAAATTTTTTGACCGACACTGCCGTCTTTCTGGCAACTGTTGGCAACGAGCGGGCATCGATCGAAGAGCGAGTCCCCCGAGCGCCCGATCCTGGCGCGAGCCGAAGACGCAAGCTCTGGTGGGCCGCGTTTCGAGCGCGTAGGGGAGAGTGGATCATGTTTCGTCCCATTGCCGTCACCGAAGGCCGCTGGCCCGAGCGGGTCGCCCGCCAGGCGGCGCCGATTCCGTTCACGAGAAATGGTTTCGACCGGTGCCTCGCGCTGCGCGGCGCGCTCGGGGCCGCGGCGGTCGCCTTGGGTCTGCTCCTCCTCCCGCCGCTCGGTCTGGCTGAAGCACCCGAGCCCGCGGCGGCGCGGGCGCACTACGATCTCGACGACGGAGTCGCCCTGCGGGGGTACGACGCAGTGGCCTATTTCACGGAGGGCAGGGCCGTGAAGGGTGACGCTTCCCTGCACGCCGAGTTTGAGGGAGCGACCTACTGGTTCTCGAAGCGGGCGAACCGCGAAGCCTTTACCGCCGACCCCGATCGCTACCGCCCGGCCTACGGCGGTTGGTGCGCATGGGCGATGGCGAGTGGCGAGAAGACCCGACCGGATCCCACGAGTTTCATCGTCTCGGGCGGCCGGCTGTTCCTCTTCTACAAGAGCTTCTTCGTCGATACGAAGAGCAAGTGGGAGCGCGGCGATCCGAAGGCACTGGAGAAGAAGGCCGACGCGTACTGGTCGGGCCTCATCGGGCCCTGAAGAGGATCGCGCGCCGCGCCGAGGATTACCGGTCAAGCGGTGCCGAGCCGCTGCGCCCGTGCTACAAAGCGCCTCATCCGGACCGAGGAGAGCCCCCCCGACCGTGGCGCGCGACGATCTCATTCAAGCAACCGGCACCGTGGACAAGATTCTCGGTGGTGGCCGGTACCAGATCAGCCTCGAATCGGGTCAGACCGTCACCGCCCAGCTCTCCGGACGCATGCGGCGCTTCCGCATCCGGGTGATTCCCGGCGACCGCGTCCAGGTTGGTCTCTCTCCCTACGATCCCACGCATGGTTTCATCACCTTCCGGCTGCGCGAGGACCAGCCGGGGGGAAGCTGAGCCCCGGGGGCGGATCGGTGCGCATCGCGGTCTTCGGCCAAGCTGCTTTCGGGCGCGACGTCCTCTGCAACCTTCTCGATGCGGGACACGAAGTCGTCGCCGTCTACGCCCCGCCGGCCGCTGCGCGCCCCGATCCGATCGCCGAAGAGGCTGAAAAGCGCGGGCTGCGGCTATTCCGGCACAAGAGTTTTCGCCGCAAGGGACGTGCGCTTCCAGACCGGGTCGAGGAACACGCCGAGCTCGGCGCCGAACTCAACGTCATGCCCTTCACCACCGTGATCCTCCCGCCGGAAATCGTCGACGCGCCCATCCACAAATCGCTGTGTTTTCACCCTTCGCTGTTGCCCCGCTTCCGCGGGGGCGCTGCAATCCCCTGGCAGATCATCCTGGGGGAGGAGCACACCGGCGTCACGGTATTCCGACCGGACGAGGGGGTGGATACCGGTCCCATCGTCGTGCAGCGGGGTGGGGTCGTGATCGAGCCGGGCGACAATGCCGCGACGCTCTACTTCCAGAAGCTCTACCCGCTGGGGATCGAGGCGATGCAAGAGGCGGTGGATCGCGTCGCCAGCGGCCGGGCGGAATTCCTTCCCCAGGAAGAACGTCGGGCGACCTTTCAGGGTCTCGTCACCGATGAGGACGCTCGCATCCACTGGGAGCGGTCTGCCGTCGAGATCGATCGGCTGATTCGAGGCTGCGACCCCCAACCGGGTGCTCATGCCCTCTGGCGGGGCCGACCCCTGCGCCTCTTCGACGCGCGCTTGCTCCGAGGGGGCGGGACGGAAGCACCGGGCACCGTTCTCGGGCTCGAAGCCGGCAGGCTTCGCATCGCCGCCCGTGGGGGAGTGGTCTCGGTGGGAAAGCTGCGGCTGGAAGGGGGCGCCAAGCAGGTGTCCAGCGATCTCGAGGTGCCGGTTGGCGAGCGTCTTGAATAGGCAACTGAGGTTCCACGTCCCAGAAACTCCACCCGGAATCGACGAAAACGGCTCAACTCTTCGCTATCCCTGACCGACACAGGGTCGGGTCGCGAGACCGGAAGACGCCGACTAGTCTCCCTCAGCGCCGAGTTCCCACAATTCCAAACACTGTCTCGGTTGCGTAGGGTCGCGCTGGCCCCGCTCCACCGGGCCGCTAAAGTGCCGCGCCACCATGCTTAACGACCTGACACGCATTCGAAATATCGGGATCAGTGCCCACATCGATTCGGGCAAGACCACGTTGACCGAGCGGGTCCTGTTCTACACGAACCGGATCCACCGCATCAGCGAGGTTCGCGGCAAGGATGGCGCGGGAG
>CAZTOE010000432.1:0-2826 GCA_964615045.1 uncultured Spirochaetales bacterium
TGGTCGAGTTCACCTTCTGCGGTGCGCTGATAGAGCAATCCCCGCCGTTGGAGTTCGCGTAGTAGGGGCGCTTGCGTGGCCATGGCGGCCAAGCTAGCGGATGGATGTTGGCTCGACCTCTGGAAGCACGAGGCCGGCGTCGGTCACGACGCCGGCCAGGCGCCGATCGTGGGGCTCCTCGGGCAGCTCGTCGACAAGCTGCCAAGCGAAACCGAAACCGAGCAATCGGGGAGCGGGAGCGCGGGGCGGGAAAGTTCGGTCGTAGAATCCCCCGCCCCGACCGAGCCTTCGCCCGTCTCGGTCGAAGGCGAGACCGGGGACGATCACGAGATCGCCCCGCCCAAGCTGAGCCGCGACGCATCGGCGTCCCGGCTCCAGAATACCGAGGGCCCCGGACTCGAGCGTCGATCGCGAGTCGACGGCGGCGAACTCGAGGCGTTGGCCGCGAATGCGAGGTAGGTAGACCGGGCGCCCGATCGACCAAAGATATTCCAAGACCGGCGACGTCGGCAGCTCATCGGGGAGCGCCGCGTAGCACGCGCACCGACGGGCGCGAACGATTTCGCCGGCGGCGAGGAGCCGTGCGAGGGCTTCCCGTCCGGCCCGTTCGCGTTCGCAGGCCGTGAGCGCCTGCAGACGGCCGCGCATGGTGCGTCGGAGTGCCGCCTTCTTGAGCCTCGCCACGGAGTGAAGTTAGGGGCGCTGGGGCGCCGCCTCGCGAAGCGCCGCCTCTAGCTCTTCGCACAGCGGAAGCAGCAAGTCGGGGCCGACGCGCTGATCCGCCAGGTGGCGCTCGTGAGCACGGGCCGAAAGGAGATCGTTCGCGAGATTGAGTGCCGCCATCACCGCGAGATCCAAGCTATCCACTGTGCCCGTCCGTTCCCGAATGCGGGCCATCGTGTCGTCGACGAGCCGCGCGATGCGTTCCACCCCGGCGGGATCGGCATCGGTACGGATCCGGTACTCATGTCCCAGTAGCTGGATTGCAACAGTGCGGCGTTCGCCCATGGTCCCCGGCGGTTCGTGATCGTCGTCAGGAATGCGAGACGGATTCCTTCGCGGTCTCGCGGTTCGCATCCATACGATCGATCTGCGCAATCAGATTGTCAATGCGTTTGGCGACGTCGCGTTTGCGCTGGTTGAGCTCGCGCATCTCCGACTCTAGGGCCTCGATCCGTCGGTCGCGCTCCCGCACTTCCTCGCGCAGCGCCTCGTTTGACTCGTGGAGCAGGCGGAGGCGAGCCAGGAGCGAACGGGCCGCGGCCTCGAGCCGTTCCAGAACCTGACGGTGGTCCGTGGTGGGTGCCACAGGCGAACGCTCCATCGCCACGGGAGCCTCTTGGCTGCGCGGATTGATTGAAATCGGTGCTCTCCCGATCGGGATCCTACTGAGGGCGACAGAATCACGTCAAGCGGAAACGGACTTTGTGCCGATCAGGCATTTCAGACGTAGGCGTCTCGCGAAGGAAGTCGGGATTCCCCCTGCAAATACGCGTCGACGGCGCGGGCCGCTTCGCGCCCCTCCCAAATCGCCCATACGACCAGGGATTGGCCGCGGCGGCAATCGCCAGCGGCAAATACACCGGGCTCGCTCGTCGCAAAGTTGGAGGTGTTCGCCGCCACATTGCCCCGCGCGTCGAGAGCCACACCCAGCGCGTCGACAACTCCCTCGTGTATCGGGTGAACGAAACCCATTGCGAGCAGAACGAGGTCGGCAGGAATCGAGTACTCGGTTCCGGGAATCTCTTCCATGGGCCGGCGGCCGGTCTCCGGATCGGGGTCACCAAAGCGCAGCCGCACCGCGTGGAGCTTTGCCACGTTTCCGCCATGAGCCTCGAAGCGCTTCGTAAGCACCGCGAACTCCCGCTCGCCACCCTCGCTGTGGGAGCTCGATGTCCGAAACATCAACGGCCAATTCGGCCATGGCGTAGAGGGATCCCGCTCGTCGGGCGGGCGCTCCAGTAGTTCGATCGATGTGACCGACGCGGCGCCCTGGCGATGAGAGGTCCCGATACAGTCAGAACCCGTGTCACCGCCGCCCAGGACGATGACATGCTTCCCGGTGGCGAGGATCGCCTCGTCCTCGGGGATGCGATCGCCGGCCAGACGCTTATTGTTCTGGCGCAGGAAATCCATCGCAAAGTGGACCCCGGAGAGCTCCCGACCGGGAACCGGGAGGTCGCGTGGCAGCTCCGAGCCGGTGCACAATAGGATCGCGTCGAAGCTCTGGCGAAGGTCGGCCGACGAGAGATCGTCCCCGACATGGACGCCGGTCTGAAAGCTGACGCCCTCCTCGCGAAGTTGCTCGACACGCCGATCGACAATCCATTTCTCCAGCTTGAAATCGGGAATGCCGTAGCGCAGCAAGCCGCCGATTCGGTCTTGACGCTCGAATACCGTCACGGTATGCCCGGCTCGGTTCAGTTGCTGGGCCGCCGCGAGACCCGACGGGCCAGATCCGACGACCGCCACCGAACGGCCGGTCCGGCGGGGCGGCTGCTGGGTCCGTACCCAACCCTCCTGCCACCCGCGGCGGATGATCTCCCACTCTACCTGCTTGATCGCGACGGGGTCTTGATTGATCCCCAGAACGCAGGCCGCCTCGCAGGGAGCAGGGCACACCAAGCCGGTGAATTCCGGAAAGTTGTTGGTCGAGTGGAGCCGCGCGAGCGCGTCTTCCCACTTGTCGCGATACGCCAAGTCGTTCCAGTCGGGAATGATATTTCCGAGGGGACAGCCGTTGTTGCAGAACGGCACGCCGCAGTCCATGCAGCGAGCGGCTTGCCGTCTTACCACCTCAACGGGAGGGTCCTGCTGCACCTCGCG
>CAZTOE010000433.1:0-2817 GCA_964615045.1 uncultured Spirochaetales bacterium
GGCGCGCCGGGCCAACCGCGATGCCATTTCGAATCAGTTGACGCTGGGCCGCGACTGGGAGATCGGCTCGCGCGACCTGGAGAGTTTCGCGCGCGAGCGCGAGTGGTCGCGGGACTCGGGGCGGATCGACGTGGCCGCCGCCTATGGCGACCCCGAGTTCTCCGAGCGATCCGTAGCGAAGCGGTTGCGGCGCGCGAAAGAGCTTCTCGCCTCCGAGGGTCCAGTCGACCTCGAACGCATGCAGGCCGCGCTGCGCGACCACGACGGTCGCGACGCGAGCGTCCCCGCCGGCGCCTCGCCGGAAGACGATGCCCGCTACACCCTGTGCATGCACTCGGAGGTGGCGGGCACCACAGCGAGCATGGTGGCGCCGCTGGCCCGCGAGCGAAGCGATCCGTGGCCGGTTTGGTTGAGTTTTGCCAGCCCGTGCACAGGCGTCTTTCTCCCGGTGTACCTGGATGCCCCGCTTCCGCCGGCGCTCGCGGCCGGGGGCAAGCATCCCGATGCGGGCTCGGCCTGGTGGACCTTCAAGATGCTCCAAGACGCGGCAGCTGCGGATTTTACGTGCCACACCCCCCGCCTGCGAGAGGTCTGGAAGAGCTTCGGAGCCGAACTCGAAGCGGCTCGCGAACGGGCCGAGAACGAAGTCGTGCAACTGCGCAACACCGGTCAACTCGACAAGGCGCGGGACCAACTAACGGCCTTCATGGCTTGGGCTTGGGGCACGGCGCTCGAACGGGCTCGTGAGCTCACAGCCACCCTGGAAGACTGAGCGGCTCTCCCAATCTGTGCCTTGCGTGGGCTACGCGGTGCGCACGCGTTCGTCGATGGCGGGCCGAACCTTGCGCGGGGTCGGAAAATACTCGTGGCGCAATTCCCAACGCACCCCCAGCGCGGTGAGAAGCCGTCGCTTGGTGGCCTGCCGACAGGGGTGACCCTGCTCGACCGCGTAGATCGTACGGGGGGAAACGCGCGCCTTCGCCGCCAACTCGTCCTGGGTCCAACCGAGGGCTTGGCGGGCGGCGCGGATGCGGTTCATGGCGCCCTCCACAGGCTCGGGGTATTGGCCTCCGAGGGTAGCGACAGCGTCCCGGAACCTGCACCCATCGGCCCCGCTGAATCCAATTCCCTTGCCAGAACAGCCACTTACTAGTTCGACGCCGAGGGCGATCCCCGCTCGGCGGCGGGAGTCCAAGGGAAGGCGAGAGTGCCGCTCGAAGGAGCGGAGCCTTCAGTGTTTCTGCTTGAGGCGATTCACGTCGTAGTAGCGCGCCGCCTCTTGGGCATCGAGGCTGACCGCGGTAGAGCTCCAATCGAGGAAGAGGTTCGCCGTCTGGTCCTGGAGATTGGCGACGCCCCCACCCACGAACATCGGAAGAAAGCGGCCGTGGTTGGCAGGGTTGTCGCTCGTTTCACTCCACTCGGTGATGTAGAAGTAGAGTCGAAACGGTTGCTCTTCGCGATCGTAGGAGAGCCAGAAGAGCGTCTGGAGGGTCTCTCGGTCGTACCAGATCAACTTCTTCGAATAGGGGTGATCACTGCGTTTCGGGATCTGGCGGATCGCCACCGCCTCGCGCTCCTCCCAGGTTTCGTCGACGAAGGGCAGCGCGCCGTACGGGTCGAAGCGGCAGGCGAAGAAAGCCTCGTCGCTCTCCGGCTTGACGCCGCGAGCACGCGCCTCCTCCGAGACCAACGGATAGCAGCGGCGGCGGGTGTCCATGGTCCCGAGCACCGGCGCTTCGCGATGGAGCTCCCAGTGCTGGTCCCAGACGTAACCCGAGAACCCCGCGAAATCCTCGAGCGTCGAGTTCGAGCCCTGAAGGCTGTCGGCCTTCTCTCCCGTTGCGATTCGCTGCATCCGGCGCAGGGTCGGGATGTAGGCCCACGCGTCGTCCGCCTTCGCATGCGAATCGCGGTAGCGGAAAACCAGGAAGGCCGCGCCCCGGAGGTCAAACGGCGAGAGCGTTTCCGAAAACTCGGCCCACTCGATGCCCTTGTCCTCGCCGAGGGTGGTGGTCGCGGGCAGCAGGTCGGCTCGGTGGCTGAAGAATGTGCGGCGATAGTAGCCCCGCGCGATCTTCCAGGTTCGATCGCCCTTTTCGCGCCAGTAGCTCTGGGCCCAGTTGGGCTGATTCATCGTCCCGGCGTTCCAGCGATGGTTGACATTCCAGGCCAGCTTGAGGGCGAAATTCGGGTCGTCGGTCTGGAGGTCACAGCGGTGGTCCGTGGCGTCCTGCGCCCACCGCGAGTACGGAAACGGCTGGCCGGCGATGTAGTCGACGAGCAGACCCTGCTCGTCGAGGGAGGCCTGGCACGCGTACTTGACCGTGGCCTCCACGTACTTCGGATGAGGCGGATAGTCGGCGGTGGCCACGATCTCCATGCTGAGGTTGGGAAAGCCCTCGACGGTATGGGGGTAGACTTCGGGCGGTACGAGACTCTTCACCCGCTCGGCGTTCTCCGCGGTGATGCGGTCGCCGGGCGCGACCTGGGCCGCGGTCTCACCGCCCAGCAGTGTCACGACGGCCACCGCGGAGATGAGACAGCTCGGCCGCAGGGCGCGACCGCGCCTGTCACGCCGGCGCCCTCGATCGAAACGAACCAGTGACCTTCGATGCTCCATGAACTCCTTCCCCTGGCGTGCGCTGTTTTCGGGCTCGCGGACGACGCAGCCCGTTCCCAAGCGCGCGAATGATCGGGAATCGTGGGGTGAGCGAGGGGACTTGAACCCCCGACCTCCAGGGCCACAACCTGGCGCTCTAACCAACTGAGCTACGCCCACCACGATTCCGGCTCCCAATCTGCGGTTTTCCGGCC
>CAZTOE010000434.1:0-2795 GCA_964615045.1 uncultured Spirochaetales bacterium
TATGGTAGAACGGGGCGTCAGCGGCTCACGGGTCGAAATTATCGAGGGAACGGTCGCGGATGAAGATTCTTTATCAACTCGAGAAGTCACGTCTCATGAGCTAACTATGCTGGAGCGGTGATGTGGCGCATTGAACTCAACACGTTGGGAAATGGCAGTGGCAACTTTCAACCCATTCACCGAAAGCTTCCGCGTGGATCCCTATCCGCATTTACACACTCTGCGATCTGAGGATCCGGTTCACAAGAGTAATCTGGGCTTCTGGGTTCTAACTCGCTTCGACGACATCGAGTCGGTTCTCAAGAATCCGACATTTCGGATCGCCGAAGAAGCAGCGACGGGGCGCGTCGGCGCAGAAACGCTAATTGGCCGAATCTCCTCGCGCGCCTTTCTGTTCTTGAATCCTCCCGATCACACCCGAATTCGGGGTGCAGTGAGCAGTGCCTTTTCACCGGCTAGAGTAGCCCGACTGCGACCGGGAATTAGGAGGACGGCGCGTGAACTGATTGGCAGCTTTAAAGCTCGCGGTTCGACCGACCTCATTGGGGATTTCGCGTATCGCTTGCCAATTGCGACGATATGCGACCTGGTCGGCGTGCCGAAGCGAAGCCGTGAGCGAGTTCACGAGTGGTCCGAGAAGCTTGCAATAATTGTAGACCCGGTCGTACCCGCCGACGCGATAGGCGGCATTGAGGTCGCAGCGTCCGAGTTCTCCGAGTTCGTCAAAGAGCTCATCTTCACGAAGGAAGCGGCGCCCGGGCAGGATCTGATCAGCGACCTAGTCACCAACAAGAACGAAGAGCAGGCGTTAACTCAGGAAGAAATCATCGCGACTTGCTTTCTGCTTTTGATTGCGGGGCATGACACGACGACTGGACTTATTGGGAATGGTGTACTCGCTTTGACTAAGAATCCGAAGCAACTCGCGTCGCTGCGGAAGGAGCCGGAGCGTATGTCGAAGGCTGTGGAGGAGATGCTTCGGTTCGACTCTCCCGTCCAGGTAACGTTTCGATGGCCCAGTCGGGATACATTGATTGGAGAACGACTTGTGCAAGCGGGAGAGCGAGTGGCACTGCTTCTAGGGGCCGCGAACCGCGACCCCGCGCGATTTGACAATCCAGACACTTTTGAGATTTCGCGTCAAGATATAGGATATCTTTCATTCGGGTCCGGAATACTCTTCTGCTTGGGTGCGCACCTCGCTCGCGCACAGACGAAACTTGCGTTCAGTGAACTCTTGGAAAGCCTAGGAAATATCCGAGTCGCAGGTGAGCCGGTCTACAGGAGCACGATCACTCTTCGTACGTTGAGTTCGTTGCCGGTCGAGTTTTCCGAAAGACGTTCAAGGGTTAGGCGCTATCCGGCGGCGATCACAAGAATTTAGGCTGCGAGACGAAGAGCCAAGTGAGAGTCGGAACGTGGAACATCAACGGGCTCAGGGCCCGAGTCGAGTTCGTCCTTCACTGGCTTCGCGAGCGACGACCGGATGTGGTGGCGCTGCAGGAGTTGAAGCTGACCGAGGAGATGTTTCCGCACGACATGTTTGAAGACGAAGGGTATCAGGCCTTCGTGTTGGGACAGAAGAGCTGGAACGGCGTCGCGGTGCTGAGCCGCCGTGGGGGCGAGGTACTCCAACGCGGGCTCACAGGGCAGGAAGATTTCGGCGCCCGTCTCCTCTCTGTGCTGGTGGAAGGTGTAGTTTTTACGAGCGTTTACTGCCCCAACGGCAAGTCGTTGGATCACCCCGATTTCCCCCGCAAGCTGACGTGGTTTGATGCTCTCGAGGCCCACCTGCGCACGCAGTGGGATGCTGGCGAGTCGCTTATCCTGGCTGGGGATTTCAACATATGTCCGGCGGCCCTCGATTCCTGGAACGAGGAAGGGCTGAAGGGCCAGATTTTTCATACCGATGAGGAGCGCGAACGCTTCCGGCGGCTGCTGGCCTGGGGGCTACGCGACCTCTATCGGGAACGCTTTCCCGAGACCCAGGCATTCTCGTGGTGGGACTATCGGGGCGGCGCCTTCCACAAGAAGCGGGGCCTTCGGATTGATTTCTTGCTCGGCACGAATACAGTGGCCGAACGTTTGCAACAGGTGGAGATCGATCGCGAGTACCGTAAGAAGAAGGACGGTCTCACCGCTTCCGACCACGCGCCGGTTCTGGCCGAACTTTCAGACTAGTTAGCCTTCGAACGCAGCGCCTCGACGAGAGCAGCGAGCGGCGCGTGATCGCCCGCTTCGCGGCTGCGGTGCTCGAAGAGCAGCTTGCCGCCGGGCGCCACCACCAGAGTTCCCCCGAGCTGCCAGGGGTCGCCCTGCACGCCCTCCTGCCGCGCGCCGCGGCGCCATGCACGCCACGCGTGTGCCAGCGCGACGGGGCTCATGACCCCGATTGGGTCGCGCCGCATGCCCGCAGCGCGAAAGCTGCGCCGATCCGGGTCGGCCAGCACAGGAAAGGGAAGCTCGAGCTTCTCGCGGAGGGCTCCGGCCTGGCGCGGCTCACCACATCCCACCGCCGCGATTGTGCCACCGGCCGCTTCGATCTCAGACGCCCCGTCGCGCAACTGCGCGGCGTACTCGCGGCAGAAGATTCAGCCGAAGTGGCGCAGAAAGGCGATCACGACGGGACGGGTCGCCCAAAGCGATGCGAGTCCGACCGCTTCGCCCTCGGGCGTTTCAACCCCGACTTCGCCCAGCGCTTTGAGGTCGCTCAAAGCTCCGCGGCTCGCGACTCGAGCACCGTAGCCAGCCGTTCGGCTTTCCCTCCGCGTCGCAGGCGCTCGAGGGCCTTCGCC
>CAZTOE010000435.1:0-2781 GCA_964615045.1 uncultured Spirochaetales bacterium
CAACTTCGCGGCACGCCCCTCCCCCCGGAGGGGGAGGGGAAATCCTTGAGATAGGCGCCGCACACCCGCGTGTCCCCAGGGAGAGGACACGCGGGCGAGCCCAGGCCTGGTGGCCGGTCGCACTTGTTCATCGACCCGAGAGCAGAATCGTCGCGGTCCAGGGCCCCTGAAGCGACCCCGGCGCGTCGTCAGTGGCGTCGAAGGACCTGGGGGTGAGCTCGGGCAGGCTAGCCGATCTTGCGCAGTTGACCCCCTGATTGGGACTTTTTCGGGGTGTTGCTGTGGTTTAAGTAGGCGTGGGTGCTGGGTCGGGTTCTTGAAAAGGGCTTGTAGTACAGACCTACCCCCTTGTTTGTGGTGTCTCGACGTAGGCACTCTTAGCCTGCGTGTTCCTGAAGATCCACTCGCGCAGCAAGGACGGCAAGGAGCACCGCTACTATTCGCTGGTCGAGTCGGTGCGCACCTCGCGTGGACCGCAGCACCGGACGCTTGCCTACCTAGGAGAACTCAACGGCTCTTCGGAGGCGGCGTGGCGTCGCTCGATCGCGGTTTTCAACGGCGAAGGGACCGAGTGCCAGTTGGAGCTGTTTGCGAGCGATGCTCCTGTGGTCCCGAGCGGCGAGCGTGTGGCCGAGGTCCTGCTGGACCGAGTGAGATGGGAGCGTGCCCGGGATTTTGGGGAGCTGTTCCTGGCGCAGCACCTGTGGCGTCTTTTGTGTCTGGACACGGTGCTCGAGGAGCAGATGGAGCCAGGCGGGGAGCAGATTCCGTGGCCGGTGATGGCCTTCATCCTGACTGCGGCGCGGCTGATCGCTCCCTCGAGTGAGCTGGCGCTGGAGGAGCGCTTCTATCCGAAGACGGCACTCGAGGACATCTGTGGTGTCCCGGAAGAGCGGGTGAACAAGGACCGGCTCTACCGGACACTGGATCGGCTTCTTCCGCACAAGGCGGCGCTCGAGTCCCATCTCAAGTCGCGCCTGGGGACGCTGTTTGATGAGCCCTTCGACGTACTGCTGTACGACCTGACGAGCACGTACTTCGAGGGTCTGGCCGAGGGCAATCCTGCGGCTCGGCGAGGTTACAGCCGGGATCACCGTCCCGACTGCGTGCAGATCGTGATCGGGCTCGTGGTGACGAGGGGCGGGCTGCCGCTGGGCTACGAAGTCTTCCACGGCAACCGTGCCGAGCCGACGACGCTGGACGAGATGATGGCGAAGATGGAGGCCCTCTACGGCAAGGCCTCGCGGATCTGGGTTTTCGACCGGGGGGTGGCCAGCGAGAGGAATCTCGAAACCCTGCGCCGAGGCGGAGGGTTGTACCTCGTCGGCACGCCTCGGACCCTCCTACGCAAGGTGGAGGCGGCGCTGCTCGAGGGGGAGTGGAAGACGGTCCGCAAAGGGATCGAGGTCAAGCGCGTCGACGCCCCCGATGGCAGCGAGGACACCTTCATCCTCTGCCGCTCCGCGGATCGGCGACAGAAAGAAGCCGCCATCCACGACCGCTTCGAGCGCCGGATGGAGGAGAGGCTCAGCCGCATCGAGGCTGCGGTCCAAAGCGGAAGACTCCGTAGTCGGGACGTGGTCCACCAGCGTCTGGGCAGGCTGAAGCTCGAGTGCTCCCGGGTGGCCCGCGCCTACAGTTTCCGCGTCGAGGGAGACGGCAAGACGCTCAGCTTCTCATGGAGCAAGGACCGGGCCCGCGCCGCATTTCTCCGTCACACCGAGGGCGCATATCTGCTTCGCACCAATCTCGGCGGCCACGACGAGCAGGAGCTGTGGAGCATGTACATGCAGCTCAACGACGCCGAGGCCGCCTTCCGCACCCTCAAGCAGGATCTGTCCATCCGCCCTGTCTATCACCAGCTCGAAAACCGGGTGAAGGCCCACGTGCTCGTGAGCTTCCTCGCCTACGCCATGTACCGAACCCTCGACACCCTCGCCAAGGCCAAGGGGCTGAAGATGACGGCGCGGAAGATCATTGACGCTCTTACCACCATCAAGAGCGGCGACATCATCCTGCCGCTCGTGGACGGGCGTGAGCTGCGTCTGCGACGCGTCAGCCGTCCGGACCCCGATCAGGCCGAGCTGCTCACCAAACTCGGCCTGGAACTGCCCGAGCGCATCGGACCAGACCTCATGCACGATCCACGATGTAGTACAGACCTACGGGAGCCCTCCACTGATTCCTAAGGACTTGGGGCGTCTGGAACCCTTCTTCTGCGCAACTTCGGCTAGCGTCGTCAGTCCTCAACTTGCAGTGCGGGGGGCAGGGACGCTACAGTGCGCGCGGCGAGCCGGGGAGGCGGGCGTCCCAGGTTGGAGGGGCGGCGTCGGCCCGGCCCATTAAAGGGGGAAAGAATGGCGACCTCGACACCCGGCGGAGGAGCACAGACGAGCCTGGGCATGGCGCCCAACGTCGCGGGGCTCCTCTGCTACGTGCCGTGCTGCATTGGCCTCATCTTCTCGGTCGTGGCGGCGATCGCGGAGAAGAAGAGCCGCTCCGTGCGGTTCCATGCCTTCCAGAGCCTGCTCTTGCACGCCGTGGCGATCGTTCTCGGCATCGGGCTCAACGTGATGCAGATCGCCCTGGCGACGATCGACCTCGGGGCGGTGGGCCTCCTGCTCTCTCTGGTCGCCATGGTGGTCGGTGTCGCCTTCCTCGGCCTCACGATCTTCATGATGATCAAGGCCAACGGGGGCGAGGAGTTCGAGCTTCCCGTCATCGGGCCGATGGCCAAGGGCTGGGTGTAGGCCGAACCAGCACGAACATAGACTTCGACCG
>CAZTOE010000436.1:0-2775 GCA_964615045.1 uncultured Spirochaetales bacterium
CGCCGAGGTGCTCGAGCGCGTTCCACGCCCCTGGGTAGACGCGGTCGGCGAAGGGATAGTCGAGCAGAAAGGAGGACACGGCGAACAGGCGGTGATCCCGGGTGTGCGCCACTCGATACCGCTGGAGTGCACCGAGATAGTCCGCGTAACCGAGCTCCGTCCGCAGCCGCTCGAGGATCTCAAAGTACCGTACCGCGCACTCCGCACCGACCTCGCGCCTCAAGTAACGCTCGAGGTCGGCCGTCACCCGGTCGTTGTCGAGGAGGGTATTGTCGACGTCGAGGAGGAATACGACCGGGATCGCGTGGGCGGCGGGAGGACTCACGCCGTGCGTATTCGCGGCGTTCGTATCAATCCGCCCCGTAACCATCTTCGCCGCCTCCTCCCGATGGGATTGGCCTCCGCAGTTCTGGTGCAATCGATTGCAGATGGAGATCTCGTTGCGGGAACGGGATCTCGATGCCCCGCTCCCAGGTGCCGACTCACGGCCAGGGCGAGCTCGCTTTGGATCGTCACCCATTGGTCGTTGTTTTGCACCCAAGCTCGCAGCAGGAATTCGCGGCTGCTCTCCCCGAAGCCTTTGAAGATCACCTGCGGAGCCGGGTCGTCCACCAGGCCATCTTATCCGGCTTCCGTTTCCCGGAGCACATCGACGACCAAGTCGGGAAGGGCCCCGTAGGCCACTCCCATCGAGACCTCGAAGACGGTCCGACATGCCAATTGGTGAGGATATCGGAGAGCAGGCAGGCGCACCGAGCCTCACGACGTGGCACCCCGCTTGTACAGGGCTTCTCACAAAAGGCCGAGTAAACACCTCGCGGTGGATCGTCGGTGCGCTGGGTGCCGGGCCCTGCCGGTACCCGTTCCTGCAAGATCCAGAATGGTCGTAGGTGATCGAAACGGAACGGCGGCGGGAGAGAGGTAAACGCCGATTCAGGAGCGACCTTCAGCGAGGTAGACAGCGAGTGCTTCGAGAGCCGAAGTTTTTCCGAGTTTTTTTGCAGGCACTGGTAGAGCTTCAACGCCAGCATGACTTGCTAGCCAGAACGAAGCTGGCGGAAGTGCGCTATTCAATCGATGAAGCTTTCATACAGATCACTGCGTCGTCGGCTCGTTCTCTCAAAGCCGCAAGAATCCTCCTCGATGCAAATCTCGCGCCTGAGGCGGGCGGCGCGGCGCGACCGAGCTACGAGTGGAGTAGGGATGGTGCCTACTTGTTGACGCTGACAGGTGGCGAGCGTCGAGAAGCGATGGGCCAATTTCTTGCTTCCCGATATCAGCGGCTTCGAGGCTTCGAAAACGCACCGCTGGATCATCCCCTCCGATCTTTGATTGCGGGTCTCGAGCGGTCCTATCCGACCAGGGGGCGCGTGGCGCCGGGCGCACACTGGTCGGGCAAGAGTAAGGGTGACATCGACAAAGCGGCCCGAAGGTATTGGCGGGAGGAGTTCACCGAGCTACGCCACGAGAGTCTGTTCGCGGAGATCACTCGAACACTGCCATCTTCGATCGCACACGGTGACCCCGGATCGTGGGCCTACTACCCGCGCGACGTCCTCCTTCCGGCGAATCCGATGAGCCACGGCTTTTCTCCGAAGCGCGATTCGGCGCGTGGCTCTACGATAGGTGAAGATCCGCTCGGGCTCGGTTCGTTGCTCCGGGTCGCTCGGCGTTCGAAGTGCTTCGCCTCTCCCGCTCCGGCTCCGGCCTCGCGGGCCCTCGAGGCCGGCAGGGGGCCGACACCTTGCCGCGCCGTATAATCGATTCAGCATGAGCCCGACTCCTCCGACACCGCAACATTCCCACGAGGCGCGAGGCTACTCGGAGACCGACCCGAGGCGATCGCCCCGAAAGTCGCCGCTGGGCGGGCTCGAACCCCGCGCCCGTTTCTCCCTCGCCTTCTATCTGGCTACGTTTGGCGGCTTCCTGCTGCTGCAGTGGCTCTTCTTCTCGGGCGTCGATGCGCCCGACATACCCTATAGCGAGTTCCGCGCGGCCGTTGCATCGGGGCGCGTCGCGCAGGTGGTGCTCACCCAGCAGCGGATCTATGGGCAGCTGCGACCGTCCGAGGAGAAAGGCACGCCGCCCAAGGCGGCGGGGCTCGAGATGCCCGCCGCGAAGGCACCGTGGCATGTGGGACGGATCGCCGAGTGGTGGCAACAGCTGCGCGGTGACGTCGAGCGCGAGGAGCAGGCGCGCGAGGCCAAGGCAAAGCTCTACTTCACGGTTGTACCGCTCGACGATCCGAAGCTGTTGGCGATCCTTCAGGAGCATGGCGTCGAATACCGCGGCCGGATCGAATCGAACTGGCTCCGGGGACTGCTGCTCAACTGGATCGTTCCTTTCGGCGCGATGTTCCTAATCTGGGGCTTCTTGATGCGGCGCATGGGGCGGGGTCCCAACGCGCTCCAGATGGGGCAGAGTCGCGCCAAGATCTTCGAGGTCGATCCCGCGACGCGCGTGCATTTCTCGGATCTCGCAGGGGTCGACGAGGCCATCGAAGAGACCCGCGAGATCGTGCACTTCCTCCACGACCCGACCGAGTTTACGAAGCTGGGTGCGAAGCTCCCGAAGGGCGTTCTCCTTGTGGGACCGCCGGGGACAGGCAAGACACTGCTCGCCCGCGCCATCGCCGGCGAGTCTGCGGTTCCCTTCTACAGCCTGAGCGGCTCTGACTTCGTAGAGATGTTCGTCGGTGTCGGCGCGGCGCGTGTGCGGGATCTCTTCCAAGAAGCGAAGAAGGCTGCGCCCTGCATCGTCTTCATCGACGAGCTC
>CAZTOE010000437.1:0-2774 GCA_964615045.1 uncultured Spirochaetales bacterium
ATGATGGTGTCCAGTGCAATCGCGGTCTTGCCGGTCTGTCGATCGCCGATAATCAACTCGCGCTGACCGCGCCCGATCGGCGTCATCGCATCGATGGCCTTGATACCCGTCTGGAGTGGCTCATGGACCGATCGGCGGGTCACAATCCCGGGCGCCTTGACGTCGACCCGACGGGACTCCTGGGACTGGATCGGGCCCTTGCCATCGATCGGATTGCCGAGGGCGTCGACCACACGGCCGAGCAGCGCTTCGCCGACTGGCACCTCGACGATCCGGTTAGTGCGCCGCACCGAGTCCCCCTCGCGGATGTGCTCGGGATCGCCCATGACGGCGATCCCGACGTTGTCCTCCTCGAGATTGAGGACCATGCCTCGCACACCGCCCGGAAACTCGACGAGTTCACCCGCCATCGCCTGCTCAAGTCCATAGACCCGGGCAATCCCGTCGCCCACCGAGAGTACGGTACCGGTCTCGGCAACGTCGATCTCGCGCCCGTACTCGCGGATCTCGCGCTTCAGGATGTCTGTGATCTCTCCGGGCCGCAGCTCCATGGTCAGGTTCTCCCTGTGAGGCCAGCGCGCAGTTGGTCAAGCCGGCTGCGAAGACTGCCGTCGTAAACCAGCCCGCCGACCCGAGCGATGGCGCCCCCGAGCAGCGACGGGTCGACGCTGGAAGTAAGTTCGACACTCAGGCCAGTTCGCTCCGACAGCAATAGCCGTAGCCGCTGCAACTGCTCTTCGGAGAGCGGGGCGGCAGACGTGACCTCGCCCTGGACACGGCCCGCCGCCGTTTCCGCCAGATGCTCGAACTCATCGCGAATCGCGTCGAGCTCTTGAGTGCGGCGCTGGTCGATCAGGAACTGGCAAAAGTTGGTGAACAATGGCGACAGCCCGGTCCGCTCCGCGAGGCGCCGCAAGACCGCGCGGCGCTGTGCGGCGGGATAGAGCGGCCGGAGTAGAACGCCTCCAAGCTCTGCATCCTGGTGGGTCAGGCGAGTGAGCTGTTGGAGGTCCGATCTAACCGTGGCGATCTGGTCGGCTTCCCACGCCAGTCCGAACAAGGCCCTTGCGTAGCGCTGCGCAGCGGCTCGACTCGCGGGCACGTCTCAGCTCCTCGGCCCTTGGGACCCGACAGCGGCGGGGCTCGCGTCGAGTTTCTCAATGAAATCTGAAATCAGGCGCGTCTGATCGTCCGCACCGACCCGGCGTTGGATCACGTCTGCGGCCAACTGAATCGCCAGCTCAGCGGTCTCGGCGCGCAATCGATCCTGGGCCCGCCGCAACTCCTGCGCCACGGCGGCCTCCGCATCGCCGCGGATGCGCGCCGCCGCGCTCTCGGCTTCGGCGAGAATGCGGTCCCGCTCGTGCTCCGCCTGGGTGCGCACCATCGCTCGGATCTGGTCGAGCTCTCGGTCCAGGTCGGCGATGCGGCCCCGGCAAGCCTCGAGCTTCTCTTCGGCCGAGACGAGCTCGCTACGCGCCTCATCGAGGTCGGATTGGATGGTCTCGCGACGCGAATCCATGAAGTCGCGGATCGGACGGCGGGCAAAATAGACAATGATCCCGATAAGCAGAGCGAGGTTCACGGCGTGCCAGAGAAGCGCCATCCCGCCTTCTCCTTCGGCAGCCGCTGCGGTCCCGGGCCAGAGCCCGAGCGCAGCCGCGAGACCCACAAAGCGACTCCACAGCGCCCTGCGGGTCACGCGAGCTCCCTTCCAAGCAAGCGACTCGCGATTTCGGCGGCGAGCGCCTGCGCCTCCGTCCGCAACTCGGGCTGCGCGTTTGCAAGCGCCTGCTTCACTTCCTGCCGTCCGGCGCGAGTATGTGCCTCCGCTGCCTCGCGAGCCGCGGCAACCCGCTCGTGAGACGCCGTGCGCGCGCGCTCTGCCTCACCTTTGCGCGCCGCGTTGGCGCGTTCCCGGGTCTCGCGTACGGCCGCGTCGTAGCGGCCCAGCAGTTGTTCCGCCTCCGCGGCGAGTTGCGCCGCCCGCTCTCGGGCCCCGACGATGCGGCGGTCGCGTTCCTCGAGGATCTCGACCAGAGGAGCAAAAATGAAGCGATGCAGCAGCGGAGCCAAGACCGCAAACAGCAGAATGAGGCCCCAAAAATTTTGAAGCTGCCAGATATGAGTCAGAAGACCCAAGCTGAGGCCATGCTCCGCCCACAACTCGGCGAAGCCCGTGGGAAGAATCTGCAGCGTGCCCTCAGCCGCACTAGCCGGGGCCGCCAGACTACCCGCAAGGGCCAAGACGACCGGTGTTCCGCGGTGGGGACTCATGACGCTCCGGAAGTATGTGTCGGTTCGTTGCGATCCCCTGGGGTCGCGCCGATGGATCGGGCCCTCGGAGATCGGACGTCGGCAGCAGCTAGTTCGAATCGCCCCGCGGCTTAGGCCGCCGCCGAGGCGGCCGGATTCTTACAAAGCTGTGGTTAGATTCAAGGATTAGGGGGCGCGTTCAGGGAGCGATACGAAAGCTTCATGACCACCTTTCCGTCAACGCGCCCACCGTCGGCCACTTTGAGACGAGGCGTCTCGATCCGGGCGTCTACGTGGCCCCCGGGCAACACATCTATCGTGGTCCGAGCGCGCACTTCGCCGCGAAGTGAACCCGCTACCGCGATGACATCAGCAGCGATTGTCCCCTCGACCGCACCGCTCGCTCCAATTTCAAGACGACCGCGACCGATCACTTCGCCGCGGAGCCTCCCCTCAACCCGCGCGATGCCGTCGAATGCCAGTAGCCCCGCGAAAGCAGCCCCTCGTTCAATGACGGC
>CAZTOE010000438.1:0-2771 GCA_964615045.1 uncultured Spirochaetales bacterium
GCCGTATTGTTCGCGCGCCTCGTAGGTTGGGACACGACAAAGGCCATGGTGGTCTACGTTCTCATAATCTGGTTCGTTTCAGTTGTTTGGTTCAGCGCGATCGGCGCGCGGTCCCGCGACGTTGCGCCCTACCGCCGCAGAGCCTTGGTCGCCGTGGCTTGTCTGGCGTTTTTTGTCCTCTCCCTAAGTGACTTTGCGCAGCGCGATTTCTTGATGATAATTTTTGCTCTGCCCTATCTGGCGCTTGTTTCCTTTCACCCCGACAAGAAAGATCTGCCGACCTCGGAGCGCGTCGCGATAGGCATATACGCGACGCTTGGGCTGGCGCTGAAACCCCATTTCTTGATCCTTCCCGCAGCGATGACGTTTGTGGAGATCGTGCGCCGGCGGTCGCTTGCTCCAGTATTCGAAGCCCAGAACTTGGCGATCGCTGCAGGCTGTGTCGTCTATCTGTCAGCGGCCTATACTCTTCATCCGGCCTATTTCAAAGATATTGTCCCGATGGCGTGGCTTACGTATGCGGCCTACGGCTATAGCCCGCTATTTATTGCCGTGATGGCTCTGCCAACATTTATTGCCTGCCTGTTCGCTCTCTACGGACTATCAAAACTGGAAGGTCAGACCTTCGTCATCGGAACACGGCTTCTCGTTGCCGCACTTGCTTGCCTGCTGACATATTTCGTTCAGTTCAAGGGATGGTCTTACCATCTATTGCCGGCGGCGTTTCTCGCCTTCCTTGCGTGCCTATGGGTTTTCATGGGACTGGCAACGGATCGCCGCGACGTGTTCCGCGCCTGCGCCGTCGCCTTGGCGGCGGTGATCTTGCTCGTCGTCGCGCCGGTCGTACGGGGTGTCCCCAAGAATGCCTACCCCGAAGCGTTTTTGCCCTTTTTCCAGAACGACCCTGGCGAACGAAGTTTCCTCGCCATGACCACCAATATCTTCGTGAGTTTTCCACTGGCGAACATCGCCGACGCCAAACCGGTCAGCCGGTTTCCGGCACTTTGGATCATTCCCGGCGCGGTCGCGCGTCTTGCCCTGGATCACGATCTGAAAGCGCAACAGGCCGCGCAACTGAACGCTTACCTGGACTATGCCCGCCAGGCGACGGTCGAGGACTTCGTGGAAGGAGTTCCCGAACTCGTCATCGTGGATGCCAAGGATAAGAAGCCATATTTCCAGGGTGTCGCCTTCGACTATCTGGCATTCTTTGGCACGGATCCCAGATTCCAAGAGCTGTGGCAGCGCTACCACTACGTCGGAACCGCTCTCGGTTTTGACGTGTATCGGCTCGACGAGTAGCGCCCGCCTTTATGACCCGGCACCGCGAGCAAATGCTCGACTTGCCAGGGTGCGCGCAGCTGAGGTGACCGGCAAAGGTTTGCGCAGCAGACGTGAAATATTGTCCAGGGCGAAATAACTATAGAAGCCAGCCGACGATCATTATCGTTGACTTAGGCGTCGTGCGGAAGCGTAGTTGGAACGACGGTGATAGCGAAAGCAGGGGTCTGATTTAATGTGGTCCGAAGATTCTTCTTCGCCCGGCACCACTGGCTTGTCGGTGGTCGTGCCGTGCTACAATGAAGAGAAAGTGCTGCCCGAACTCCATAGCCGCCTGACGACGGTTTGCCGTACGTGTCTGGGCGACGACTACGAGATTATTCTGGTGAGCGACGGCTCGCGCGACCAGACCTGGCCGAAGATCAAGGCCTTGTCGGTGCGCGACCCGCATGTTGTCGGCGTTAACCTCTCTCGAAATTTCGGTCATCAGCTCGCGCTGACTGCCGGGTTGTCGATTTGCCGCGGCGCCCGGATTTTAATCCTTGATGCCGACTTGCAGGATCCACCGGAGCTGTTGCCCGATATGCTGGCCCTTGCCGATCAAGGCGCCGATGTCGTCTACGGGCAACGCCGGACACGCGATGGCGAGACCTGGTTCAAGAAGACATCGGCGGCTCTGTTCTACCGCCTTCTCCGGCGAATGGCCGATATCGACATTCCAGTCGACAGCGGCGACTTCCGTCTGATGAGCCGGCGGGCCATGGAAGCGTTACAGTCAATGCCCGAGCAGTATCGCTTCATTCGCGGCATGGTGACCTGGGTCGGCTACAAGCAGGTCGCCCTGCCCTACGATCGCGCGGGGCGTTTCGCGGACGTATCGAAGTATTCGTTCAGAAAGATGGTTTTCTTCTCGCTCGATGCCATCACGGGTTTTTCGACCAGGCCCCTCAGGATGGCTATTTATGCAGGTGTGGCGTTGGCATTGCTCTCAATCGTCATGATTTCATTCACGTTCTATAGCTGGATGGTCGGCGATGTCGTTGCCGGCTGGAGCAGCGTGATGACCGTGATGCTCATCCTGGGCAGCGCCAACATGCTGTTTCTGGGTGTCATTGGTGAGTATCTGGGTCGGCTTTTCATGGAGGCCAAACGACGCCCGCTTTTTGTCATTGAGGAGATAGCCCGCCGCGAAGAGCATCTGCACGAGGTGCCGTCAGCGAGCGCCAGATCGCCCATACGAGAGAGATCGTGATGTGAGGCAGACCGAGTTCGACAAGTTCGCCGACGAGTATCTGGCCCTGCACACGGTCAATATCCGCGCGTCAGGAGAGGCGCCCGCCTTCTTTGCCGAATACAAGATAAAGGACATTGCGGCGGCTCTAAACGGTGGCCGACATGTCGAGCGTATCTTGGATTTCGGCGGCGGGATCGGTGCCTCCGTACCCCATGTCCGCCGCCATTTCCCAGATGCGGCCCTAACTTGTCTGGAT
>CAZTOE010000439.1:0-1708 GCA_964615045.1 uncultured Spirochaetales bacterium
CTTACATCGCCGATCGCGCGTACTGCATCGGCGAACAACGGCATATGGTTGTCTATGAAGAAAGCCAGGACCTCCTTGTAACCGGCACTGTCCTCCCCCGTTATCTGGTACGCGCCAACCCAGAGGGTTAGCCTTGGCTCAACGCCTCCTTCCCCTTGCTCGATGACGAAGTAAATCTTCCCCATCTTCGAGTCGAGCGCTTTCTCCTCGGCCAGCGCGTTGAACTCTCCCATGATCTTCCGCAGTTTTTCACGGTCTCCCACATTCGGCGGCAGGGCAACTTGGATCATAGCCTCGATTACTGGTCCCTGGCCGAGTGTCCCGCCAAACCCGGATTCGCTGGGTAGGAACTCCAGCGGCACCGAGAAGCCATCGGACAGGCGTGGGGGGCCTGCAATCGTTACGACGCTGTCCTGCACCATGACCGGAGGCAAGATCGGGCCTCTTGCCAGGCTTGCGTACCGGTGCGCACCGTCCGCAGGGGGTGCTTTCGGCTCCGGAGGCGGGGGTGGGGGAGGAGGGGGAGTGTCGGGTGGCTCCTTCGCGACGGTCTTTGTTTCCTTCGGCTTCTTCTCTTCCTTCTCCTTCTCAGGACCTTCCGGCTTGGGTCCCACTGGCTGAGGACCCTTGAGTCCCAGTGCGCTGTCGATCCCGAGAGAACCGGGGAAGCCTCCACCCGGGCCCGTGCCGCCTTCGGCGACCGCCTCACCCGGCCTCCACTCAGCCTCGCACACCTCATCAGGTTCACAGGGCGGCTCGCACTGCTGGCACTCTGGAGGGAACTGGGTCGGGCAGTCAGGCCAGGTGAAGTAGGACACCTCCAGGTCGCCATTGGCCACGGCTTCGCCGAGCAATTCGTCGGCGCTTTCTCGCGCATCGTCCGCTTTATCGATCGCCCTCAATGCTTCGCGCAACTTCTCTGGATCGCCAGGGTCATCGAGGTACTCTGCCCATGCAACGTCGGCCTTCGCCTGGAGAATCTGCGCATCTGCATCAGCGCTCAGGGCTGCGTGAGCGTTGAGGTTCTCGTGCGGATTCGCGGCCAGCTCCGCAGCGCGGAGCGCTGCCTCGGCAAACCGAGCCATCGCATCGGAGATGGCGGCCTTTCTCGCCGCATTCGCAGCAGCAGCCGCCGCTCCGGAGCTATCGCCATGGGAAGCCCCCTTCGCCCTCTTGCCGGCTCGCTTGGTCTGCTTCGCAGCATCTACTGCTGCAACCTGCGCTTCATGCGCGTCTCGGTTCGCACGCGCGTCTCCCTTGCCTCGCAGTTGAGTCAGGCGGGCGCTCACGGCATTGGCTCGATCGCGCGCCGAATTGGCGTGACGCGTCACTTCAACGGCAACTTCCTTGCTCTCACCGTTCCGGGTCCTCTTCCTTCGCTTCTTCTTGCGCGCTTTCTCCCACTTCAGTTGCAGCTCTTGACGTGCCAATTCGTCGCGAACCAGCTCGAACTCAGGACTTCCTTCGTCCGCGAGCAAGGTCACTGCTTCTGCGAAGCTGACACCAAGCTGTTCAGCCAGATTGTGGGTTGAGGCAATCAGCCTGGAATCAACCCGACCTAGAGCCCTTTCCAGTTGGCGAATACGGGCCCGTGAACGCCGGACTGTCTCCTCTGTTTTCTCGCGGTCCTTATCGCTGGCGTCGAGAAGGTACTCCAGAGTTTTCGTCTTTTCGATTTGCCTCCTTGCCTCGGCAACCTCCTTCTTGG
>CAZTOE010000439.1:1718-2767 GCA_964615045.1 uncultured Spirochaetales bacterium
TCTTGGCCAGCTTCTTCTGGAGCTCAAGAGATGCTCGTCTGGCGACCAAACCTGGCCCACCGCCACGTCTTTGGACAGAAAGTCCGATGGTCGGGGGACCACCTTGTGGGGTGACTGCACCTCGGGTCAGTGCTGAAGGATCTTGCCCGGACTCCGGGTCGCCAAGAGGTGAAGGAGCCAAGGCCTTTCGCCTCTCGCCATTGGCCAGCGGAGGCTGCGCCGGCCTGTCAGCCGCAGGAGCTCCGACACGAAGATCGCCGGCAAGGGGACTCGCCACCGGGGCCCCGCGGCCCCCCTCGAGCAGAGATATGTGGTCAAGCGCCGCGTCCCCCAGCAGTCTCAGCACTTGTGGCGCAAGATGGACCGGCATTCCACCGCCGATCTTCCCGCTTCCGAACGGAGAAGGGGACAAGGGGACGGGAGCGCCTTCCCCCGCCAACATCTCTGTCCGCCGACCGCCCAGAAACCGAGGGACCATGCCTTCCTCGAGAACATCGGCGGGCCCTGGCATGCTGTTGGCGGTATCGGAGACCGTGTACTCCGGGAGTTGCCCCGCGCCGAAGGCAACGAGATCCACGCTCCCCAGTCTTTGCTGCGGCGGAGTTCGCACATCTGCGCCTGAAACATCCCTCACAGCTCTGGTGTCGCCCTCTGGTGGAGTCTTGGGGGGAAAAGCGACCTCGCGGCCGTATCCCGCGAGGACGAAACCGTCGCCGACAGCAAGGCCATGCGGCGCGCCGATCCCCGCCCCGGGGCCCATGTCCGGGCCGCCGATCTGGAACTTCCCTGAGAGAGGCGGAGCACGTGCAATCGAGACTCTTGGGGAACCAGCGGAAACGGCGCCCCTGAACGTGTCGGGAGGAACCACCGCTCGCTCCAGAGCCATGACATCGAGGGGTCCGGTCGTGTCGGAGGCGACACCGGGCCAGGCAATGGAACTCGGCTGCGCGGTCGGCGCCTGCGACGTGCCCGGCACAGCCTCCGGCGTGGGAGGTGCGGCGAGATGGGTCCACGGCTCTGGCAGGTTAGGTGTAGGTGGCGGCTCGAAT
>CAZTOE010000440.1:0-2716 GCA_964615045.1 uncultured Spirochaetales bacterium
CCTGCCCCAATTTGCCGGTACTTCGAACTCACAATCCCCGCCGTAACCGTATGGGTGCCGTCGGCAAGGGTGCGTGTGTCGAAGCCAAAGGGGGTCCCACCGCTGCGTGTTCCGGCGAAGTCGTAGGAGGGAATGCGTTCAATCTGTCGGGGAACACCCAGTTGCGCGGGGTCGTCGAGGAAGAATTCGACGCGCCTGATCGCCCCGGTATCGGGGACGAAGATGAAAACCTGATCCGCGATCACGGCGCCTTGAAGCCTGTGGCCCTCGGCGTCGGGATTCTCGGAGGTCGTGAGGAACAGGACCTCGGGAGTGGGCGGCGGGACGGCCGCGAGCGGGGGTGGCGGCGGTGGCCGATTCGCGACGTCGAAATCGGCTTCGAGAAGGGTCACCGAACCCGACGAGAACTCCACCCGCGCCGTCACGGTGTGGGCCCCATCCGGGAGCGAGAGGGTGTCGAAGGGCCAGGGCACGCCGTTGTCGTCGGTTCCCGCAAAATCGAAGGGCGCGAAGCGTTCGGTTTGAAACGGCGGACCCGCGCGGGACGGATCGTCGAGATAGAAGGCGACGGTGCGCACGGGCGTACCCGGCTCGACCGAGATGAAGACCTCGCCGGCGAGTGCAGCCCCCTCGAGCTCGATCTTTGGCCCCGCCACCGCGTTCTCGGTGACCCACAGCCCGGCTGTGTCCGGCGGCGCTCCGCCTCCCGATCCGCCGCCCGAACCCCCACCTCCGCCGCCTTCCGTGGGAGGCTGGGGAAGCGGGTCGACGCGCTTTTCGTTCGAGTAGGCGCTCGTGGAGGTTCCCGCGTAGGCGCTCACCGCGACAAAGGCAGTTTCGCCATCGCCCAGGGCGAGATCGTGGGAGAAGACCTTTCCCACGTCGAAGGTCCGGGTGTACTGGCGGGATGCCGAGCCCACATGAATCCGAAACCCTTGGACGCTGGATGCTGCGGGATGTGTCCACTCTAGGGTCTCAATGCGGGCTAGCGCAGGGTCGGGAAGTACCAGTGCCGCGAGCGCGAGCACCACCAACGGCGCAGGTCGGGCGCCGGTTCGAACTGTCGGTCGCAATCGATGAGGTCCCTCGGGGCAGGAAGAGCGAGGGGCGCAGCACAGCGTACTTGCGAAAGAGTTAGCGGGATCTTGTGTTCAGAGTGTGGCGGTTTCCCGGCGATCCTGTGGAAACGCACCAAAAATGGCATCGGAATGCGCAACAATCTGGATCAGCTCGCGAGCACGTGGCGCGGACAGGGGAGGCCGTGAAGCACCAGACCACCCGACCAGGCAGTCCCGGGCGCGCAAAATCAGCGCAGCGCCTCCCCCTTTCGCTCGTGGTGCGATTCCTCAGCCGGCTCCGGTTTCCCGTGCTGTTCGGGATCGCCGCGATCTGTCTGGTCCTGGACTTGCTCCTGCCCGACGTCATCCCGCTGGCGGATGAGGTGCTACTCGCACTCCTCACCGCCTTGCTTGCCAGCTGGCGAAAGCGGCGGGGCCCGGCGGCGGCGGACGATCGCAGCGCCAGCGCCTGAATGGCGTAGGAACGCGAGGACGTATCCCCGTTTTCGCTTGCCAGGCGAACAGGCTTATGTAGTAAAATTCCCACTATGAGCCTGGCAGATTCGGGCGGAGGGCTGACGAGGCGCCATTTCCTGGCGGCAGCCCCGGCGACGGCCTGGTGGTTGGCGTTGGGGTTGGGCGGTCGATCCGCTTGGGGCGTCCCGCTTCCGCGCCCGACTCCCGATGAACGCGAAACGTGGACCCTTATTCTTGAAGCCTCGGGAGCTGAGGAGAGCCCGGCACAGACCGACTTGTTGTGCGCGCTGGTGCTGCATTTCCGAGACCATTTGGGCCTGCGGGATATCCTCGACCCGGACGCAGCCCGTCGGATCCCGAAGATGAGGTCGGCGGTGGGAGTATGCGCCTACCTGGTCCAGCACGCCTCCGGACCGGGCCTGGGGCATTTCGCGCTGCGCCGGGCGAAGACGAGAGCGGCGGTCCAGCTGGCCTTCTCGACCAGCTTTGCCTCGGTGTCCGATGACGCGCTGCGCCCGATAGCGAGGCGAATGAAGGATCTGATGCCCGCGCATGGGCCGGCCGTGGCCCTGCGCCTCAAGGGGAAACTCGAGGCATGGCGGGCGCAGTACCAAAGATACCTCGGCCAGCGGCAAGCTTACGTACTGCGTTACGGCGTCCCGGAGCGGGTGCTTCGTATCCGTTTGTTCGGGCTACGCCGTCGCATCTTCAAGGCGCGTCTCGTTCTTCTTTGGGTCGCGCTCACGCTTGGACGCCGCCTCGCAAACGATCGGCGTTTCGACGCCGCTGCGGCGTTCGGGCGCTACCCAATCCGACCGTCGACCATGCGCGGCCTCTATCGCGCCAGCCAACAGCCGCTTGACTTCGGGCCTGCCTTCGTCGCAAGATGACGCCGGAGAGAGGTCCGGGGCGTTGGCGCGGCGAGCTTCCGGGACCACGTGTGTGAGGCAGGGGCAGTACCTGCTGTGAGGAGGTCGACGGGTCCGCGCAACTTCGTTGGACCGAAAGCGTGCAAGAGGGTCGCCTACGGGCGGCCCTCGTCGCTTAATTCGCTTGGCGGGCAGGGCGCTGCACTCGGCCCACTTCCGGAGGAGCCGGAACACGCCGACACCTTGCGATTCTCTCCCTCTTGCCTGAGAGTCGCCCGTTCCATGCCCCCGTAGCTCAGAGGATAGAGCACC
>CAZTOE010000441.1:0-2699 GCA_964615045.1 uncultured Spirochaetales bacterium
GCTGATCGGTCAGCGAATCAGTCGCCAAGAGCAACTGCATGATGGTCAAGTCCGGTCCGTCATCCACGCTGAACGCAGCGCCAGCGGATCCGACGTTGACAATCTTGGTGCCGATACCCGTATCGGTGACGTTGAAGCCGTATCCCGAGGCATCGACCTTGAGATCCTCTACGGCCGCATCGTGAATCGGAGCTAGCTCAAAAAGATCCGTCGCTGCGCTCCCCGTAGCAGCCGTGTACGTAACGGGGAAAGGGCGATCGATGGTCACGGTTCCTGTGCCATCTCCATTATCTGCGGTGCTTACGACCTTGGCCGTCCACGGCTGGTCGTAGGCTCCGCACGAGTCGATTAGGCAATGATTCATATAGGGCAGCAGCGGGTCCGATTGTGGCGTTGAGGGCCACGCCGTCTGATCGAAGAGGAACCCCACCCACTCTCCCACCGATAGACACGAGAGCGAGCTGCATTGCGGGTCGCCGTAGTCCGCCTGGATCGTGGTGGATCCCGCCGTGAGAGTCTGCGCGGGAATCGCGATGCATTGTGTCTCGTAGGTGCTCGCGGTGTCGGTCTCGGAATCACAGTCGGTATTGAAATTCTGTCCGCGGAGTCCCCGGAAGTAGAAACACGCTTTTCCATCTTCGTAGTCGCCGCCGGGTGCTCCATAGGAGCCCCAAGCTCCCCCGCATCCGCCAGTGATCGAGGTTGAACCCGGACCGCGCCCCCGCACTACGACATTGTTCAAGACCCAGATGATCCCCGTGTTCCCAAGGTCCGTCGTCCCAGCCGGTAGCTGCACCACGTAGCCACTCACGCCACCCGGGCACCCGCCCGAACATTTTGCCGAGGCTGCGACAATCGCGTTTTGAAGCTGCGCCATAGATGGGGCTGACGCCCAAGTGTTGGTGGCCGTGTCGCTACTGGTGCTCGTACACGCTTCTTGCTCGCAGATGGGAAAGGCCGCGGTGTCGGAGGTATCCGGCACGCCGCCTGTCATCCCGGGCGGAACCGTCCACGTTGGGACCCGCGCCGGATCGATCGGGAGATCACCGAGATCAATCGCCTGGGCCGGTGTCGCGATCAAGGCCAGAAGGAGGATCAATCGACGCATAAGCAGCCTCCGGTACAATCTTGGACGTCGTCGAAGAACACCTCATTTCGGCCGACAAACCAACCCGACCCCGACGAGATCCTACCCGGGCGCAACCTCGAAACGCTGCTCGAACAGCGCCGCACCATTCAATTGTGCTCTGGTCGATTGGGTCCAGTACCCATCCAAACGGAAAATGAATGTGTGGTACATCCCAGCACCACTAGAGCGCTAGGGCGGTTACCTCTCTAGGGAATTCGTAGAGGGCCGTCTTCCAATCGCGGCACCGGCTGCGCGAGATACTCGGGACGATGGAGGGTAGTTCGTGAAGAAGCTTCTCGCTGCGCCGCTACTCGGGGGGCTGTCCGTGGCCGTCTACGCGTTGAGCCAGCCGCCGCCCGGCCAGAACGACATCGCGAAGACCGCCCGCGAGATGGAGCAAGCCCTGGGAGACACCACTCTCAGGCGAAGCTAGGACATTGACACACGGCTGCGAACAGCCGTGCCCGCGATCGCCAGTCCAATCATAAAGACCAGCGCCGCGTTCGGTTCGGGCACAACCCCGTTTACCAGGCTTACGCGCAACGAATGTCCGCCTTCGTTGTCTGTGAGCGGAGAATCGAATCCCAGGAAGAAGGCCACGTCCGTCGCCGACGCTAACGAGAAGAACAAAGGAGTAGCAGCTGCCAAGGCAAGCGCCGGCGTAGCGAAACCAGTCACTTGGACGAAAGCATCGATGGTAGCGTCGTTGCCGACGTCGATCGCAAACTGAGACCTCCAGTCCGCCGTAGCGCTTTCTCTCCATGCGACGAAAGTGCCTGCGATTGCGTCGACTCGGTAGGCGCCAGGCCCAAGCGTGAGGACCACCTGAGAGTTCGGGCGGTGGTGAACCTGGGCGTCCAGATCCACGATCATGGAAGCCATGGCCCCGTCGACAATCAAGACACACGACAATCCCAGCAAACAAACGGTGGTACGAACGAGGCTCACGGAACTCTCCTTTTTGGCTGGCACACGAAAATACGCACATCTTGTAGTTTTTGTGGTGAGAAAAAGATAAAGAATTGAGTTTTCCCCTCGGGGGGTCGCCCGGAAGGATCACTCCGATCTCGCGAGGACGGCCCTCGAAGCGTTCCGCGTTGAGCTGCTGGTTCCCTTGACGAGGTCGTCCAACTAGCCCCGTCAGCGGGGCGGTGTTGGGGCCTCGGGCAATCGCCCGAGGCCCCTTTTTATGGGCGATCCCACCGTGGACCCTCGGGTCCGGTCCTTCCTGGATCGGCTTGCGGATTTGATTTCCGATCGGCTTGAACGCGAACCGCGCCTTGGGACCGACAAGGGTCCCGGAGGTGACGGCCTTCGGAACCCCAACGAAGGAATCAGCAACGATGAACCGAGCGATCCCTCAGTCTGAGCGGCGGCGCAAGCACCGGAGCGATCTCCGACCACGCGGCGAAATCATCGCCGAGCTGGTTGAGTGGTTCGGTGCTGCAGCCGAGTGGCTTCGCGGCCGGCCCTTAGCGCGCCAGCGCCGCCTCCTTTGGGGAGTGCGTATCGCGGGGAAGGAGCATCGCGTTTAGGAGCGCCGGCTTCGGACAACGTGCTCGGCGGGGAC
>CAZTOE010000442.1:0-2624 GCA_964615045.1 uncultured Spirochaetales bacterium
AGCCGGTCGAGGGAGTTGTCCTGCCCGACCCGGATCGCGAAGTGCACGCTCGGCACGAGCAGCAGGGCGTAGAGAGCGACGAAGAGCCAGCGAGCACGGAGCACGCGCGAGAAGATCGGTTCCAGGTAGCCGGAAGTCGGTGTCGTCATTGCCCGGAAGGCCTCTCCCCGCAGTCGCCAAGGCGCCAGGCGCTCGCGTCCCTGGAGTCTGCACCCCGCGCCTCTCCCCTGCGACCCGGACCGCTGCACGATGTGTGGCAGGACGCCTCGGTGTCGGCCAGATGTTGCCGCCCGAGGCGGCAGTGAACGTCCAGTGCTCGAGGGATATTTCCCACACCAGACACATGGTGCTTCAGCAATCGCCATGCCTGCGCTGGCATCGGGCACTCGGATCGGCCGCCGCTGCGCTGACAGGCGGACGGACCTGTCCACGGGCACGCGCCGTTGTGCGCGCCGCGGGAGAGCCGCTTCTCTCCCCCCCCTTTTTCTCGTAGGCTGTTCATGCCGCTGTCCGGGCGCACTCATCTGAGCGGCGAGGCCCGAGAGCCGGGTGCTCGTCGATGCCGCGATGCGCGATCCGTGACGAAGGAGACCCCCCAATGGACCTCTCGAAACTCGTCGAGTCACTCCAGGGCTCGCTCGGGACGACGCTGCCCGCCGTCCTCGGCGCGCTCGCGATCCTGGTGGTGGGTTGGATCGTTGCCCTCGTGGTTCGGGCCGGGATCCGCAAGTCGCTCGGACTCGTGAAGCTGAACGACCGGGTCCGGAGCAGCACGCGCCAGGAGATGAACCTCGAAGGAGGCATCGCCTCGGGCGTCTACTACGTGATCCTGCTCCTGGTCCTGATCGCGTTCTTCAACGCGCTCAAGCTGGAGCGGGTCTCGTCCTCGCTCCAGGCCTTCGTGGACCAGATCTTCGCCTACGCGCCCAAGCTCGTGGCCGGTGGCGTCCTGCTCCTCGTGGCCTGGGTGGTCGCGACGGTGCTGCGCTCGGTCGCCTCCCGGGCCCTTGCTGCCACGGATCTCGACGAGAGGATCTCGGTCGCGGCGGGCATGCGGCCGGTCAGCGAGAGCCTGGGGGACGTGCTCTACTGGCTGGTCCTCCTCTTGTTCCTGCCCGCAATCCTGAGCGCCCTCGGAATGATGGGCCTGTTGGAGCCCGTGCAGCACATGGTGGATCAGATCCTCGCCATGCTGCCGAACGTGCTGGGCGCCACCGTGATCGGCCTGGTAGGCTGGTTCGTGGCGCGCATCCTGCGCGACCTGGTCTCCAACCTGCTGGCGGCAGCCGGAGCCGACCGCGCCGGGGAACGCGCGGGCCTGCGGGGCACGATGACGCTCTCGCGCGTCGCCGGGTTGCTCGTCTACATCTTCGTGTTGGTGCCCGCGCTGATCGCAGCGCTCAACGCGCTGCGCATCGAGGCGATCTCAGCGCCCGCGACGGAGATGCTGAACACCTTCATGGCGGCGATCCCGAACCTCTTCGGCGCCGCACTGATCCTGGCGGTCGCCTACTTCGTGTCGGGATTCATCGCAGACCTCGCGTCGGGCCTCCTCGGCGGCATGGGCTTCGACGCCCTCCCGGAGCGCCTCGGACTCGGTGAGGCGTTCCGGGGCGAGACGCCCCCCTCCCAGCTCGTGGGCCGCATCATCGTATTCTTCGTGATGCTGTTCGCGACGGTGGAGGCGGCCAACCGCATCGGCTTCGCACAGGTCTCCGAGCTGGTCGCGATGTTGATCGCGTTCGGCGCCCAGGTCCTGCTCGGCATCGTGATCATCGCCGTGGGCTTCTGGCTCTCGAACCTGGCCCACGACGCCGTGCGGCGCGTGAGCGGCCCCGAGGGCGGCCCGGTCGCCAACATCGCGCGCTTCGCGATCCTCGGCCTCGTGCTCGCGATGGGTCTGCGCGCCATGGGTCTGGCCGACGCGATCGTCACCCTGGCGTTCGGGCTCACTCTCGGCGCTGTGGCCGTGGCGGTGGCGCTCTCCTTCGGACTGGGCGGTCGCGAGGCGGCGGGGCGCCAGATGGAGCACTGGCTGACCCGGCTGCGCGGGAGCGAAGGGCGCGCACCGAAGTAGGCTCGCGGCAGCCGTGCGTGGCGGGAGGCCAGTCCGGGCGGGTCAGCGCCACGAAGCTCCCACTGTAGCGCTCGTCCTTGGCGGCGCCGATCCCCGCCGGCCATGAGGCGCATGCCCGTCTCGACGCGGCAAGGCGGGCTCGGCTCCGCAGCTAGCTCTTCTTGGGCACCAGCAGCAGGAGCCCGCCAACCACGATCGAGCCCACGCCAGCCCAGACCGGGACGTTGACCGTCTCCTGGTCCTTCATCGACAGCTCGAGCGATCCGATCTTGGCCTCGTGGCTCTCCTTGGTATAGCTGAAGCCGCCGTACACCAGCCCCAGGATGCCCACTGCGATGAGCACGATTCCGGCGATCTTGACTGCGCTCACCGCATCGCCTCTTGCAGCGAAACCCGGTCCGTGCGCGGCGGAGCCGGGCCGGAGCACCTCGTCGTCATCCCAGGGGCCTTCGACCCTGGATGACACGAATGACGATCACCACCACCGCAATGACCAGGAGGATGTGAATCAATCCGCCCATGGTGTACGAGGTGACCAGACCAGCCA
>CAZTOE010000443.1:0-2597 GCA_964615045.1 uncultured Spirochaetales bacterium
CGACGATCAGCGTGGCACCGGGGGTATCCACAATCAGTGAATGAATGCTCAGGCTGAGATGGCCATCCGGGGTGACGAAATGCGGAAACAGCCACTTCACCTTCTTGACGACATCCGGCGTCGCCGCGGGGATGACGTCGGAGAACTCCGGATAGGTGATCTCTTCGAGCTTCGTAATGGTTGTATCGCCGACCTTCCATTTCATGTCTCATTCCCTTCCTGCTGTTCCGAGCGGATGTTCGGGGCGGCGGCGGGCGCCGCAATCGGGGCGAACGCATGGTAGCGGGAGTGAAAGGGCAAAACCCACCTGCGGTGGCAACCGCAACGGCCTCGCTCGAGCTGGGCCCGAGCTCCGAACACCCCAGAGCCAGCCTCCATCCCAGCGATGGGCGCGTTCGCGCTAGCCTGAGGCGCAGCGGGGACCAATATGGTGAAGCGCATAGCTTGGACCTCCCTGGGGTTGCTCGTACTGATCGGCGGAATCGGCGGGGTAAAGGCGCTCCAGATCCGCCGCATGATCGATCACGAGCGCCAGTTCCGTCCGAGCCCCGAGACGGTGACCACGGCGGTCGTACGCGAACAGACGTGGGAATCGCGGCTCAGCGCCGTGGCATCGCTCGAAGCGGTGCAAGGCGTCACGGTCTCCGCCGAGTTGACCGGGAAGGTCGTCGAGATCGCTTTCGAGCCGGGCGTCAAGGTCGAACCGGGCGCCCTGCTGCTTCGCCAGGACACATCCAGCGAGGAGGCGCTGCTCCCGGGCGCTGTGGCGTCGGTCGACCTTGCGAGGCTCAACCTCGAACGGGCCCGTGAGCTCTGGACCCAGCGGGTCAGCTCGCAGCAGCAGCTCGATACCGCGGAAGCCAACTTCAAACGGGCCCTGGCCGATGCGGAGGAGATTCGGAGCGCGATCCAGAAGAAGACGATCCGCGCCCCCTTTGCCGGGCAGCTTGGAATCCGACTGGTCAACCTCGGCCAGATGCTCGAGGAGGGCGACCCCATCGTTTCGCTCCAGGCGCTCGATCCCATCTTCGTGAATTTCACCCTGCCCCAGCAAGAGCTCTACCGAATCGAGGTCGGCTTTCCCGTGCGGGTGCGCACCGACGCGCTCCCCGAAGACCGTTTCGAGGGCCGGATCACCGCGATCGAGCCCGAGGTCGACTCCAATACGCGCAACTTTCGCTTGCAGGCAACTCTCGCGAACCCCGATGAGAAGCTCCGCCCGGGAATGTTCGCCAGCGCCGCAGTGGTGCTGCCGGCGCAAGCCGAGGTTCTCGTGGTACCGGCCACCGCGGTGCTCTACGCACCGTACAGCGATTCGGTTTTCGTCCTCGACGAAGACGAGGGCGTGGTACATCAGCGGCTCATCCGCCTCGGCGAACGCCGCGGCGACTTCGTCGCCGTCCGCTCCGGCCTGGAGAAGGGCGAGCAGATCGTGAGCACCGGCGCCTTCAAACTCCGCAACGGCCAGAAGGTGGTGATCGACAACGCGCTGGCTCCCGACTTTCAACTCGCACCCCAGCCACCCAACGAGTGATGGCGTTCACCGACCGCTTCATCCGCCGCCCGGTTCTCGCGCTCGTGGTGAGTCTCGTGATCATCATCAGCGGTCTCCAGGCGATTCGGGCGCTCAACGTGCGCCAGTTTCCACGCACCGAAGATGCGGCCGTCACCGTCACGACGATCTACATCGGCGCCAGTGCAGAGCTCGTCCGCGGCTTCATCACGACGCCACTGGAGCGCGCCATCGCTGCGGCCGATGGCATCGAATACCTGGAGTCGCAGAGCGCCCTGGGGATCTCGACGATCACGGCGCGGTTGAAGCTCAACTACGACGCCACCCGGGCGCTGGCGGAGATCAGTGCAAAGGTGGATCAGGTTCGGCGCGACCTTCCGCCCGAGGCGGAAGTCCCCATTATCGACATCGAGTCGGCCGAGAGCCGCTTTGCGGCGGCCTACCTGGCGTTTTACTCGAGTGTGCTCGAGCAGAACGAGATTACCGACTATCTGCTGCGCGTGGTCCAGCCGCGGCTGTCCGCGGTGGACGGCGTGCAGCGCGCCGACATCCTGGGCGCGCGGTTTTTCGCGATGAGGATCTGGCTTCAGCCCGATCGCATGGCGGCGGTCGGGGTGAGCCCGACCGACGTTCGCGAGGCGCTGACCGCCAACAACTATCTCTCCGCCCTCGGGCGCACCAAGGGCTCACTCATCCAGGTGAACTTGACCGCCAATACCGACCTGCAGACCGTCCGGGAATTCGAACGGCTGGTAGTGCGTGAGCGCGACGGCACCGTCGTGCGGCTCGAGGACATCGCCGAAGTGGAGCTCGGCGCCGAACAATACGAGTCCCAGGTGCGCTCCTCGGGCCAGACCGGGGTGTTCATGGGAATCTGGCCGCTGCCGAACGCCAACACGCTCGATGTGATGTCAGGCGTGCGGAACGAGATGGCGAAGATCCAACAGGCGCTTCCCCAGGGCATCGAGGCCCGCATAGGATACGACGCCACCATCTACATCCGGAACGCGATTCACGACGTCCTCAAGACGCTCGGCCACACGCTCGTCATCGTGGTCGTGATCATCTTTTTGTTCCTCGGGTC
>CAZTOE010000444.1:0-2583 GCA_964615045.1 uncultured Spirochaetales bacterium
CTCACCCTGGGTGCGCTCGATGCTCTTGTGGCCCAGGCACCCCCTGAGATCTCGATTGTGTGCGCCCAGAACGGGGTCGACAACGAACGGATGGCGCTGCGCCGCTTCGCCAACGTGTACGGAATGTGCGTGTATCTTCCCGGCACCCATCTCGAACCCGGAGTCGTGATCGGATCGGGTTCACCGGTTTTCGGGGTGCTCGACGTGGGTTGCTACCCGGCGGGAAGCAACGGGACCGCCGAACGGGTGGCCGCCGCTCTGTCGTCGTCGGGGTTTCGGTCCCAAGCCGACGAAGCCATCATGCGGTTCAAGTACGCCAAGCTGAGGATCAACACCCGCAACGCCCTCGACGCCGCCTGCGGCCGGGAATCCATGAACTCAAAGCTCGGTCAGCGAGCGTCGTTGGAGGCGCTCGAGGTCTTCGCTGCGGCCGGGATCGACGTGGCCACCCGGGAGGAGGAAGCGGCCCGCCGCGACGGTTTCTCAACCGAAGCGGTGGCCGGTCAGGCCCGTTCGGGCAGCTCCTCCTGGCAGAGCCTGGCCCGAGGGGCCGGGTCGATCGAGGCCGACTACCTCAACGGCGAGGTGGTGATGTTGGGCCGCCTCCACGGCGTGGCCACTCCGGTCAACGAAACGCTGCGCCGCCTGGCCAACCGAATGGCGAGCGAGGGATGCGAGCCGGGATCGATCCCGCTGGAGGAGGTGGAGGCCAGGGTGGCCGCCGAAGGGGCCAGGGCTAGGGAGTTCGATGGCTTCAGCGAAGCTCAAACCCTTCGTAGCCCTTGGCGGCGACCTCTTTGAACATCTCTCGGTATGCCGGCACGCCGCCGGCGTACATTAGGAAACGACCGCGGACGTTTTCGGGATTGTTGGTGCCGAAGAACCATGAATCCTGCATCTCTTCGAGCAGGAGGCCCTTGACCGAGTCGTAGCAGCGCTGCGTCCACGCCTCTTCGGCCTCGGCCGTGGTCTGGATGGTCTGGAAACCGTTCTCTCGCAGATAGCGGATACAGCCGATGATCCAGTCGACGTTGTTCTCTGCGCAGCGCGAGATGTTGCAGAAGGTCGCCGGGTTGTGCGGCCCCATCACGGCAAAGAGATTCGGGAAGCCCGCGAACTGGACGCCGAGGTTCGTCTTGGGCCCGTCCGACCAATGCTCGTGGAGGGTGAGCCCGCCCTCACCGCGGATGTTCATGCGCATCAGCTCGCCGGTCAGGCTATGGAAGCCCGTCGCATAGACGAGCACATCGAGTTCGTGGAGCCCCGCTTCCGTCTCGACGCCCGCGGGCGTGATCCGCGTAATGGGGGTCACGCGTAGGTCGATGAGGTCGACATTGTCCCGATTGAAGGCTTCGTAGTAGTCCTTCTCGCCCGGCGGGCGCTTGGTCCCAAAGGTGTGGCTCTTCGGAATCAGTTTCTCCGCCACCTCGGGATCTCTCACCCGCTCTCGAATTTTTGCGGCGAGGAACTCGGCGACGTCATCGGCGACCTCGCGACTCGTAAACACGTCGTTGTAGTTGCCGAGCCAGAGGGCGAATCCCCCCCGTTGGTAGAGCTCTTCGTACTTCGCCCAACGCTCCTCTTTGGCGAGGCCCTCTCCGGCGTGGTCGTCCATATCGTGGATGAAGCCGGCGAAGGTGCGCTTGCAGTGCTCGAAGATCTCGGCGGCGCTCTCCTTTAGCTTGTGCTGGGCCTCCGGATCGAGGGGATGGTTTCGCAGCGGCGTACACCAATTGGCGGTGCGTTGGAAGACGGTGAGGTGACCCACTTCCGGGGCGATGGTCTGGATCACCTGCACCGCTGTGGGGCCCGTGCCGATCACGCCGACCCGTTTGCCTCCGAGGTCAATCCCTTCCTTGGGCCATCGCGCGGTGTGGAGCGAGACGCCCTCGAAGCTCTCGACGCCCTCGTAGTCGGGAAAATGGTGCGCGGAGAGCAGGCCGGTCGCCGCGATGACGAATTGAGCGCGAGCCTGCACGCCGTTTTCGGTTTCGATCTCCCAGAATCGGCCCGCGTCGTCGTACTCGACGGTGCGGACACGGGCGCTGAACTCGATGTCGCGCTTGAGATCGAATTTGTCGGCGACGTAGTTGAGATAGCGCTCGATCTCCGGCTGGCCGGCGAACTCCTCGCTCCAGTCCCATTCTTCAAGAAGCTCGTCCGAAAACGAATACTGGTACGTGTAGCTCTCCGAGTCGAAGCGGGCGCCGGGGTAGCAGTTCCAATACCAGGTCCCGCCCACTCCGGTTCCGGCCTCGAAGACGCGGGCGCTGAGCCCCAGTTCGCGGAGTCGATAGAGGGCGTATAGACCCGACACGCCAGCGCCGATCACAATCGCGTCGTAGCGTTCTGTCACAGAATGCCTCCTCTCAGTTTCTGGCCGGAACTCGCTGGCCCGGTGCTGGTCGCGGGCGAAGTCCTGGATCGAGATCGCGCGTTTCGTGGCGCAGGTCTCGGGGTCGACCAACTCCTGTTTTCCGAACCCGACGGTGTAGGTGCCCGCCGCTTAACCATAGCGGCGTGCTTACTTCCGCGGCAGCTCCTGGAGCTCCACCATGTTCCCGGCCGGATCTCGCACGAAGA
>CAZTOE010000445.1:0-2570 GCA_964615045.1 uncultured Spirochaetales bacterium
CATGACGATTGCGGACCTCCTCGATTTGAAGGCCTATCTGTTCACCCTCGAGCCGGTGCGAAATCCGCGTACGCCCTCCGGCATATGGCTTGAGCCCGTTGCCCGGGCCTTTCTGGGTCCATGGAAGTGGGTCGCGTGAGACCGGCCGTGGACCGCCAGGCCGTCCAGTCGTAGTGACCGAAGCCCGCGAGCAGGAGCACGATGATGAGCAGCGTGACGTAAAGCGCCCACTGCTCGAGGGACTCGAGTACCTTCAAGCCGCGGATGATCCCGATCGCAGCGATCGTCGCGATGACTGCCGTGGTCAGAAAGTTTTCGTTGAGCTCGGTGTCCGCGTGGAGGCCGCCCAGCACGAAGGCGGCAAGGATGTGGATGTAGAGACAGACGGAGATCACGTAGGCGAACACGAGGGCGAGATCCGAGGCACGTTCGAGCGAGAGTGTGGCCTCGGAAGGCTGTCCCGCGAGAGCGGGCTCCGCGTGCGTGATGTTGAAGCGGATCACGCCGCCGACGGCGTAGGCGAGCGCGCAGACGCCCGCCATGGTCGGCACCGAGTACGGCCCTACGGCACCCGCGAGGACGGGGACGATGATGAGGAAACCGCTGCCGAAGATCGAGGAGAGCGGGGTGCTCGTCGCTTCGACCAGCGTCATTACGGAGCTCTTCATGCATCCTTTCGCTGCTGATCCCGTGAATTGAAAAGTCTCGTCCTTGACGCGACGGAAGCAATTGCCGCTTTGGTCGTATCGCTTCTATGCGAGGTGCTCCTTCACCGCACTCAACACATGTTCCGGATCGGACCTGCGCTGGTAGTTCTCGGCCTGGTCCTTCCAGAGGACGGTGCCACTGGCATCAATCAGGAGCGTCGTCGGGACCGGGAGCGCGGGGGCGGTGATCCCAGGAACGCCCGAGTGAATGCCGCGGTTTCGGAGGCCGAAGCGATCGGTGGCTTTCAAATCGCGGTCGGACAGCAGGGTCGCGCGGAGGCCATGTCGACTTCTCCCCCGCTTGAGCTGTGCCGGCGTGTCTGTGCTGATGGCGACGATCTTGACCTCTCGCCTTTCGAGCTCGGGCCGCATCTCCTCCCATCGCCGCAACTCGGCGACGCAGTAGGGTCACCAATGGCCGCGGAAGAACTTGAGCAGCACCGGCCCACCCGCTAGAGACGAACTCTCAAAGGTCGCGCCGTCCTCGTCGAGCGCCTCAAACGTCGGCATCGGGTCGCCGACGTCAATCGCCCCTTCGACTTTTTGTCGGCTGATCGACGCCGTGAAAACAGCAAACAACGCACCCACGATCGCGACGACGGCCGGCAGGATCGTGAGCCACCCTCCACCCAAAGCGAGCGCAAGGCTCGCGAGGACTCCGCCCGCGAGCATCCAGACGATAAAGGGCGCCCGGTTCTTGGGAATTTGGACGCGCCCCACGCGCCGAAACCACCAGATCAACGCGCCCGCCACCATCGCCAGCGCGACGAGAGCCATCACCTTGCCGTTCATCGCCTACCCCCGGGTCGTCTGACGGGGGAAGGCTAACGCGACCTCAAAGCGCCGTCCCCTGTGGGTTCACAGCTTCTCGGATGTGAGATCGCCACAAAGTGGACCTGCTAGCGCCGATGACTACCATCGCGCTTTTCGATGGAACCCAACCGGAGTCGTGATCCATGGACCTCACTCAACTCGCAAACCTGGGAGAGTTCATCGGCGGCGTCGCCGTGCTGGTGACGCTGGTCTACCTCGCGGCGCAGGTACGTCAGAGCGCACAAGCGCAGCGGCAGGCGAATGAGCTCGCGAAGGCCGAAGCGCTCCAGAAGTCGGTCGCGAGCTATTCGACCATGCGGCAGATGTTGGTGGACGAAGGGATCAACGCCCTCTGGTTCAAAGCCGTTCACGATGAAGAGCTGGCGCCTGTCGAAGAGCAGCGCCTCTTTGTCGTCCTCCAGGAGCTGACCTACTCCGCCCTGGCCGCGTTGTCGAATCACCAGGCGGCGGGAAATCTGGGGCAGGTGGAAATTACACCGGGCCTGGTCGCTCGAATCGTGGGCCAATCGCGTACCCTGCGAAGGATCTGGGAACCGATGGCCGACGAGCTGGCGATCAGCGACCTGGCGGGCTTCGCCTTGGCCATCAACCAGCACCTGGAGACCGACCACGCCCGCCCGTGAAGAAAGGCACCTTCTTGACCCCCGCAGCTTCAGTATGAAGATTCTGATCACCAACGACGACGGCTTTGATGCGCCTGGAATCGAGGCGCTCGTGCGCATTTGCGAGCCGTTGGGGCGCGTGACGATGGTGGCGCCCAACAGACCGAGGAGCGGTGTTGGCCATGCTGTGACCACCGGGCAGCCGCTCGAGCTACGCGAGCACGGACGCGACCGGTTCTCGCTATCCGGAACCCCGGCGGACTGTGTGCGCGTGGCGCTGAGCGAGCTGCTGCCCGACGCGGACTGGGTGCTCGCGGGGATTAACGCCGGGGGGAACCTCGGGGCCGACGCCTACTCATCCGGCACGCTCGCCGCGGTTCGGTAGGCGGCGTTGCTCGGGTGCCCGGCGTTGGCGGTCTCTCTGTTT
>CAZTOE010000446.1:0-2553 GCA_964615045.1 uncultured Spirochaetales bacterium
GCGGCGACACCGAAGGCGTCTTCCAGGTGGAATCCCCCGGCATGACGGACCTCGTCGTGAAGCTCGCGCCGCGTCGTTTCAAGGAGCTGATCCAGATCGTGGCGCTCTACCGCCCGGGCCCACTCGGATCGGGCATGGTGGACGACTTCATCAACCGCAAGAAGGGCCTGATTCCGGTCCAGTATCTCTTGCCCGAGCTGGAGGAGCTCACTGCCGAGACCCTGGGCGTGATCGTCTACCAGGATCAGGTTCTACAGATCGCCAATCGCGTGGCGGGCTATTCGCTCGGCGAAGCCGACGTGTTGCGGCGGGCGATGGGCAAGAAGAAGCCCGAAGAGATGGCGCAGCAACGCGAGCGCTTCGTCTCGGGGGCCGTCGAGCGGGGCACGCCGCGCCAGAAGGCAGAACAGCTCTTTGACCTGATCAACGAATTCGCCGGCTATGGGTTTCCGAAGGCGCACTCGACCGCCTACGCCTTGATTACGTATCAGACGGCCTTCCTCAAGGCGAACTATCCCCGGGAGTACCTGGCCGCACTGCTCACCGTCGAATCGGGCAACCACGACAAGCTCGCGCGCTACATCGCCCACGCGCGAGATCGCGAGATTGCGATCCTGCCGCCCGACGTGAACGAGTCGGAACGGGATTTCTGGGTGGTCGAAGAGGGCATCCGGTTCGGGTTCTCGGGCATTAAGAACGTCGGGCGCGGCGCCGTGGAGGCGATCCTCGAGGCGCGTTCCGAGGGCGAACCGTTCCAGAGCTTCTTCGACTTCAGCCAGCGCGTCGACGCGCGGCGCGTCAACCGACGGGTCGTCGAGAGTCTGGTGAAATGCGGTGCCTTCGACTCCTTGCACGCAAACCGGGCTGCGGTGTGGTCGAGCCTCGACGCCGCACTGGAACGTGGCGCCGCGGCCCAACGCGACCGGGAGATCGGCCAGGAAAGCCTCTTCGAGGGATCGGGGGGCGCTGGGACTGCGATCGAGCCACGCCTCGCCGACGCTGCCGCCTGGACCGACCGCGAGCGGCTCGGCTACGAGAAGGAGCTACTGGGGTTCTATGTCACCGGGCACCCGCTGGGCGCCGTCGCCGCGAGGCTGCGGCGCTACCGCGTAGTCACCTCGAGTGCCACCGAGACCCATGAGGGCCGAGAGGTTCGCGCCGGCGGGCTGGTGACCGCGTTGCGCGAAACGCGGACGCGGCGCGGCGACACGATGGCGTTCGCGACGTTGGAGGATCTCGAGGGCAGTTTCGACTTGGTCATCTTCGCGGAGCCCTACGGCCGCTTGCGAACGCTCTTGCGCGGCGCCTTGGAGCCCGAGCCCGGGAAGCCGCCACAACCTCTATTGGTGACGGGAACCCTGGAGTCCGGCGATCCGCCCAGGCTCTTGGTGCGCGACGCATTTCTCGTGGATGAGGCGGAGGAGCGGCTGGCTACCCGGCTGCGCGTCGAGCTATTGGAGAGTGAGGCGAGCGAAGACCGCGTAACCGCGTTGGCCGCCTTGCTCCGCGAGCATCCAGGCGACTGTGCCATCCAGCTCGTCCTGCGGGTCCCGGGCCAGAGCGAGACCTGGATTGCGCTCCCCGAAGCCCTTGCGGTCGACGCGACCGACGCGTGTGTGGGAGCGATCAACTCGTTGTTCGGCCGCTCGGTGGCGGAGCTCGAGCTTTGAGCCGCGGCGCGCGGGCCGCGCTTGTGGGTGTGCTCGCGCTCCTCGCGACGCTGGTCGGTGCGAACCCATCGGCGTTCGCGGAACGGGTCACCCAGGAGGGCCTGGGCGCCGTGCCGCTTGCGGGCGAGGGCCGAGAGCAAGCGCCGCCGCAACAGCGGGCACTCCGCGCTGCGATCGGAGATGCCGTAGCACGCGCCACCGAGGATTTGGTGGCGGCCGAGGATCCCTTCCTCGATCCAGCGGCGGCGATCGAGGCCTTGGGGGAAGACCGCGTGCGCTACGCGGCCCGGTATCGGGTGGTCGAAGACCGCGGCGTCGTGGAGGCGGAGGTCAGCCCCGAGGCCGGGGCCGGGGCGCAGTATGTGCTGCTGATCGAGGCGGAGATCGAGCTCGATCGCATCCGCAAGCGCCTCGACGAGGCCGGTTTGCTCGTCTTTCGCAACGACGACCGACCGCGTGCGCGGATGCGTCTCGTCCTCGAGGGGGATTTCTCCTACGCCGGCTATCGGCGCATTGTTGAAGTCCTCCGAGAAACCGGGAATGCCACGGAGCCGGTCGGCTTTCGCCGGGGCGAAGCGGCCCTCGACGTCGAAACCGCCGCGGGGCGAGCCGAGCTGACCGCCCTCCTGCGACAACAGCTGGGACCTGCCTACGCCCTGGAGCCGAGCAAGGGAGACGGAGCGTCGCTCCGTCTTCGCGTGCAGGAGCTTTCAGAACCCTCGGCGGCCGCGAGCTCGGTCGCTGCTCCGGACGCGCTTCGCCTCCCCTGAGGGGTCACGCTCGGATATTTTCCGCCTCGCGCAGGGGATTTCTGGCGAGGGCAGCTTTCCGTTTGACGAACCGCGCCGAAATCGGTATTGAGTCCGCCACGTTAGCGGGATTG
>CAZTOE010000447.1:0-2548 GCA_964615045.1 uncultured Spirochaetales bacterium
CGCATCACGCGATGGCAAGGCACAACGAACGAGATCGGGTTGCGCCCGACGGCGCTTCCCACCGCGCGCGAAGCGCGCGGCGCCCCCAGATGCCGGGCGATGTCGGAATAGGTGACGGCGCGGGCGAGGGGAATTCTGAGCAGGGTCTCCCAGACGCGGATTTCGAAGTCGGTGCCGATCAGGACGATCTTCAGGGGATCGGCGGCCCGCCAGCGGCCGGGATCGAAGATGCGCTTCGCATAGGGCGCCGTCTCGCCCACATCCTCGCGGTAGCGGGCCCGGGGCCATCGCGCGGTCATGTCTTCGAGCGCGGCGCGTTCCTCCTCAGCCCCGTCGGCGAAGGCAAGGCCCGAGACGCCGCGCGGCGTGGCCATGATGAGCACGCGTCCGAAGGGCGAATCGTGAAACCCATAGGCAACCCGCAGTCCAGCGCCCCGTCGTTTGTACTCACCCGGAGTGATGGCCTCAAAGGAAACAAACAGATCGTGAAGCCGGCCCGGGCCCGATAGGCCAGCATCGAGGGCCGCGTCAAGGGCGGGCGGGCCTACGAGTTGGGCGGGCCGCACGTGATGACCTTCGAGGAGGTGATGCGCTGGATCCTCAAGGAGATCAACCGGCGGCGCCTGCTGGTGCCGATCCCCTTCTGGCTCGCCAAGATCCAGGGCGCGATTCTGGGCGCGCTCTGCCTCTCCGCCGCGGCCGGGAGTTCGTGACGCGACATATCAGCGAGGGCGTGGCGCGGATCAAGCTGGGGCTCGCCGATGAGCTCAAGCTCGGCAACCTCGAATCGCGGCGCGACTGGGGCTACGCCCCCGAATATGTCGACGCCATGTGGCGCATGCTCCAGCGCGACGAGCCCGCGGACTACGTCATCGGCACCGGAGAGCAGCATTCGGTGGGTGATTTCGCCGAGCTGGCCTTTGCCGCCGTGGGACTGATCGCCAAGGACTTCGTCCGCGTCGACCCCGAGCGGCTCCGGCCCGCGGAAGTCGACACCCTGCAGGCCGACGCGAGCAAGGCGCGTCGCGAGCTCGACTGGGAAGCGCGCACGTCGTTCCCCGAGCTCGTCGAGATCATGGTCGAAGCGGATCTGCAGGCCCTCGAGCGCGAGTCGGGCCGCAGCCGATCGGGGCCCGGAGCCCGATGAAGCGGCCCGGGTGCGTGCTCGTGACCGGCGCGGCCGGGTTTGTCGGCTCGAGCCTGGTCGATCGGCTCCTCGGCGAAGGCCGCCGCGTGATCGGGCTCGACAACTTTGATCCGTTCTACGCGAAGGCGCAGAAGCTCGAGAATCTGGCCGCCGCCCGGCGCACGGCCGACTTCGAGCTGCTCGAGGCCGACATCCGCGGCTGCACCTCGTTGCAGGGCGCGCTCCGCGGCGAACACATCGACGGAGTGGTGCATCTGGCGGCCCTCGCCGGCGTCCGCCCCAGTCTGGAGCGGCCCTCGGAATACGCGGATGTGAACGTGCGCGGGACCTGTGACGTGGCCGAGCTGACGCGCCGACTCGGGGTCGAGCGCATGGTCTTCGCCTCTTCGTCCTCGGTGTACGGCGAGCGGGAGAGCGAGGCCTTCGCCGAAGCGGATGCCACCGAGCGCCCGATTTCCCCCTACGCGGCCACCAAGCGCGCGGGCGAGCTTTCCCTGCACAGCTTCCACCATATCCACGGCACCGCGATCGCCTGTCTGAGGATTTTCACGGCGTACGGACCCCGGCAGCGACCCGACCTCGCGATCCGCAAGTTCGCCGAGCGGATGCTGGTGGGCGAGACCATTCCGGTCTATGGCGACGGCTCGAGCCGTCGCGACTTCACGTTCATCGACGATCTCGTTGAGGGGATCGTGCGCGCGCTCGACCGCGGCCGGGGCTTCCAGATCCTCAACCTGGGCGCCGGGCGCACGGTGGCGCTCCTCGAAGTGATCGAAACGCTCGAGCGCGCGCTCGGCCGCAAGGCGGAGATCGAGTGGTTGCCGCGCCAGCCCGGTGATGTCTCGAACACCTGGGCCAACGTCACCGCCGCGCGCGAGGCCTTGGGCTACGAACCACGAGTGCATCTGGAAGAGGGGATCGGGCGTTTCGTGTCCTGGTTGCAACAGCGCAGGGAGAGTGCACCGTGAACATTTGCATGATTGGCGCCGGTTATGTCGGCTTGGTGAGCGGCGCGTGCTTTGCCGAATTCGGCGCGCAGGTCGTCTGCGTCGACAAAGACGCGCGCAAGATCGCCGATCTCCAGGCCGGCAAGATTCCGATCTACGAGCCCGGGCTCGAGGCCCTCGTGGAGCGCAATGTGCGCGAGGGAAGGCTTTCCTTCGCCACCGACACCGCGGAAGCGGCGCGCTCCGCGCTGGTGCTCTTCATCGCCGTGCAGACCCCGACCGGGGACGATGGCGCGACCCAGCTCCACGCGGTGGAGGCGGTGGCGCGTGAGATCGGCCGCAACATCGACGGCTACAAGGTCGTGGTCACCAAGAGCACCGTGCCGGTGGGGACGTCGGAAAAGGTCCGCGGCTGGATCCAGGAGGAGCTCGACGCCCGCCGCGTGGCGTGCCG
>CAZTOE010000448.1:0-2544 GCA_964615045.1 uncultured Spirochaetales bacterium
CACGATGCTTCCGAGAAAGGGTACGCCGAACCACAGCACCGCAACCAGTACGATGACGGTTCCCTCGACAATGCCGATCAGCAGCGGCCCCAGCGACTTGCCGACGAGGATCTGAACGGGCCGAAGCGGCGTCACCAGGAGCTGGTCGAAGGTCCCAAGCTCCCGCTCGCGCGCCACGGACAGGGCCGTGACCATGAGGGTGACGACGAGTGTCAGGAGCGCCACGATCCCGGGGACGATGAACCAGCGGCTGTGCAGGTTAGGGTTGAACCAGGCGCGCACCACCAGGCTGCCGGGAGGCATCGGCTCACCCTGGCGGCGTAGCCAATCGAGATTGAAGTCGCGAACGATGGCATTCGCATAACCGACCAGGAGCAGCGCCGTGTTCGAGTTTCGCCCGTCGACCACGAGCTGGACGCGAGCCGGTCGTGCGACGCGGAGCTTGCGCGAGAAGTCCTGCCCGATGTGCACGACGATCGCTGCATCTCGGCCCTCGATGACGCGGGCGATGTCGGATTCGTGCTCCAGCCAGGCGACGGTTCGGAAGACCGGCGATCCCGCGAAGCGGGAAGCCAGCTCCCGTGCGTCGCGTCCTCCGTCCTCGACATACAAGGCGACGGGCACGTCCTGGAGGTCATAGGTCGCGGCATATCCGAAGACCATGAGCTGGATGATCGGCGGCCCGATCAGGACGAACCGGCTGCGCGGGTCCTTCCAGACGGCCAGGAGCTCCTTCGAGACCAGGGCTCGGATTTGTTGCCACACGACGATTCACTCCAGGCGCGTGCGGGTGCGGCGCCGCGTCATGCCGAGAAAGAAGACGGCCATCGCTGCCAGGGCGAATGCGTTCGGAAGGATGGCACTCCAGACGTTCCCGGCGAGAAATAGCGTCTGCAGGATCGCGACGAAGTAGCGCGCAGCGATCACATGCGTGATCCATTGCACGGCCCGCGGCATGCTCTCGATGTCGAAGATGAATCCCGAGAGGATGAAGGCGGGCAGGAAGGTCGCCACGATGGCGATCTGGCCTGCGACGAACTGGTTTTTCGAGACAGTGGAGATGAGCAGGCCCATTCCGAGTGCGGCGAGCAGGAAGAGCGCTGAGCAGAGCGCGAGCACGAGAAAGGACCCTCGGAAGGGTACGTCGAAGAGCGCGATCGCCATTGTTGCGGAGAGAGCCATGCCCCCCATCCCGAGCACGAAGTAGGGGATCACTTTGCCCAGGAGGAGTTCGGAGGTCGTAACGGGAGTGACGAGCAGCGCCTCCATGGTTCCCCGCTCCCACTCCCGTGCCACCACAAAGGCCGTAAGCAGCGCGCCGATGAGCGTCATGATGATGGCGATGAGGCCGGGAACGAGGAAGTTCCGGCTTCGAACCGCCGCGTTGAACCAGACCCGCGATTCGATCGAGACGGGAGGCGTCAGTCGAATGCCGCTGTTCCGCGCGACCTGAGCGAGCCATGCATGCCACGCCCCGTCTATGTAGCCCGTGATCAACCGGGCGGTGTTCGCGTCCGTCCCGTTGACCAGGACTTGGATCGGTGCTCCGCGGGTCTCGTGTAGCCGACGCGAGAAGTCGCCACGCAGCACGACGACGGCCGCGACGTCCCCATCGAACAGCGCCTCTTCGGCGACGCGACGATCGAGGAAGGTGCGCGGCTCGAAGTACGGCGATTGGGAGAAGGATGCGGTGAAGCTGGCCGTCTCCGCGGTCGGGCTCTCCACCACGAGTGCGACGGGGACCTCAAAGGCGTCGAGGGAGATCCCGTAGCCGAAGAGCATCAGCAGCACGACCGGCAGCACGAACGCAATCGCGATGCTGCTCGGATCGCGAAGGATCTGCAGCGCCTCCTTGCGGAGAAGCCCGCGCACCCGCATGGCGCGCGCGCCGGCGGGTCGAGGGGCGCTCACTGCGGATGCTCCCGCTCGTGTGCCTCGATCAGAGCGACGAACGCATCGTCGAGGGTGGGATTGGTGTGATCGCTCGTCCGAGTGGTCTGCTTCAACTCCTCGGGAGAGCCGAGTGCTATCAGCTGGCCGCGGTAGATGATGCCGAGGCGGTCGCAGTACTCGGCCTCGTCGAGGAAGTGCGTCGTCACCATCACCGTGACGCCCGCCTCCGCGAGCCGGATGATGCGATCCCAGAACTCGCGGCGCGTCAGCGGATCGACGCCGGAGGTTGGCTCGTCGAGGAAGAGGACCTCGGGCGAGTGGAGGAGCGCCGCACCGAGTGCGAGTCGTTGCTTGTAGCCGAGGGGCAGGTCGTCGCTCGTGCGCTCGGCCAGCGGGTGCAGACCGAAGGCCTCGAGCGCCCAATCGATCCGCGCGCGGAGACGGGCGCTGCCGAGGCCGTACGCGCTGCCGAAGAAGCGCAGATTCTGCACGACGCTGAGCACACCGTAGAGCGAGAACTTCTGGGACATGTAGCCGATTCGCGCGCGGGCCCGTGGCGCCGAGCGTCGCAGGTCGATGCCCAGCACCCGGGCGGTACCGTTGGAGGGCGGCAGCAGGCCGCAGAGCATGCGAAAAGTCGTGGACTTCCCG
>CAZTOE010000449.1:0-2540 GCA_964615045.1 uncultured Spirochaetales bacterium
TCAGGTCGCGCTCGTTGATGACGCGGTTCAGGTGCCCGTAGAGGAAGTTCAGGCCCGGCGTCGTGCCCCAGTGTCCGAGCAGGCGGGGCTTGACGTGCTCCCGCTCCAGCGGCTTGTGCAGCAGCGGGTTGTCGAGCAAATAAATCTGTCCGAGGGAGAGATAGTTGGAGGCGCGCCACAGCGCGTCCAGCTTCTGGAGTTCCTGCTTCGAGAGACGGGACTTGCTTCGATCCTGGTGGGACATCGTCGTCTGACTCATCGGTGGCTCCTGGGGCAAAGCTGCCCGGTGTGTACGAGTGTCTTCGTCGACGGCTCCCTCACGTGACGCCGAGTGCGTCGACTGCGAGTCCACCCGAACCCGCCGAAGCACGCCAGGAGGCGCCGCTCGAGCATGCGCTGCAACGGGTACTGCCACGCGGTTCGCAGTCAGGAGTGGCGCATCGCTCTTAGAGCCCAGTAGATGCGCTCGAAGCCAAACAGGTTGTCCGCCGTCCAAACGAACATCGCGCGCTCGTTCGAGTAGCCCCACTCGTTGTCGGATCAGAACACGACCTCGAGGAATCGCTTTCGCCCGGCGCGTCGTTCGCGAGCGACGTTCCCGCCGAGCTTCGGCGATGCATTGCCAGCAAGCGTCATGCCAACGCAATCTGGTAGGCAAGCGGTGCCGTGACCCTGGGGCGGCAAGCCGTCCGAAGCTCGCGCAATGCTGCTGAAAAGCGTAGTGAACGTTGGATGATGCGGCGAGGTAACGGATCTGCACCGCGTTCTCCACGCGCTTGGGCGTGCGCAAGGAGCCATTCAACCTCGATCTGAGGTGAATCGCCACAGGGGCGGTCCTTGTTGTTGCGGAACGCCTGGCATGAGGCGGGCACACTCAATCGACGCCCCCGCGGTTTTGCAATTGCGTCCTCCCAGTCCCCTCATTGCATAGGCCTGCTGGTACTGGCGCAGCGACCGCTACGTGTTCGGCGTCGTCGACGAAAACTGGGACCTCGACCGACTGGTCGAGGAGCTTGGCAGCAAGCTCGCCTTGTCTACGCGACACCCCGAGGGCTAGGCGACGGCAAAGCCCTGCGCCTCCCACAATTCCAGGTCCCGCGGCAACTGGGCGAGCTGCGAGAACTCGCCGACGACTTCAACAAAGTCGCCGAGCGCGGCGCGCGCTACGGCATCTCGAGCCAGTGCGCGATGCTGATGCCGGAGCTTCGCCGGCAGCTCGTCCCGACGGAAATCAGGGCAGGAGATCGGGGCAGATCTCGCCCACGCTCCGCGCGCATGCGGCGGCTTCGGCTTCGTCGAGGTCGTCCACCGTGATCGGTACGAGACCGAGTCCCAAACCGCCAGCCTCGACAAAGACGATGCACATCCGCTCGCCGTTGAACAGGACCCGCGCCCCATCGGACAGAACCCCCTGCAGATCCTGAAAGCGGAGTTCCGCCGAGAACCTCTCGCCAAACGTACCGACCGAAAGCTCGCAGCCGGCCAGTATCGCATCCTCCGCCTCCGTGGGGTCGGTGGGGAGGGCCGCTACGGCGCTCCGGAGCTCCTCGGTCGTCCAACAGGGACATTCCACCCGCTCCAAACACGGCCCGAGCTGGTCGCCCGGATGCCGGAGCAGGTGAAACTGTGCCGCCAAGCGGCCCACCGCGATCTCCCTCTGGATGGAGGGATTCCACGGGGACACATGGCAGATCTCGACCCGTCCGCTTTCGGCGCGGGTGGGAAGCCCCAGCAGGAGAAGGCAACCCACCAGCCGGAGGCCACGGCAAATCACTCGGTAGTAGGGGATCATCGGATTCCTCCCGACACCCCCCAACGGCGGTCATTATATGGTGCTTCGCGCGAGCCTGCCGCCAGAGGCCCTCTCGGCGAAATCGACACTTTTGGGTGTTATTGCGATGCAGCCCGATGCCGGCGGGCGAAGCCACGGCCCGAACAGCCGACAGACTCCGCACCTTCGCGCTCGAGCCGAGTCCGTGAGAATTGCCCGACCATCCTCTCGCTGATTGTCGCGCTGGTGGATGAAAACTTGATTGGTTCGATGAAGGAACAAGAGAGGCTTGGTCGGTTGGCCCTTCGTGCCGGGCTTCGCCTTCTACGTCACGGGCATGCTCCTCGGGCTCGGTGCCTTCGGATTTGTCTTTCTGGACGTGGTTCTGTCTGACGATCTTTAGGAGTCCACACCTCCACAGGCCGTACGCTGCCTCCCGAAGGAAGGGACTCTCATGACCATCACCCTCGCCGACTGGTGGTCGAGGTCCGGCGACCGGAACCGCCCCTGCCGCTAGTTGCCGGCTCTGTTGGACATAGCCTTCTCTATCTTCTCCTTCACCGCCGAGAGGTTGAAGCTCGCGCCCGGCTGCATCGGGGGGAACTCGAGCGCGGTCTTCGCGAGCTTGGCGACCTCCTGCTGGATGAAGACGAAGCGCCAGAACTCGAACGCCCACCAGTCTGCGGCGAAGAGCGACTCTCCCAGGTTCATCTTCTCGAAGGGATCGAGACGCAGGTTGTAGATCCCCGGCCAGTCCAGCTTGACCTTG
>CAZTOE010000450.1:0-2537 GCA_964615045.1 uncultured Spirochaetales bacterium
CGGGCAGCCGTCTACGCAAGAATGAGCACCGACAAGCAGAGCGCCGCCTCGCCGGCCGACCAGATCGCGCGCTGTCGCGAATACGCGGAGCGCCAAGGCTGGTCTGTCGTGATGGTCGAGCAGGACGCGGGAATTTCGGGCGCCTCCCGCCACAACCGACCGGGGCTCCTCGCACTGATCGCCGGGATCGACCGGTGGGACGTCCTCCTGGTCTGGGACTCCTCACGCATCGCCCGCGACGGCGAGGATGTAGGCTGGGTGCGGAATCAGCTCCGGGAACGCGGACGGCGTGGGATCGAGGTCTCCTCGGGGCTCGACCTGGAGAACGTGGGCTCCAAGGTCATGGCGGTACTCAACGAGGAATACCTAGTAAAGCTCCGGGCCGACACGCACCGCGGACTCGCCGGGCGGGCGCGCCGCGGGCTCGCGGCTGGGGCCGTTCCCTACGGCTACCGGACTATCCCGGCCGAAGCGGGCTCCCGCATCGTGGTGGACCCCGACCAGGCCGCAACTGTGGTCCGCATCTTCGAGCGCTACGCGGAAGGGCAGGGCGTCAAGGCGATCGCCCACGCGCTGAACCGCGAGTGGGTTCCAGCGCCCCGACCTCGTGCAGGGCGTTCCCGCTCCTGGGCGCCGAGTTCGATCCAGGAGATGCTGCGCAATCCACTCTACCGCGGCGAGATGGTGTGGAACCGTAGCCGCTGGGTGAAGGATCATTCCACAGGAAAGCGGCGCCGGGTGGAGCGACCGGAGTCGGAGTGGCTGCGGCGCATGGACGAGTCTTGGCGCATCGTCTCCGAATCGCTGTGGCTCGCGGTTCGCGAGCGACAGGGTGAGCGCCAGAGACGGATGGTTCTTACGATCCGGGATCGGAAGCCGATCCCCACCCACTCGGGACCGCGGCGCTCTCGGCACTTGCTCGCGGGATTCTTGGCGTGCGGACGTTGCGGCGGCTCTTTCCATGCCCTCAAGTCCGACTCGCTCTTCGGGTGCCAGTGGCACCGGGATCGCGGCGATGCGATCTGCGCGAGTCGGCTCACCGTGAAGGGATCGGTGCTAGAGGAGCGAATCCTTGACGCGATCGAGGAGCAGATCCTGGTTCCCGACCACGTGGCCTACCTGGCCCGGCGCGCCGTCGAGAAAGTCCGCGAGCGGCTTGCGCGCCTCGCGCCCGGGGAGGCGGAGTTGCGCGACTTGGACGAGAAGATCGCCAAGCTGACGGAGGCCATCGCCGTGGCCCCCGACGTGCCCGAGCTGGCCGCCAAGCTCCGCGAACTCGGCGAGGAGCGGGATCGAGTGCGGCACGAGCGAGCCGCCTCCCAGGTCACCGTGGGCGAAGAAGAGCTCTTGGAGCTCGCCCAAGAGAAGGTGAAGGACTGGCGGGGAGTGCTTCGCGGCGCGGACCCCGAGGCTTCCCGGCGCGTGCTGCGGGGCTTCCTTGGCGAGGGCCGGCTCCGGGTCTTCGAGGACGCCGAGAGGCACTTTCGGGTGCGGGGCTCGCTGACGCTGGCCCTGAAAAGCGGAACCCCCCGGAGCAGCGACTCCGAGGGGTTCGCTAGGAACATAGCGGGGGAGGGATTCGAACCCCCGACCTCCGGGTTATGAGTCGGTTTTTGCGTCCTTGTGCAACGGGAATTTAGGCACTTAGAGCGGGGCAAACGGTGCATTTTGAGACCGAGTTACTACGAAGTTACTACGGCTGAGGAACGACTCGACCGGGGTTAGACTAGTTCTACGACGGGCCTAGGGTCGCTCCCGAAGAGTTGCTTGCTCGGCAGCCTGGCCCGTCGTTTCCATCCCGAGCGCCGCGAGGAGCACGCGGCCCGATGAAGTTCAAGCGCACTCGTTACGCGCCCGATGGCACCCCCGTCGAGTCCCCGGAGAAAGGGTTGCTGACGATCGTCGAACCCGCGGACTGGGAAGCCTTGAATGCCGACAGCCAAGAGACCACTGAGCAGTACCTCGGTCAACTCGAAGCGTGGGCAAGGCAGGCGCTGGACGCGTCGCCGAGCGAGTTCGTTGCGACGTTCGCGCGCAAGGTGATCGAGGAGATCGATGAGTTTCATTCGGCCCTCTCACACGTCCAAGATTGGGCTCTACGGGGCGATCCCAAGGCGGCGCGACTATCCACCTGCCAAGCCGTCGACGCGGCGCTCAGGGCGCAATGGAACTACTTCGCCGTCCATGTGAACGCGGGGATCGCGCCCGATGCATTGAGCGGTAAGCGCCAACGGACGGCGGCGTCCCAAGGCGGCAAAACGCGCGCCCAGCAGACAAGCGAGCATCACGGACGCTGGATCGAGGAGGCGAAGCGCCTCCGCACAGCCGATCCGGCTCGAAGAAAAATGTCGATCGCTGCGGAGATCGCGAGAACCTGTCAGCGAAGCCCGAAGACGATCTTGAACGTGGTTGGCAGGTACCTCTAAAAATTGTTCCGCCTCATTCCCGTGTGCCCCCCACTCGGGAATCCCGATGCGCAACGCTTGTCCCCGTTATGGAGCGACAGCGCACGACCAATCCTATTCCCGAATTCGACA
>CAZTOE010000451.1:0-2532 GCA_964615045.1 uncultured Spirochaetales bacterium
GGACCGTGTTCGAGGACCGGCACGTTCCGTACTCCTCGACCAAGGGGTACACGGGCCACCCCGTCTCCGCCGCCGGGGCGATCGAGGCCATCTTCACCCTGGCGATGCTCCGCGGGGGCTGGATCGCCCCCTGCGTCAACGTGGAGACGCTGGACCCGGAGCTGGAGGACTACCCGCCGGTGCTGGAGCCCGAGTCGCGGGACATGTCCCTGGCCCTCTCCAACTCCTTCGGCTTCGGCGGGACGAACGCGACGCTGGTGCTCGGGCGCCCCTGATCATTCATCGACCCCCATTCATTCACTAACCCCCCTCCCTATAGCGGGTAGGGCGGAGGGGTTACCTCCGCCCCCCCATCGTTGCCTGCCACCGGCCATCTGCGGTGGCATTTTTCAGCATGCGGCATTACCGCACTGGGCGACCCCGCGCGGGTTCCTCATTGCAAGGAGCCGAGACCCGCTCTCCCGGGTCGGCGTATCCACCAAGCTGAGCCGATAGGACGGCCTGCATTGCTGCAGCGAGAGAAGGCCCCATTTCGCGAGGAGCTGGTTTGGGAGGCGCCAGTTGTCGTTGTGGCAGCGGCGCTGGAGGCGGAAGGAACGAACACGCATCCGGATCCAGGAGTCGAGCCACCTGAAGGTGCACGAAACCTCTGCGACCCCGAAATAGCCCGACCATCCCCGCAGCACGGCGTTGAGGTCTGCGATGACGGCCACGACGTTTCTCCCTTGCTGGCGCCGCGTCAGCCCGCGGATCTTGTCCTTGAAGCGTTCGAGGGATTTGGCCCGGACGCCCAGGCGGCCTCGTCGAAAGCGGAACCCGAGAAACTCAAAGCCCTCGTGGAAGTCCGTGAGGCGAGTCTTCGTCTCATGGAGCGAGAGCTTGAGCGTCCCGAGCACCTCGGCGACGAAGGCAAGGGCATCTTGGGCCTCTTGCCGGGTCCTGGTGAGCACGACAAAATCGTCCGCGTATCTGACGTGGCGGAAGCCCCTGTCCTCGAGGGCCTTGTCGAGCACGTCGAGGACGAGGTTCGACAGCCACGGAGAGATGACGCCACCTTGCGGGGTGCCCTCCGCAGGGACGTGGACGGTGCCGTCTTCACACACACCCGCCTTCAAGAAGGCCTCGATCAGCTTGAGGACGCGTCCGTCGGCGATGCGGGCTCGTACAAGAGACATCGCCACCTGATGGGAGATCCGATCGAAGAAGGAGGCGATGTCGGCGTCGACGACGTGCCGATAGCCTTCCCTGGCGTCGCGGATCACGGTGGCGATGGCATGGCGGGCCTTGCGACCTCGGCGAAACCCGAAGCTCCGCTCCGACAAAGTGGAGTCGAAGAGGGGATCGAGGATCTGGAGGAGCGCCTGACCCACGATGCGGTCGGCGACCGTGGGAATCCCGAGAGGGCGCCGCTTGGTCGGATCGGACGCCTTGGGGATGTAGACCCTCCTCACCGGAAGGGGCGTGTAGCGCTTCTCGATGAGCTGGCGCTGGATCTCGCGCAGGTGAGTTTCCCAATCCGCCTCGAAATGGCGGATGGTCACCCGGTCGAGGCCATGCGCTCCCTTGTTGGCGCGGACACGCCTCCAGGCGGTGTAGAGGTTCTCCCAGCGGTAGACCTTGTCGATCAGCGAATGGGCTTTGCGAACCGGCTTGCTTTGGTCTTCGGTGGATACGCGGCCAGGTCGGGACGACGTCCAGATCGGAGTTCCTTCATCGGGGCCGGCGGGGGGCCGGTGTTCGCTTCCCGATCCGGACTCGGCCTCGTTCGCGTGACGTCCCGCGCTCGAGACCTCCTCCGCCGCAGAGTGACCTGCGGGCGCCTGTCGTGGCGATCCTTGGGAAAGCGAGCGTTTCCTCGCACCGTCTCCTCCGGAGCGCGTCACTGTGCGCCGCCTCCTTCCTTCCGCAACGGTTACTCCCCTCGGTCACCCGCCGCCGACGCCTGGACCACTCCGTGGGTCCCGACGCCTGTACGGGGCCTTAACCGGGAGATGCTGAGTCCTCCGAGGAGGCGGGATAGACCACCCGCCTCGCCGCCGCTTCCGAGTCGGATTTCGCACCGCTTATACCGGCTCGTTACCTCAGCAGGACACCGGCCTGCCTCGGACGGCGTGAGGGTTCCCGCGGTCATTGACGGCTGCCTTCTGGCCTGCCGGCCCCGGTCAACACGCACAGCGTCCGCTAGGCCTATCCAGCTACATCCCGGCGGAGAGAGCAGGGGGAACCTCCCCGGCTCCCGCGCTACCCGTGGGAAGGGGACGGGTGCGCCTATCTGCGACGCCACCATTCGGAACCTAACAGGCTCGCCGCTGACGGACCACTTCGTGACCGCTCCTCGCGGAGCGACCCTGGTTCTCGCCCCGCGGCCAGTCACCCGCCGCAGAGCAGTCAGCCGCTTCCGCACGGGGCTTGGACCCGCACGGGTGGGCGTTTCACCTCTTACGTGACTCATGCCTTTGCGCCCGGAGTCGCATGGGTCATCACTTGGCAACCTCAACTTCGCGGCACGCCCCTCCCCACGTAGGGGGAGGG
>CAZTOE010000452.1:0-2529 GCA_964615045.1 uncultured Spirochaetales bacterium
TCCGTCCCCGAACCTGATCCTCGCCGCACTCTCGCAGCGCACGAGGCGGATGAGAATGGGCGTGATGGTAAACGTGCTCACCTTCCACCAGCCGGTCCGGTTCGCCGAGGAGACGGCGATGCTCGACCTTCTCACCCAGGGTCGCCTCGATGTTGGGATTGGCCGGGGGGTCGACGAACAAGAGTTCCGGAAAGCGCGCATGCCCTTCACCGAAGCGCGACCCCGCTTCGAGGAAAGTCTGGAACTCGCGCTGCGGCTCTGGCAGGAGGAAAACGTCCACCACGACGGCCAGTTCTACAGCCTTGACGGTGCGACGATCTGGCCGCGGCCGTTTCAGAAGCCCCACCCTCCGATCTTTGTCGCGTCACTGAGCGATCCGACGATCCGATGGGCGGGGCGAAATGGCTACGCGATGGCGAGTGCTTTCCTGACCCCCGAGATCACGCGAAACCGCTATGGGGTCTACCGGGAAGAAGCCGAGGCCGCGGGGCGGAAATGGACGCGCGACCAGAACGTGCTGCTTCGCTTCGTGCACGTTGCGGAGAGCGACGAACAAGCCGTCGAGGAGGTGCGATCCGCGATGGTGAACCTCTTTAGGCTGTTTATCCCGGCCGTCGTGCCCCAAGATCTTCGCGCGCTCCCCGAAGATTACGCGTACTACAAGGAATACTTCAAACCCTTCAAGGATCCGAGCAACCCGCCTCCGCTGGAGGCGCTGATGGACTTCGAGATCGTGATCGCCGGGTCGTCGAAGACGGTCCAAAAGCACATGCGAAGCGTGATCGAAACGAGCGATACCGGACATTTGCTTACCTGGCACCACTTCGGCGATCTGCCGTTCGAATCAGTCCTGCGTTCCGAGGAACTGTTCGCACAAGAGGTGATGCCCGAGCTTCGCTCCCTCGGATAGGAAGGTGACATGGACCAAGGAACCATCGACCGCTACGGCGCAGAACTCGATTCGGCTCTGCAAAGCTGTAAGCCCGTCGTGCCTCTCAAGGAGCGAGAGCCCGGTATCACCGTCGACGATGCCTACAAGATTCAGCTCGCCTTCGTCGAGCATCGGTTGAGGCGCGGCGAACGGGTGGTCGGCCGCAAAGTCGGTCTCACAAACCGCGCAGTTCAAGAGATGCTCGGCGTAGAGGAGCCCGATTTTGGACATCTCCTGTCCGGAATGGCCTACGGCGACGGCGCCACGCTGCCCTTCTCCGCGATGATTTCGCCCCGCGCCGAGGGCGAGATCGCGTTTGTCCTGGGAGAACCGCTCCAGGGCCCCGGGCTCAACAACGCCGACGTCCTTCGCGCGACGCAAGCCGTGATGCCGTGTTTCGAGATCGTCGATTCGCGGATCGCGGACTGGAAAATCGCGATTGAGGACACGGTTGCGGACAACGCTTCGTCGGGCGCCTTCGTGCTCGGAAGCAACGCGGTAGACCCGCGCGAGGTCGATCTCAAACATTGCGGCCTGGTGCTTGAGAAGAATGGTGAAATCGTCGCCACCGGCGCTGGCGCGGCGGCGCTTGGCTCACCGGTCAACAGCGTGGCATGGCTCGCAAACACCCTGGGCCGCTACGGGATCTCGCTGGAGGCGGGAGAGGTCATTCTGTCGGGCTCCTTGGTGCCGCTCATCCCGGTCGCCGCGGGAGACCACCTCCGAGTGACCATCGGCGGAATCGGATCCGTGAGCGTCCGCTTTGGGACGCGTGAGATCTCCTCATGAGCGTGCCCTGTGCGGTCATCGGCTCGGGCAATATTGGAACCGATCTCCTCTACAAGCTGCGCCGAAGTAATGCGCTCGAACCGAAATGGATGGCCGGCATCGATATTTCGTCGCCAGGTCTCGGACGCGCGCGCGAGCTGGGTTTGCGCACCACGGCGGACGGTGTCCCCGGTCTTCTCGCCGAGATCGGAGAGGGTGAGATCGCACTCGCGTTCGATGCGACATCGGCCTCGGTTCATCCGGAGAACGCCCGGCAGCTCGAAGGACGCGGGATCGCGGTGATCGATCTGACCCCGGCGGCAATTGGTCCATACTGCATTCCTTCGGTCAATCTCGCGGATCATGTGCGCGCGGGCGCCACGAACATCAACATGGTGACCTGTGGCGGGCAGGCCACGATTCCGATCGTGGCTGCGGTGAGCCGCGTTCAGGAGATCGACTACACCGAGATTGTGGCAACGATTGCCTCGCGGTCCGCAGGTCCCGGAACCCGCCAGAACATCGACGAATTCACCGAGACAACGGCGCGCGCACTCGAGAGCGTAGGCGGTGCGAAGAAGGGCAAGGCGATCATCATTCTGAATCCTGCCGAGCCGCCGCTGATCATGAGGGACACGGTGCACTGCTTGACTGCAGATGACCCCGACGAGAAAGCGATCGTTCAGGCCATCGAGGCGATGGTCTCCGAAGTCCAGCAGTACGTCCCCGGCTACCGGATCAAGAACGGCCCAGTCTTCGACGGGAAGCGTGTTTCGACCTTCCTCGAAGTTGAGGGGTTGGGGGATTTTCTGCCGAAGTTCGCGGGAAAC
>CAZTOE010000453.1:0-2526 GCA_964615045.1 uncultured Spirochaetales bacterium
GATCACGACGATCGCGCCGGTCGCAGGGTTTACTGCGAACTGGATATTCGAGCCTCCGGTGTCGACGCCAATCTCGCGGATGATCGCCAGAGCGGCCGAGCGCATCTCCTGGTACTCGCGATCCGTCAGCGTCTGGGCGGGCGCGACGGTGATCGAATCCCCGGTGTGGACCCCCATTGGATCGAAGTTCTCGATCGAGCAGATGATCACGACATTGTCGGCGCTGTCGCGCATCACCTCGAGCTCGTACTCCTTCCAGCCGAGCACACTCTCTTCGACCAATACCTCGCCGCGGGGCGACTGGGCCAGCCCCCAGGCGACTACGCGGTCGTAGTCATGAGCCTCGCGCGCAATCCCCGCGCCGGCGCCACCCAGGGTGAAGCTGGGCCGCACAATGGCCGGCAACCCCACTTCCGGGAGCAGCCCGCGCGCCTCCTCGACAGAGCGGACATAGCCCGAGCGCGGAACCCGGAGTCCGAGGCGCTCCATCGCGGCGCGGAACAGCTGGCGGTCTTCGGCCTTCAAGATCGCGTCGAGGTTGGCGCCGATCAGCGCGACACCGTGCCGCTCGAGGATCCCAGTCTCCGCGAGCTCGATGGCGAGATTCAGCGCGGTTTGCCCCCCGATGGTGGGGAGCAGCGCATCCGGGCGTTCACGCCCGATGATCTTCTCGATGCTCTCGACGGTCATCGGCTCGACGTAGGTCGCGTCGGCGGTCTCGGGGTCTGTCATGATCGTGGCGGGGTTCGAGTTTACCAGCACCACCCGAAGACCCTCCTCGCGGAGCGCCTTGCACGCCTGGGTTCCGGAATAGTCGAACTCGCACGCCTGCCCGATGACGATGGGCCCCGAGCCAATCACGAGGACCGAGGAGAGATCGCTCCGCAGCGGCATCCTCAGCCCCCTCGCGCCACGGCCAGGCCGCTCACCGACTCACCCTGTTTGTGCCGCCACACCATCGCGCGAAAGCGACCGAAGAAGTAACGCGCGTCGTGGGGACCCGGGGAAGCCTCGGGGTGGTACTGGACCGAGAAGAGGGGTCTTTCCGCATGGGCCAGCCCTTCGACGGTCTGGTCGTTCAGATTCAGATGGGTCACCTCGACCGGCTCCCCGGCGCGCTGCAGCGATTCGAGGTCGACGGCGTAGCCGTGGTTCTCGGCGCAAATCGCCACGCTCAGAGTGGCGAGATCCTGGCCGGGCTGGTTGCCTCCGTGGTGCCCGAACTTGAGCTTTCGGGTCGTCCCGCCGAGCGCAAGGGCGAGAATCTGGTGCCCCAGGCAGATGCCAAAGACGGGCAGCCTATTGGCCAGCTCCCGCACGATGTCGCGCACTCCCTCCACCGCGGCCGGATCGCCGGGCCCGTTGGAGAGAAAGATCGCATCGGGCTCATGGGACAGAGCCTCGGCGACGGGTGTCGTGGCGGGCACGACGGTCACGTCGAATCCCGTCTCGACGAGCAGCCTCAGGATGTTGCGTTTCACTCCGAAGTCATAGGCGACGAGGCGAAGCTGCGGTTCGGGGCGGGGTCGACGGGGAAGCTGCCCATCGACGCCGGGCCACAGCCCTTCGCCCCAGCGGTAGGACACGTCGGTCGTCACTTCGGCGACGCAGTCGCGTCCGTCCAGTCCTGGCGCAGCGCGCGCGCGTTGGACCAGGGCTGTTGGATCCTGATGCGCCGGATCGGTGGAGAGCACCGCCTGCTGAAAACCCCCATCGCGGATGCGGCGGACCAGAGCCCGCGTATCGAGACCGGCGATACCAGGAATCCCCCGCCGCTCCAGCCAGTCGCCGAGCTCGCCATCGGCCCTCCAGCTGCTCGCCGGATGCAGCTCCTTCACCACGAAGGCCTCGAGAAACGCGCGACGCGATTCTTCGTCGGCTGCGTTCACGCCGACATTGCCAATCTGCGGACACGTCATCACCACGATCTGCCCGGCGTAGGAGGGATCGGTGAGGATCTCCTGATATCCCATCAGGCTGGTGTTGAAGCAGATCTCACCCGCCGCCACGGCGCGAGCGCCGAAGCCGCGGCCCCGAAACCACCGGCCGTCCGCGAGAGCCAACGTCGCCGGCGCGACCTCCCGCAAGGAGCCGGTCAAGGAGCGACCACCCCGTACTCGACGTCATAGACGAGCCGTCCATTCACCCAGGTACGGAGGGAGCGGCCCAGGAGTTCCCGGCCATCCCAAGGCGAGTTGCGACTCTTCGAGTATCCCTTGACGGCGTCGTAAACCCACCGGCAAGCCGGGTCGATCACCGTGATGTCGGCGGGCGCCCCGACGCGGAGACTTCCGCCTTCGAGGCCGAAAATCGCCGCGGGGTTGGTACTGGTACGCCTCACCCATTCGAGGGGCGAAAGCTCTCCGGCGCGCACGAGATCGAGGGTGACGGGCACCGCGGTCTCGAAGCCAAGGATACCGGGGGGCGCCGCGGTGAACTCCACATCCTTTTCGTGAAGCGCATGGGGGGCGTGGTCCGTTGCGATCGCGTCGAGGGTTCCGTCGACCAATCCCGCGCGGCAGGCCA
>CAZTOE010000454.1:0-2523 GCA_964615045.1 uncultured Spirochaetales bacterium
GAGCGCGAAAGCGCTGATTTGCACCGTGCCCTCGCCGAAGCCCGGGATGAGCTCGATCACGTCATCCAGGAGATGGGCCAACAGTTCGGGCCCGAGTTCGGCAGCGTGTTCAACACGCACATCCAGATCCTCGAAGACAAGGGCTTTCTCGCGCGCCTCGACCAGCGCATCCGGGCAAGCGGCAGCGCTCTCCAGGCGTTGCACTCCGTCATCGAAGAGTACCGGGCGATCTTCGGACGGATCGAGGACGACTACTTCCGCGAGCGCGGTGTGGACGTCGAGGACGTCGGACGGCGAGTGGCGGCAAAACTGCTCGGGGTCCGCCATCCCAATATCCGCCTGGCAGATGGGGCGGTGGTCGTCACCTCGATGATCCTCCCGGCCCATTTCACGATGCTCGATACCGAGAAGGTGGCGGCCATTGTATCGGAGCACGGTGGCGAGACTTCGCATGGCGCGATTTTCGCCCGGACGCTCGAGATCCCTGCCGTGACGGGTATCCGCGACCTGATGAGCCTCGCGAAGCCCGGCGAAACGGCGATCGTGGACGGTATCATCGGGCGGGTCGTGCTCTCTCCCGATGAGCGCGTGCTTTCCGACTACCGCGAGCAGAAGCAACGCTTCGACATAGCCGTGGGGCACCTCGATGCATTGTGCCACCGCCCCTCGGAAACCCGCGATGGGCGTCAGATCGCGCTGACCGCCAACGTCGGACTCGTCGCCGATCTGCGTCAACTGAAACGGCACGGGGTGGGTGGCATCGGGCTCTTCCGCACCGAGCTCTTGGCGCTCGCCCACCGTGGGATCCCCGACGAAGATGAACAAGCGCGGCTCTACGCGCGCGTCGCCGAAGCGATCGCCCCCGCGCCCGTCACGATCCGCACCCTCGACCTCGGCGGAGACAAGCCACTCCCCGGGCTCGGTCTCGAGCACGAAGACAACCCCCAGCTGGGTTGCCGATCGATTCGACTCTCTTTGCGCAACGAGGAGTCGCTGCGCACCCAGCTACGGGCAATCCTGAGGGCGAATACGGCGGGCAATATCCGGCTGTTGATCCCCATGATCTCTTCGGTGGAAGAATTTCGGCGGGTCCGCGAGATCCTCACCCAAACTCGGCGCGAACTCGAAACGCGCGACTCCGCACCGCGGCACGAGATGCCGGTCGGGGTGATGATCGAGGTTCCCTCGGCGGCACTGGTCGCTGACGCTCTGGCGCGGGAGTGCGACTTCTTCAGTATCGGGACCAACGACCTGACCCAGTACACGCTGGCGGTCGACCGCGGCAACGAGGCGATTGCGCATCTCTATCGCCAGCTGCACCCCGCGGTGTTGGCACTCATCGACAAGAGTGCTCGCGCGGCAGCCAAAGCCGGGATTCCCATCTCGATTTGTGGCGAGCTGGCCACCAATCCTCTTGCCGCTCCGCTACTCGTGGGGCTCGGGATCGGCGAACTCTCGGGGACCGCCCTGGCGATTCCGGTGATCAAGGAGATCATTCGCGCCCTCGACTCAGCCGAACTCGTGGACGATGCACGCCGCGCCCTTCAGGCAGCGACCACCAAGGAGGTCGAGGCAGTCGCGATTGATCGCCTCGAGGCGGTTGGGCTCCTCGAGCATCCCGATCTCGGAGCCTGGCTCGCCGAATTCGTCGCGCGTATTCGAAGACGGGTTCACTAGGCGATCACGCTTCCGCCGCCGGCGGTGCGACGCCGAGTTCGACGTAAAGCTCGTGCTCGAGCTGCAGCAGCCTTGCTTCCAAGCGCTGCCGCCATCGCTCCATGGCGTCCCGATCGGCATCGGGCGGGATGTGCAGCGGCTTGCCGAAGCGCAGCACGACGCGCGCGAAGGGCCAGGGCAGGATGGCGCGATCCCAGCTGGAAAGCGTGAGGCAGGGCCGGGCCGCGATCGCGATCGGATAGAGTGGCAGACCGGATGAGCGTGCCACCGCCACGGCACCGCCTTTCGCGCGGCGCGCCGGGCCCCGGGGGCCGTCGCACAGGATGCCGATGCGACGGCCCTTTCGTGCCCAACGGATCGCTCCGACCAGTGCGGCGCTGCCCGCGCGCGAACTGGATCCGCGCGCAAAATCACCAAACCCGAGCCTTCGCAGCACCCCAGCGACGCGGTCGCCGTCACGGCTGCGGCTGATGGGTACCACCACACCCTGGTCCCGAAAGTAGTGGCCCGCGCAGATCAGCCCGCCGTGCCAAAGCGCGCCGATGATCGGCACGTCGTCTCCCGGGGGGTCGGCTCCGTCCGCGCGATAGCGCCAGGTGCTCCCCAGCATCCGCAGGGAGGAGGCGACCAGCCAGGCGCCCAGCTCCTTCAAAAAGTCCAGCAAGGGGGCCGTCAAGGAGCGCCTCGTGAGGCCGCCGCCCTTATCCCGAGTCGTCTCCGACTCCGCCATGCCGGGCACGCTACCGAAATTCTTGCCTGACCACTCCGGCGACCTTTGGCTCGTCTCGGGCGTTTGAGTGGACTCCGCTCGGGCTCCGCCCTCCGCTGCGCGCGGGGGCCGTTGGC
>CAZTOE010000455.1:0-2135 GCA_964615045.1 uncultured Spirochaetales bacterium
GGAGGAACTGCCAGCGGGCGACCTGGACGACGCGCTTCTTGTCGCGCAGAATCGACTCGGCCATCTCAACCGCGCTCACCGCGGGCGAGACGAAAGCGGAGCCGGTCTTCAAGAGGCCGACCACCTCCCCACCAGCGCCCTTGGTGCGCTCGACGATGGCAGTGATCTTGTCGGCGGAAAGCAGCTTGGTGATCGGGATGCCGTTCACGGTGCAGTAGCGAACCAGTGGAACCATGGTGTCCCCGTGGCCACCGAGCACCAGTGCAGTGACGTCCTGCACCGACACCCCGAGCTCCCAAGCGACAAAGGCGCGGAAGCGGGCCGAGTCGAGCACGCCGGCCATCCCGACCACGCGGTTCTTGGGAAAACCCGATACCTCCTTGAAGGTGTAGACCATGGCGTCGAGGGGATTGCTGACGACGATCACGTAGGCGCCAGGGGCGTTTTCGCGCACGCCGGTGGCCACCTGGGTCATGATCGAGAGATTGGTCTTGAGCAGGTCATCGCGGGACATGCCCGGCTTGCGGGCGAGCCCCGCCGTGATGATCACCAGATCGGCGCCGGCGATCCCCTTGTAATCGTTCACGCCGGAGATGCGCATGTCGCTGTCCATCAGGGGCGCGCCTTCCGCCATGTCGAGGGCTTTGCCCTGGGGCATCCCTTCCACGACGTCGAACAGGATGACGTCGCCCAGTTCGCGGTAGGCAATCTGTTCCGCGAGCACACCTCCGATGTTGCCGGCGCCGATCAGCGCGATCTTCGGTCTTGCCATGGTGGGGGATCCTTTACTTGATTGTGCCAGGTTCTCGCTGACCGCGTCCCCGGCCCTCGGGCGGAACGCTGTCATCACGTGGGGCCCGATTTACCCGATCCGGGACTCCGTCGCCAACCGAGCGGTTCCGCGGAGTCACGGCCGGAGCGAACAGCTTCGGTGCGAGGCGCAAGAGGTCATCCTGGATCGCGGCGATCGGGATGGCGACGGGACACACCGCATCGCACGCGCGACAGGCCCCGCAGGGGGAGACGCCGGAGTCGCCCAGATCGCCGGGCTCGCCGAGCCGCAGCCAGTCAATCTCGAGGCGCGACGCGGCAACGACGGCCTCCTCGGGGTCGAGGCTCGGCTGGCCCCCTACGCGGCCACATTCGATCGAACACAAGCCACAAACCAGGCAGCGTTCGGCTGCCAGTGATCGGGCGCGACGGGAGGGGTCGGGGAGTTCGAAGCCGTCTGCCGCGTAGTGCTTGAGGAAAAGCCCTACCCCATCGTTCCCGTTCGCGTCGAAGAGGCGGCGCAGAATGTGTCGCGCGCCACTCCGAAGCTGGAGCCAGAGGGCCTTGGAGCCCGTACGCGCGAGCTCACGACCGAGGCCACGATAACCGCGGCGGCGCATCACTCTCGCCTCGACAGCGCGCCCGCGCGCATCGCGCGAAGGACATTCAGCGCGGCCCGATAGCCGGAGCCGAGGGCAACCCCGTACCCCGACCGCTCGCGGGCGGGGTCGAAGCCGCCCAGCACATCTCCGGCTGCAAACAAGTTGGGATAGGCGGGCGCCCCGTCAGGGCCCAGGGGTCGAAGCAGGGCGTCCGTGGGAATCCCCGCCTGATAGAGGGCTTGATCGGCGACGTATTCGCCGGTGGTAAGCTCGGCGGCCGGGGTACCGTCCACCCGTCGTCCCGCACCGTCGAAGAGCGGAAGTCCAAAGATCGCCTCTCGGAGACCCTCGGCGCTGTCGCGAAGTCCCCCCCCGAGAAAGCGCCCGCTGGCGAGCACCACGGCCTGGGCCTCAAGGAACTCGGGCTCTCCCGCCCGTGCCTCCAACTGCAGGCGGCGAAGCGCGCCCTTCGGGGCTTCGCCACCCACAACACGCGCATCCATCACCTCGATGCCGGCGCGCTGAAGACCGCGCTGGAGTGCACGGTCGATCCGCGTGCCCATCAGATGTAACGGCGCAACCCCGACTAGCTCCGCCACCGGGCCCTCGAGCTGTCGGACCAGTTCCTCCATCACGTGGGCGTGTCGATCGATGCCAAACACCGGGGGCAGCAGCAGTAGGCGCCCGGGTCGCGTGGCCGCGCGTAGAGCCGCCGCGAGGGCGGCGAGCGCCTTGGAATCCTCGAGCCGGCGCGCCCATTGC
>CAZTOE010000455.1:2145-2492 GCA_964615045.1 uncultured Spirochaetales bacterium
CAACTGGATGGAACAGGGGCAGGCGGAAGCCGTGATCGAGGCAGCCTACCGCGCCATGTGGCGCGCCCATTGCGCCGGCGTCCCACGTCCGACGGGCGGCGGCGGAGGGAGTTCCGCAGGACAGAGGTGTACCGGCAGCGGGGGCTCACCGAGGGCGTGGAGTTCGGCGCCCAGGCGGCGCGCCACCGCGGCCGCGTCCCATCCCTCGAGACCCGTGAGCGTCGGCAGCAGCAGCTCACCCACTTGTTCACCGCGGCGCAGGCAACCGCGCGCCACGGTGTTTACCGCGAGCTCCGTCACGCGAACTGCGCCGCGGGCGTCGAGCAGCCACAGATTGCGCTCGAGAT
>CAZTOE010000456.1:0-2486 GCA_964615045.1 uncultured Spirochaetales bacterium
AGCGTGGTGTGGTTCGAAGGCATCAAGTGGGCACGGCGAGGGCGCGGAAGCCAAAATGGGCCCGGCGGAGCCAGCCCCATTGCGGCGCCTCAAGGCCGAGCCTGAGGCGCGGCTGAGCCGACCTGCGGTGCGGCGTAGCGGCGAAACAGGAGCAGCAGGGTCACGAACACAAGGATGCTGACCACCATCTGAAACGGCCGCAGGTTGCTTCCATCGGGCAGGACCATCACCAGGATCACCGAAGACCAGGCGTTCACGGCGGTGTGCAGCACCAGCACCGGCAGCACACTGCCCTCGGTGTGGTTGAAGAGCCAGGCAAACAGGACCGACGAGGCGATGGCGCTCAGCGCTGAAATTGCCTGGGTTTCGTGGACGCCTTTACGCTTGGAAGCGAAGGAGTCCGCGATGCCGAAGAGTCAGCCCCCCTACCCGCCGGAGCTGCGGCGGAAGCCGTGCGCCTCACGACTCAGACGCCAGGCGTGCGGCGGGGCTCGCGGATGGGATGGATCGGCGGCCTCTTGGCTGGCGCGTGGCGGCGCCCGCTCCTGCGCGACCCGGACGGTGTGCGTCGGGGCGATGGCCGGGTCCCACGAGGCCGCGGGGAAAGCAACGGGGTGCGGTGCGGCCTGGCTGCGGCTCGGCGGGAACAGAACGGCGTCGAAATTGCCGTGGCAGCGCGCCCCTTTGGAACCCGTGGAGACTCCCGTGTATGGCCTCCCTCTCGCCCTCCTGTCGGCTGTGCTGTTCGGCGCCTCCACGCCGGCGAGCAAGTGGCTGCTCGGGTCCTTCGGTCCCTTCCAGCTGGCGGGGCTCCTCTACCTGGGAGCGGCCGCAGGGATGGCCCCGTCGTGGCCTGGGAGCGACGAAAGGGAGCGCGCATGGCCTTCCACCGGCCGAACGCGCTCCGGCTCGGTGGCGCCATCTTCTTCGGAGGAGTCCTCGGGCCGGTGCTACTCCTCTTCGGCCTGCGTCTTTCCGGGGCCGGCTCCGTCTCCCTGCTCCTCAACCTCGAGATGGTCGCAACGGCCGTCCTCGGCGTAGCCCTCTTTCGCGAGCATCTCGGTCGCCTCGGGTGGCTCGGGGTCGGGGGCATCGTGGCCGGCGGCGCGCTGCTGGTCGGAGGCGGGGGCTGGCCGGGTGTGCAGGCCGCGCTGCTGGTGGCGATGGCGTGCACCTGCTGGGGCCTCGACAACCACCTGACGGCGCTGATCGACGGGATCACGCCAGCGTGCAGCACGCTCGTCAAGGGAATCGTCGCTGGGAGCACGAACCTCGCGATCGGGCTCGCCTTGGCACCCGTCATCGCGTCGCCCGGAGACCTGGCCGCTGCTCTCATCGTGGGCGCATTGTCGTACGGCGCGAGTATCGCGCTCTACATCGCATCCGCACACGAGATCGGCGCCACCCGCGCCCAGGGCATCTTCGCGACCGCTTCCTTTGCGGGCGCAGTGCTGGCCTTCACGCTGCTGGGGGAGCCCTTCGGACCGGCCCATGCGGCCGCGCTCCTCCTGCTCGCCTTGGCGGTCCCGGCGCTTCTCCGGAGCCAGCACGCCCACGTGCACGTCCACGAGCCAACCGAGCACATCCACAGCCACCGCCACGACGGTCACCACTTCCATGAGCATCCGGGACTCGACCCCGCGACCCGCCACAGCCACACCCATGTCCACGAGCGGCTGGTGCACGGTCACCCCCACTGGCCGGACATTCATCATCGCCACCCGCACGGCTCGGCCTCGGACGGCTGAAGAGGGCCTGCACACCAACTCGACCGAGCGGGAGCCCGCCGGCGAACGTCAGACGATCGCACCGTGAAGGAATGCGGGTCGTGTCAGCGAGTCGGGCAAGTGTCGCGCGGCGGCGTCAGCGTCGCTTCGTCGCGCAACGCGACGGCGCCAGAAGCAGGGGTTCCGCTGCTGAGCCCCAAGTTCGAACCCGATGCTCGACACGTCAGCGAACGACACAGACAGACCGGTCTAGGGGCGCGCTTGTATCCCGCGTGGATCCCGGCCCGAGAACCAGTGGCGGCACGCGCACTTACGCGCGAAGCGTGCGGGTCTGGCAAAACGCAAAAAGCCTAACGCAATCAGCTAGTTGGCGGGGCGGACGGGACTCGAACCTACAACCTCCGGCTGCAACCCATCGGAAACGCAAGGGTTCTTGAGGTGATGGTTTGTATCCCGCTGTATCCCGCGCGGGCCGAGGGCCGGCGTTGATGTCGCAGCATCACTGGGTCGATGCTAGGATGCCAGCCATGCGGACGACCCTGCGCATCGATGATGACCTCTTCCGTGAGCTGAAGAAGCGCGCGAGCCGCGAGGGTCTGACCCTGTCCGAGCTGGTCAATCTCGCCCTTCGCCAGAGCCTGCGCAACGAGGAGCGGCCCCGCCGCGCCTTCCGCCAGAAGACCCGGGACCTGGGCCGGCCCGCGTTCGACGTGACGAAGGCGAACGCGGTCGCGGCCGAGCTCGAGGACCAGGCCATCC
>CAZTOE010000457.1:0-2485 GCA_964615045.1 uncultured Spirochaetales bacterium
ACGTAGGCATGTTCCCCGTCGACCTGGTCTTCCTGCTGCTCGACGCGTTCTCGGACCCTTTTGTGGGGTATGTCTCGGATCACTGGAGGTCGCGCTGGGGGCGACGCCACCCGTTCATGTACGCTGCGGCGCTGCCGCTCGTGGTCTCCTACGCGCTGCTCTGGAATCCGCCGCGCGGCCTCGAGGCGCAAGCGCTCTTTCTCTACCTGCTCGGGCTCGCGGTGTTGGTTCGGACGCTGATCACGCTTTACGAGATTCCCAACACTTCGCTGGTGGCCGAGCTCACCGAGGACTACGACGAGCGCACCCGCTTGATGAGCTACCGCTACTTCTTTGGCTGGTTTGGGGGCCTTGGCACGGCGGCGCTGGCGTACACCGTGTTCCTCCGCACTTCGGCCGCCAACCCGGACGGCGTCCTCTACGCCGACGGCTATCGGACCTACGGGGTCGCGGCGGCGATCCTGATCCTGCTTTCGGTCCTCGCTTCATCGCTCGGTACCCACCGCTACATCCCGCAGCTGAAGCCTCCGCCGGAACAACGCAGGCTGGGACCGCGGGCGCGGCTCGGCGAGCTGCGGGAGACGCTCTCCAACCGCTCCTTCCAGGCGCTCTTCTGGGGCGGTCTTTTTGGCGCCATGGCGGCTGGCTTCAGCGCGGCGCTCAACCTCTATCTCATCACGTACTTCTGGGGACTCTCCCCCGAAGAGATCCGCTACTTCATCCTTCTGCAGTTCTTCTCGGCCGCCCTCGCCGCCGTGCTCGCGGCGCGCCTCTCCGGTCGCTTCGACAAACGCCAGGCAGCCGTCGCGCTCTTCGCGTTTTCCATCTTCTTTGGTGCTGCACCGGTCTTGCTGCGACTCGTGGGGCTATTCCCGGGCAACGAACACCCGGCGCTGCTTCCGCTACTGCTGAGCCACAGTTTCATTGAAGTCACGGTGGTCGTGATGGTGGGCATCGCGATCTCCTCGATGGTGGCCGACATCGCCGAGGAGAATGAGCTGCGCACCGGGCGGCGCGAGGAGGGGCTCTTCTTCGCGGCGCGCAGCTTCGCCGCCAAAGCCACCTCGGGAGTCGGCACCTTCCTGGCCGGGCTCGCCATCGAGTGGATCGGGCTTGCGAGCGGGGCGCGCCCGGAAGACGTCGAGCCCGCGACGATCACGCGCCTCGGGCTGATCTTCGGGCCGCTGTTGATGGTGCTCTATCTCGCCGCTCTGTACTGCGTGTCGCGCTACCGCATCAGCCGCGTCGGCCACCGAGAGCACATCGAGCTCCTCGCGCGTCGCCGCACCCTCTGAGCCAGGCGATCATCGCTCGCGCAGACGCTCGTAGAGACGACCCAACTCGAGCTCACCCTCGCGGGTCTGTCCCCCCACCGCGAGGAAGCGCTGCATGCGCTCGCGCGCCTCGGGAAGCGCGAGCGTCTCAGCAAAGCAACGGTTCTCCGCGACGAGGCCTTCGGCGAGCGGAAGCTCGGCGGCGTCGGCGGCGCGTTTGGCCGCGCCGATCGCCCCGGGCGGAAACGACGCGATGCGGTGCGCCAGGCTATGGACGAAAGGCCGCAGCTCGTCGGGCGCGAGTGCGCGATTGACCCACCCGTAGCGTTCCGCAGTCTCGGCGTCGAAGTCGGCACAGCCGAGGATCGCCTCGAGGGCGCGGCCCCGACCCATGAGGCGCGGCAGCCGTTGGGTGCCACTCCCGCCGGGCAGGATGCCCAGAGCGACTTCGGGTTGGCTCACGATCGCTTTGCCACGCGCCGCAAAGCGCATGTCGAGCGAGAGCAGAAACTCGCTTCCCCCGCCGCGGGCGCGCCCTTCAATCACGCCAATGCTGACCTTGGCCATGCGCCGGTAGCGTTCCACCATGCGTTGGAAGCCGCTCGGCTCCGAAACCTCGCCCGGTGCCTGCACGGGGAAGTCGAGGATGCCGCCGACATCGGCGTGCGCGATGAAGAACTCCGGATTGGCGCTCGAGAAGACGAGCACCTGGACCTCGTCGTCGGCCTCGACCTCGCGGCCGAACCGCGCGATCTCGCGCATCAGTTCGAGGTCAAAGAGGTTGATCGGCGGATGGTCGATCACCACCTCCGCAACGCCCTCCCCCACCTCGATGCGAAGCGCTTCGTAGTCCCGGTATGCCATCGTTCCCCCTCCGGTGCGAAGGGCCACATCGTACTCCAGCCGGGCCGCGCTTCGGGAGTCGCGTTGCACGAGTTGCCGAGCGCCCATCTCGGCTATCGTTGGAGCCATGGGCCAGCCCTTGGGAATCGAGACTGCCGCCGTCGAAGCGTGGGTCGGCGAGCGCTTGCACGACTTGACGCCGCCCTTCCAGTGGCTCCGCCTGGAGGGGGGTCACTCCAACCTCACCTACGAGATCGAGGACACCGAGGGTCGCAAGGCGGTCGTGCGCCGGCCGCCCCTCGGCAAGTGGATCCGCGGCCTTCCGGGCAGGTGATTCGCCAGCACCAGATCAGGTGTTTCGGCGCGGG
>CAZTOE010000458.1:0-2474 GCA_964615045.1 uncultured Spirochaetales bacterium
CGGATCATGGCGCGGAATCAAGAAACGCTCCGCGCGATGGAAAGGCACGGTTGGGCGGTGAGATCCGCACGCCGCCTGGCGCACACCCTTCGCGCGAACTCTTTGCAGGGCAGTCGCCGCAACATCGCCGCCCACTACGACCTGGGCAACGATTTCTTCGAGCTGTTTCTCGACCCCTCGCTCACCTACTCGGCCGCGGCGTTCGAGAACGACGACGCCTCCATGGAGGAGGCCCAGATCGCGAAATACGACCGGATCTGCCGCAAGCTCGAACTCGGACCCGATGACGAGGTTCTGGAAATCGGCACCGGTTGGGGGGGATTCGCGCTGCGCGCGGCTGGGCACTTCGGTTGCCGGGTGACCACGACGACTGTCTCCCGCCAGCAGTTCAAGCGCGCCCGCGAGAGGGTTGCCGAAGCTGGCCTCGCGGATCGCATCCAGGTGATCTTCGAAGATTACCGTCGCCTGCGGGGCCGCTTCGACAAGCTTGTGTCGATCGAGATGATCGAAGCGGTCGGCCACCGCTACCTCGAACGCTACTTCCGGGTGTGCAGCGAGCGCCTAAAGCCCGACGGGATGATGCTCATCCAGGCGATCACGGTGCCCGATCAGCGCTACGAGGAGTCGCGCCGGGGCGTCGACTTCACGAAGGCCTACATCTTCCCAGGTGGACAACTCCCCTCCCTCCACGCCATGTTGTCGGCGACGCGGCGCGCGACCGACTTGCGCCTGATCCATCTCGAGGAGATCGGTGCCCACTACGCCGAGACGTTGCGCCGTTGGCGAGAGAAGTTTTACAAGAACCTGGAACGGGTCCGAGAGCTCGGTTATCCCGAGACCTTCGTGCGGATGTGGGAGTACTATCTCGCTTTTTGCGAGGGCGCCTTCGAGGAGCGCTCCATCGGCGACGCGCAGATCCTGCTCGCCAAACCCGGCGCGCGGCGAAAGCCGATTTTAGGGAGCCTGTCGTAGCGGGAGGTTAAATCGCTAGTACGGCAAGGATAGCCAGAACGCTCCCGACGGCGGCGATCGCGTAAAGAAGACCACCGACGGCACCGTCGACCCCGTGACCTAACCAGTCGACCATCAATGCACGCGTGTGATGCGCGCCCTTCCACAGCGGCAATGCGATCAGCGCTAGTAGAACCACACGGCCCACTGGGTGCGCCGCGAGGCCGTGCGCGCGGTCGAAGGAAAGCGCTCCCTCAGGTAGCCACCCCAGCGGCGCTCCGAGACCCACCGTCAGCAGATAGCCGGGGAGCAGGATGGTTCCGACCATAATGCCGGCACCGAAAAGCAACCAGATCACGGGCTCGAGGCGTAGTAACAGCGTCCTCACGGCCAGATTCCTCCGAGGATCGCCAACATCAGCACCGTCGCGCCGATCCAGGCCACGTAGAGCATCGCATGGAGTACCGGGCGGGGGGGCGGCTTCGCGGGCCCGATGCGCGCCGGCTGCGCCTTGGGGAAGAGCCGGAAGAAGCGAACCCCGACGAAAAGCACGGAGATCAGCGCCAAGGCGTGAAAAGCCAGATAGCCGGGGTGGCGAAAGCTCTGGAGGAGACTCTGCCAGGCTTCCGGGCCGTCGCCCAGCGCCCAGGCTGCGCGAAGGACAAGCCCCCCGGTCAGCAAGTAGATGATGCCGGTCGCATCGAAGAGCAAGTACGTGCGCATCCGAGGCCGCGACCAGAAATCATCGGGAAGTTGCGGAGGCGCGGTGCGGGTAGCACCCGGCCGGCTCGGCATCATCGCTTGGGGGTCGGCAGGTCGCGACACGATTACTTCCCCCTGTTCACGACGAATGAGGTCGCCCAATCGACGACCGCGTTGAGCTTCGCCTGATTGATGGCGGCGGCCGGATCCACGTTCTTGGGACAGACCTCGCTGCATTCGTTGGCATAGGAGCAGTGAAATACCGTTCCCTCGCCCCGGAAGGTGCGATTGCGTTCGCGGGCACCCTCGTCTCGAGTGTCCATGTTGTAGCGGTGCCCCAGGGCGATCGCCGCGGGACCGAGGAAGTCGGGCTCCTTCGCCACTACCGGACACGCGGCGTAGCACAGCATGCAATTGATGCACATGCTGAATTGTTTGAACGCCTCAAGTTCTTCGGGTGACTGCCGGTAGGTCCCCTCGTCGAGCGCCTTCTCCTTCGCCGTCATGATCCAGGGCTGGACGGCTTTGAACTTCTCCATGAAACCCTCCATCTCGACCACCAGGTCGCGGATCACGGGGAAGTTGGAAAGCGGCTCCACCGCGACGGTATCGCCGTAGGCCGAGAGCGGTGTCTTGCAGGTGAGTTTGGGCTCTCCGTTGACGTTCATCCCGCAGCTCCCGCACACCGCCATCCGACACGACCAGCGGTGCGAGAGTGTGGAGTCGACATGGTCCTTGATGTAGTTCAGGGCGTCGAGAACCTTCCAATCCGGCTGGACGGGGATCTCGAAGTTCTGCGTTTTCGGCACTTCGTCGCGATC
>CAZTOE010000459.1:0-2466 GCA_964615045.1 uncultured Spirochaetales bacterium
CAAATCAAGGTAACGGGGTAATCACAAGGACCGCATCCGCCGCCGTCGCCGCGAGCGGTCAGTCTCGCGGCGTATACCAGATCGGCGAGGTATAGGCGCGCTCCTGCTGCACCATCACGGCGTCGTCAGGCAGATCGATAGGGCCATAGAACGCTTTGTCATAGGCGAGCCAGGAGGGGGTCGGGATTTCCAGCACCCTTATGTAGTAATAAGCCCGCTGGGCCGGATCGAACTCCGGATCGACCCAATAGCCGCCAAGCGCTGCCGCGCCGATTGTGTTGGTGAAATCCGCACCATTCACGGTACTGCCGACCGGTGGCAGTTTCCCATCCGCCCCCGGTTCACGATCGCCGGACCAAGCGACGTCGAACACCTTGGTTTGCGGTTCACCCGACGCATCGACCCAGCCTTTGACGATCTGGATGCGGTCGAGGTTTGCGCCGTCTGGATCACGCAGTGCGCGCACCATTATCGTGGGGGCGGAACCCTTCGGCCCAGCGAAGAGATCGGCGCCCATTGGAACGCCGCGATCATACCCGGTTCTAGCGAAATCGGGGCGGTATACCTCGTCGGCCTCAAAATCCCAGCCGGCAAAGACCCTTACAGTCATCCGCGATCCTGTGGTCGCGTAGACCTCCTTGCGCTTGAACGCATCCCAGATCGCCTCGCGCGTGTTTTCGCGCGACCAGACACCGGCAAGGCCCGAGGCGAGCGTCTCGTAGTGGCGGATGGCAATATCCTCACCCAGTATTACGGGCTGGACAATGAAGTCCTCATAGCGGGCTTCGCCAGTGCCGGGCTCGACAATGCTGGCCTTGCCGAAGTAGTTGTCTTCCCGCGCCGTGGCGAGCGAGGTATGGCTGTCGGTCGACCCGATCATGCCGAACTTGAAGGGATTGGCCCCGATTTCGGCCTCGTATTCGAGCCCGCGCGCCAGCGCCTGGCGGGCATATTCCCGCGGCAACATATCCGGCGTCTTCAGCTCCGTTCCAAAATTCCCGCGGTCCCAGGTGTAGTAGTCAGCAAACTCGTCGTTTGGCGACAGAAGCGGATGAGTCTCTCCGTCTCCCTTGATCTGGGTGACTTCGTAGGCCGGCTCCCAGCGCATCCGGCGCTTAGCATAGTCGAGGTCCAGAGGCTCTCCATTCAGCCGCTTATCGTCGAACATGAGCCCATTTGACAAATTGCCGTTATGCGGGATCGCCAGCACATGGCCACCCGTCTCCCTTTCATAGGCGTCCATCCAGTCCCAAAGATCCTCCGGATCGCTGCTGTCGTAGGTTGAGATGGGCACGAGATCCTCGACCTTGTCCGCATCGTCGCGGAACATCACGACCCGGTGAAGATTGTTCGCGTCGGGCCCAGAAGACCACTCGAAACCATGGAGCGCCGTGAAGACGCCCGGCTCATTATACCGCTCGGCGCTGTCCACAATGCGGTTCCACATGGTGCGCTGCAGGTCATCATCTTTGATCCGATCGGTGGCCGCGTTGAGCGCTGCACCCCATTCCACATAGGCCGCAATGGGATCACCGGCTTTTACCAAGTCGTGGAGCTTACGTCCCCAGTCGTTGGTGAGTAGGCCGGGGTTCGATTCCGCGATCATCGGCGCGAGGCCGAGATTCTCGGAGTGGTCAGCAACGACAAGAAAATCCAGGGGGCGGACGAGCTGCGCCCATGTGCCCATCGATGCCCGGACCTTCTCGCCCCTGGCAAATCGATATGCCTCGTCAGGTCCGAGGACATTGCCAATCATGCCCGCGTCGGTCGAATAGGAAGTGTGCAAGTGAGTGTCGCCCCACAACACCCGGTTCGGATAGGATTCGTCGAGAAAAGGAGAATAGTGCTTTGCCCCGAGTTTCACATCCTTCTCGTCAATGGCGACATCACCAACATAGCCTTGCGCGAAGGCCGCTCCGGACCACAGAACTGCGATGCAGAATACCGAAAACGTTCTCGTCATCTCGTCACCTCTCCATCGGTCCAACAGCAACCTGTCGTGCATTTGGTCGCACCGAGCCGGACACCGACACTACACTGCGTCGGTCAGTGCTGGCCCGTCGTCCGCTCCTTTAGAAATAGATGACAACATATCCGCTTCCCGATCTCTGGTAATATGTTCCACCGCAATAGTAGAGAGAGTAGCCGTAGTAAGTGCCATAGGGGCAGCCGGGAGGTATGGTCGCAAGATATGCGCCACGGCGGATTGCCCGGCGCGTCGTGCGGCGCGCAACCCCGGCGACACTTAGGGGCGTCAACGGCCGACCAACTCTGGCTTCTGCATTGGAGACAAGTTTGAAGAAGCCCATGGTGGCTTGCTGTCTCGCCAGTTCGACGTCACCAGCTCCGATTAGCAAAAGTGCTACTACAGCAATGGTCGCCTTTGTGGTCCTTCTCATTGGGCATCTCCCTTGCCAGACAGATTTTGAATTTCATCGAGACCGGAAGAAAGCTCACTGATGGTTG
>CAZTOE010000460.1:0-2421 GCA_964615045.1 uncultured Spirochaetales bacterium
GGCCACTTCGTGCCGGCATCTGGATGTCGGTGATCACGACGTCGTAGTCGTCGCTCTCGAGCGCGACGAGAGCGCTATCGACGTCGCTCGCGGTAGAGACGCTGTAGCCCTCCTTGCGCAGCAGGATCTCCAGGAACTCCTGCATGCTGCGCTCGTCGTCGACCACCAGGATGTGCGGTGAATCTGTCACGCCTTTGGCTCCGCGCCCGGCAGCTCGACCTCGAAGCGGGTCCCAACGCCCGGGGTGCTCGAAACCGCGAGTTTCCCTTCGCTGGCTTCGACAATTCGATGCACGGTGGCGAGCCCCAAACCGGTTCCGTCCTTCCTCGTCGTGAAGAACGGGTCGAAGATGTGTTCCAGCGCCTCATCCGGGATTCCGATCCCGGTGTCGCTGACCGCAATCCGTACGCGTTCTGAGCTCTTGTTTCGGCCCTCCCCTTCGGGACCTTGAGTCGAGCGGCGGCATCCGAGGAGCCTGAGGCACCCGCCGTCGGGCATCGCCTCCAGGGCGTTGCGACAGAGATTCCAGAGAACCTGGCGGAGCTGGCCCTCATCCGCGCGCACTCGCAGGCCCGGCTCGACATCGACGCGAACCTCCACCGCTGCGGGCCGCACCGCTTCGAGCATCTCGCCGACCTCGCGGACCACCTCCTCCACCAGCACCGATTGCAGCACCGGCGGCGCCGGACGCGCGTATTGCAGGAAGTCGGTGATCAGGCCATTCAGACGCTCGGTTTCGCGCAGGACAATTTGCTTCAGGCGGTCGCGATCTTCCGTGTCTGCGGGGATCGCATCCAGCATTTCGATCGAACCCGAGATCGCGGCGAGTGGGTTGCGAATTTCGTGGGCGAGGCGGGCCGAGAGCTCTCCGATGGCCGCCATGCGCTCCTGGCGGCGCAGCGCCCGCTCCATCTCGACGACCTCGGTCAGATCTTGGAAAATCAGTACGTGACCCGAACTCCCGCTCTCGCTGGCTCGCAGGAGCGAAATCGAGAGCCCGATGTGAAGGATGCGACCGCTGGGACTGCGCACCTCGAGTCGCCGCCGAACCCTCTCGGGATCCCGCCCGTACCCCCTCGCCGACACCAGCTCGCGGGCGCCCGGCAGCACCTCGTCGAGCGTGCTCCCGATCGCCCCAGCCGCGTTCATTCCTAGGATTCGCTCGGCCTCGGGGTTGAAAGACGTGACGCGACCTTCGCGGTCCACGGTGAGCAATCCGCTCGTCAGGCTTTCCACGATGTGTTGATGGAGGCGCCGCAAACTGTGCAGATCCCGGGTGCGCTCGTCGAGGGCACGGTCTGCCCGATCGCGCTCGGCGACCAAGGCACTCGAGAGTAATGCCACCAACAAAAGCGCGCCCACATGCACGCCCCAGAGCACGAGGCTCAGCGGCTCTGGTTGGGGATTGGGGTCGACCAGCCCGCCGAAGCCCGCACGGTACGCCAGGAACAACAGGCCGTAGGCAAGACCCGCGCAGGCGCTCGCCGCATACGCCGCCAGCCGCCCGCCGAGGAGGGCCGCGTACACCGCGACCGGCACGTACAAGAAGCTGAAGATCGACTCACTGCCACCGGAAAAGTGGACCAGCGCCGTCACCACCGCGACGTCAGTACCGACTTGCCAAGCGGTGAATCCGGTGACGCGCGCCGAGGCCCCGATTTGATGATGCCAAACGGCGAAGGCTATGGACGCTGCAAACGCGGCGATCAGCGTCGCGTAGAGGCCCCGTTCGACCTCAGAGACCAGCTCGGCCCGATCCCCAGCCGTAATCGCCAGCGAGGCTCCGAGCACGGCGAGGATCAGCAGCAGCCGCGCAAGCAGCACATGCTGCAGGCGCCGCTCCCAGTTCGCGCGTCGATCTACAGCCATTGGGCGGGCCGCCCCGCCCCGCTACTTGATGGTGTCGGCGATCTTGAAGATGGGGAGGTACATCGCGACCAGGATCGTACCCACCGATCCCCCCAGAAACACCATCATCAATGGCTCGAGGAGTGACGTGAGTGCTGCCACCGCCGCATCGACTTCGTCGTCGTAGAAATCCGCCAGCTTCGACAGCATGGTGTCCATCGCACCCGTCTGCTCGCCGACCCCGATCATCTGCACCACCCTGCCGTCGAAGACGGGGCTGTCCTTCAGCGGCTCGGCGATCGTCTTGCCCTGCGAGATGGCGTGCCGTGCATTGTCCAGGTTTTCCTGGATCACCCGGTTTCCCGAGGTCTTTCCGCAGATGTCGAGGGCGTCCAGGATCGGAACGCCGCTCGAAAGCATCGTCGAGAAGGTGCGACTGAAGCGCGCCACCGCGACCTTCTTGAGCAGCGCCCCGAAGATTGGAAGCTTCAAGTAGATCGCGTCGGTCCGATATCGGAAGCTTTCCGACTTCTTCCGGGCCGATTGATACGCAAAAACCACTCCCACGATTCC
>CAZTOE010000461.1:0-2417 GCA_964615045.1 uncultured Spirochaetales bacterium
GAGCCGCCGAGCGGCGGCTCTCCGCCGAACAATCCTCCAGGAACCAAGGCCTATTATCAGTTCGTCGACGCCTCGGGCTCGCTGCGCTTTGTCGACGACCTCGACGCGGTCCCCCGTGCCCTCCGCGAGGAGGCGCGGCGCATCGAGATCGAACCCCGCGAGCCCTCTCAACCGGCCGCCAACGATGCCGCGGGCCGTGTGCGCAAGCCGTGGGCGGCGGCCGCCCGAGCGCCCTGGGAGCGGAGCGCGGTGCCCGTGGTGGTCTACACGGCCCCCTGGTGCGGCTGGTGTCGAAAGACCCTCGCCTACCTCGACCGCAAAGGCATTCGATATACCAACAAGGACATCGAGGCCAAACCGGCCTACCGCGACGAGCTCTTCCGCAAAACCGGTGCCGTTTCGATCCCGGTGACGGAAGTCGGCGATCAAATCATTCACGGTTACGACGTCTCCGCGTTCGAGCGCCTGCTGTAGGCGAGTCGCACCCCGCCGATCGAGGGCACGATCGCGAGCGGAGGCGCTTTGCCCGGTCTCGGGTACGGTTCCGACTTCGGCGATGGGCCGCCACGAGAGGGGGTTTCGGTATGCAGTTCTTGCCTTGCCACGCGGCTCGGGCCGCCGCGGTGCTCGCGGCTCTCTTCGCCTTGTGCGCGCTAGCGGCGGCGCACCCCGCCGCGTCGCAGTACGAGCAAGCCCCTGCGCGCGCGACGATGACCGAGCTGTTCGCCCAGCTCCAGATCCTGCTCCCGCTTTCAGCGCAAGGAAGGCTTGGGGAGCCGGGGCAACGCAAGCAGGTGCGCAGCGCCCTCAAGACCTTGAGTGCCGAGGCACAGCTCCTCGACGACCACTCGCGCGGCTTTGATGCCGGCGCGCGGAAGCTTGGACGAAACCTGGCGCGCGACGCCCGCCGCACCCTCGAGCTCTATGAGCAGGGCGCCTTCGAAGGGGCTGATTTCTACCTACGCCACCTCGTCGGTGACTGCGTGAGCTGCCATTCGCGGTTGCCCGCCGATGACTCCGCGTTGACGCAAGGCTTCCTCGACGGCGAACGAATGAGCGCCCTCAGCCCCGAGGCTCGCTTCCGCGTTGAGCTCGCCACGCGCCGCTTCGACGATGCGCTGACCACCCTCGAGGCGCTCTTCGCCTCGCCCTCTCTGCAGACGGCGACCGCCCTCGATCCGTTGACCGACTACCTCACGATCTGCATCCGCGTGAAGGGAGACCTGGAGCGCCCCGTTCCGGTCCTCCGGGCGATGGCCACCCGCCCGCGCCTCTGGCAATCGCTGCGCAGCGATATCGAAACCTGGATCGTGGATCTGGGGCGCTTCGGGCCGGATTCGCTGAAACCCAAGCCGTTGCCACAAAGCCGGGCCCTGCTCGAGCGGGCGCGGGCCCGGACCCGCTTCCCGGGCGATCGAGGACCGCTGGTCGAGTATTTGGTGGCGTCCACCGAGTTGCACCGCTTTGTGGCCGCGCATCGCGAGCCCCCCGAAGCCCTCGCCGAGGCGTACTACCTGCTCGGTACCGCAGAGCTGGGCGTTGGGAAGTTCTGGTCGTCGCGTGCCACCGACTTTCTCGAGACCGCGATCCGCGTCGCACCCCAAAGCCCGGCCGCGGGGGACGCCTATCGGCTGATCGAGCGCCAATCGATCGCGCTTCACACGAGTCCGAGCGGTCTGCGACTCCCGGACGAAGAGGACACCTATTTGAGCGAGCTGCGCGACCTGATCCACGGCCAGGAGGAGCAGGCACCCGACTAGGCGGGGCAGCGTCAGCCCAGGCCGGCGGTCCGATGGGCGCGCGCCGTGAGCTCGGGGATCGGCAGACCGAAGGGGCACGCGCCCAGGCAGCTGCGTTCGGCGCACGAGAGACACGCCTCCGCGGCGCGTCCGAGCTTCATGTACTCCTGGCGCGCGAACCCGGCGTCGCCGTAGTCCTCGGCATACATGCGGACCCGCAATACCTCGGGAATCTCGACGCCCGCGGCGCACGACGCGGCGCAGGCCCGGCAACCGTACCGACACTGCGTCGTGCCTTGAGCCGCCTCGTAGCGCTCGAGCAGGCGCAAGCCCGCCCCGGTCGGAGCGCCGAAGCCGGAGGCCCCGAGATACTCGTCGACCATCGCGGGGCTCTTCATCGTGACCACCAGAGCGTCGACGTAGGGGCCGGCGAGCACCCAACGCAGCGCCGCCTGGGCGAAGGTCGCCCCGCCGCCCTCATAGGGCCGGAGGTCGTTCAGGCGCGCGCCGCGCAGGGTTTTCATCCCGAAGATGCCGATGCCCTTGGCCCGGGCTTTGAGCAGCACGCGCGGCAGGTCAGGTTGGATCGCGACAAAATCGAAGTTGCGCAGGAGGTGCTGATAGAAGGCGGGGTCCTGCCCGAAATTGTGGGCGACCAGAGCGACATCGATCAAATCG
>CAZTOE010000462.1:0-2417 GCA_964615045.1 uncultured Spirochaetales bacterium
CGCCGGGCCGCGCCGGGGGCCTTGGCGCACGTACGCGCGCAGCTGCGGCACCGGGAGCGCACGCCCCTGACCTTCCCCGAGGTGGAGCAGCAACTCGGGAAGCCGATCCGCGAGGCCGGAACGACCTGGGGCATGAGCCACCGCGGGCGGCTCGCCGCGTACGCGGAGGACGAGCAGGGGCGCCGCTATGCCATGCTGGAGGACTGGCGCGGCGTGATCGCAGTCCCGACTCGCCAACGGGAACTTGCGGTGGGAACCGAGGTTCGCGCTCGATCCAAGCCCGTCGAGCGCGGTTCCGAGGCTACCCTGGAGGACGAGCGGCGGCGCGGAATCGTGTGGCAGCTGTCGGACCTGGAACGCGAGCGCGAACGCGATCGGGGCCGCGGTCGCTGATCCGCCGCTTCGAGGCCCTTGTGATGGACGGGCGGCTCTGGTAGATCTGTTCCTGTCTCCCCCCGGATGACCGGTGTTCCGCGCGAACGGAACACGCGATGCCCTGCCGGTCGTCCTCCTCCGAAGGCCAAGCTCCATGCCGCGTGGACGGCAAGAGGAGCTTCGCGTCTGGCTCCCGCCGGAGCTGTACGAGCGCGTGCTGCGCGAGTCCGCGGTCCGCGGGGTCTCCCTGTCGCGGTGCGTCCGGGACCGATTGGAGGCGCACTTCGGCCTTGAGGAAGAGCTCCTCGACATCGTCGAGAGGAAGGACGTCCCTAGCGTCGACCAGGCGACCGGAACGGCCCTCCGCCTGCGCCTTCTCGACGAGCTGGAGGAACGTCTCGCGGCGACGCTCGGTCGGCAAGCGGAGGCCCTGGAGCAGGTGGCCTCGGACGTGCGTCTCGTGACCTGCCTCGTCGACCGAGCCTATGTCGGACTCCTTGACCACTTCGGGTTCCAAGAGATGCGCGACGTCGATTCACGTTCCGCACAGGTGCAGGGCAGCCACGCAATCTGGCGCAAGGCAGCCGCCCGGCTCTGGCGGGATGGCGGCCTCGCGTTTCACGACACCGAAGAAGATGAGCCTTCAGGAGGAGCGAAGCGATGACCCGAAATTCCATCAAGCTGCGGCCCCAAGAGGTGGAGATCCCGGAGCGCAAGGTGCGGCTCCGGCTGCCCGGTCGGCTGGCGGTCGATCTGGAGGACTACTGCGCGCTCTATGCCCGAGTCCACGGCCAGGAGATCGAGTTGACTGCGCTCATTGAGGGCATCTTGGAGCAGTTCATCGCGAGCGACCGCGCCTTCCAGCGCCACCGGCGATCGAGTGGAGCCGATATTGACCGGTCTGCTGAACGCTCGTCCTGAACTGGACCCGCGGCAGGATTGAGGCTGCGGCGGATTATGGCTCGTAGGGCTCGCCTTCGCGCCACTTGTCCTCGACATCTCGTGTGACGGCGTCTCGCGAGTCCACTACTTCGATCATGTTGAAGGTCTTCTTCCCAGCGTCCTTGATCGAGGAGCCGATCAGCCAACAGCGGCCATTGAACAGGACGTGGCGGTCGTGAAGCTCGGGGTGGCGGCGGACTTCGATCGTTCGGCCCTCTGCCCGATAGTCCTGAAGAGCACGATCGAACCCAGGACCAATGGCCTGGGGATGAGCGCCTGTGAGAACCCGGACCGGCTGCTCGACATCGACGAGGACGTCGAGCGTGGCTGGGCCGATGTAGTTGTCCACGACGATCACCTCGGTCTCTGCGGTTGCGAGCGTCTGGCGCATCTCGGACTTGGCAGCGAAGGGCCTGGCCTGAGGCACCGCGATCTCGGCCGGCGCGCCCGATTCGGCGAGTTCCTGCTCGACGGCCACGATTCGCTCGAGCTGGTTCTGATGATAATCGCGGCGCTCGAATGACGTTCGCGCGACCCGGTCCAGACAGCGGGACTTGGTCGTCTCGATCAGGCTGTCCAGCAGCCGGCGGTTGTTCCCGTGCTCGGCTTGGACGACCAGCATGGTGGACAGAGCGATGTAGTTGATGAGGGGGCCCTCGTACGGAGCCTCGACCTGGAAGAGAGCGCAGAGCGCTGCCAGATCATCATGCGAGATGTACTCCCGGATGACATCCGCCAAGATGGGCACCGACTCCGCCCGCAGGATGGCCATCGTGTCGTCCTCCCCCTATCGCGTGTGAAGCTCGGCGATGTCCGTGAGGGCGCCGAGGTCTAGGTGCACGAAGCCACGCGCATGCTTGCCTTCCAGGCTCGCCCAGATGAACCGGTACTCGCGCTGGTAGGCAAACCGGAAGTCCTTGCTCATGGCGGCATCGACGTGCTGGTGTCGCGTCAGCTCGTACGGGTCGAAGTATTCGACTCGATTGTGATGGAAGTACCACCCTGGGAGGTGCTCCTTCGCCGCGATCTCTAATCGCTGCGCGAGTGCCTCCGGGTCGGAGATGACTACGCATGCATCGACACCGAACGCCGCGAACAAG
>CAZTOE010000463.1:0-2413 GCA_964615045.1 uncultured Spirochaetales bacterium
GCGCCGCACTTTGCCGAGGCCTGGGGTCGGCTGGCGTACTTACGGGCCTGGCTGTACTTCTATCAGCCCTTCCCCGATCGCGCCGCGGGCGCGGGCCGAGTCGCCGATGAGGCGGCCCGCGCCTTGGCTCTCGATCCGCACAACTTGGATGCCCTGGCGGGGCAGCTCTTCGTCGTTCCACCGTTCGGGCGGTTTGTCGAAGGTGACCCGATCTTGGAGCGCCTGAAACGAGCGCCCGGTTCGAGCGACGGCCGCCGATACATCGGCTGGTACCTCCGGACGACAGGCCTGGTTCGCGAAAGCCTCGAAGAAACGGAGCGCGCATATCGATTGGACGCGCTGGATCCGATGTCCGCGAATATGCTCGCGCTCGCGAGAATGGCCGCAGGACGCATTGCGGAGGCGGTGCCGGTCTACGAGGATCTCGTGGCGCGTGTGCCCGACATGAGCTTCCCCGTAGCGAGCCTGCTGCGCGCCTATGCCTTCCAGCAGGACTGGGCGGCGGTCGACCGATTGCTGGAGCTCGCTGCGAAGCGCCAGCTGCGGGAGTTCCAGGACGGACTGGCGTTCATCCGCGCCAAGCGCGACCCCACATCGGAGAATCTCGGCGCCTGGCGAAGCGCTCTCGAAGCGCACGTGGCAAAGACGGGCTGCGTTGACGTCTCGCGCCTCGTGTACGCGGCGCATCTTGGTCTCGTCGAGGACGCCTATCGGGCGGCCGAGACCTCCTGTCTGGGGCCGGCCGGAACTAGCGACGACATCATGGGTCCCGACGGCTACCGGACGTCGCTGTTGTTCCAGTTCAGTATGCCCGAATTGCGCAATGACCCGCGCTTCGTGCGCCTGTGTGCCCGGCTGGGGCTCGTCGAGTTCTGGATGAAGACGGACAAATGGCCCGATTGCGCTGACGAAGTCCCCTACGATTTCAAGGCCGAGTGCACAAAGGTGCAGCACATCCGGAAAGAAGAAGTCGGATTTTGAGTGTTCCCCTCAGGGATTTCACTTTGGGTCGGCGCCCTGGCGGTTCCGAGATGCGAGAATTCGCAAAATGACTGGGCTCTCCGATCTTGTGGAGTGGGCCAACGCCAACGAGGGTCTCCTCCAGGCGCTCGGCATGATCGCCGGCGCGGTCGCGGTGGTTGCTTCTGTCGTCGGGCCACGCATGACGCGCGCTCGGAGAAGTTCGCAGCCCGTCGCGGAACCAAATGTCGACGCGGATGCCGCCACTGAGCCTGCGACTGGCAAAACTGCTCAGCGGCTCGAATCCACAATTGCTCCGGGCAACGACCCGGCTGCCGTGGACCGTACACTCGATCAACGGCCATCCATCGCGGTCTTGCCCTTCGACAACATGAGTATCGATCCCGATCAGGAGTTCTTCGCCGACGGACTCACTGAAGACATTATCACCGAGCTGTCGCGCTTCCGAGAGCTCTTCGTCATCGCTCGCAACTCGACTTTTACTTACAAGGGAAAAGCCACAAGGGTGTCGGAGGTGGGACATGATCTGGGCGTCCAGTATGTGGTCGAGGGCAGTGTGCAACGTGCGGGAAACCGCGTGCGCGTCACGGCGCAGCTACTGGAGGTAGCGACTGGCAGCCATCTGTGGGCCGAACGTTATGACCGGGACCTTGCAGATATCTTCGAGGTCCAGGACGAAGTGACTCAGGCGATCGTCGCTACGCTGCCCGGCCGGCTGGAAGCAGCGGCGCTCGATCGCAGCAAGCGCAAGCCACCGTCCAACATGGCCGCGTACGACTACCTGATTCGCGGCAAGATCCTGCATCATCGCGGCACCCCCGAGGACAATGCTGAAGGCCTTCGCATGCTCGACATGGCGATTGCGCTCGATCCCAACTATGCCCAGGCGTACGCGTGGAAAGCCTGCACGCTTGGGCAGGCCTCTGTCCGTGGCTTCCTAGCCGGACCCTCCGTGATGGTGGGGGCGATGGAAGCGGTGCACAAGGCCTACGACCTCGATGCGGACGACAGCGAAGTCCACCGTCTTCTGGCGGCGATGAACCTTGTGAAGAAGGACTTCGAAAGGGCGAGTTATCACCAGGCAAGGGGCCTGGCGCTCAATCCCAATTATGATCTTCTGGTGGTTCAGAACGGCGAGATTTTGACGTGGCGCGGCCATCCGAAGGAGGGTATCGAGTGGATCGAAAGAGCGATGCGTCTCAATCCCTTTCATCCCGAGCGGTTCTGGAGTCATCTGGGCCGCGCGCTCTACCAGGACCGGCGCTACCGAGAAGCGACTGAAGCATTCCAGAAGATCACCGCGCGTGACTATACACACCACGCTTTTCTCGCAGCCTGCTGGGGTCAGCTGGGCGACGTTGATGCGGCCCGGGCGAGCGCTGCCCAGACCCTGGCCGCGAAGCCTGACTTCACTATCGATGGGTACCTCGAG
>CAZTOE010000464.1:0-1334 GCA_964615045.1 uncultured Spirochaetales bacterium
GACCCAGGAGCAGCTCGCCAACGGCGAGCGCCAGACCGAGATGCTGAAGCAGCCACAGTTCCACCCCATGTCAATGGAGGAACAGGTTGTCTCAATCTACGCCGCGACACCGGTGGGCGGCCGCCCCTCTTGGGTTCGCGAGTACCCGCTCGTAGACATCCAGCGCTACGAACGCGAGATGCTCGCGTATGTCCGTGACGAACACGACGAGATTCTCGAGGCCATTGGCACCCACGGCAAGCTCGACGAGGATACCGAGGCAAAACTCGTCGCCGCGTTGGACGCCTTCGCCAAGATCTTCGCGGCGACCCGAAGCGAAGCCGCCGCCTAGCCGATGCCCAATCTCAAGGACATCCGCCGCCGCATCGGGAGCGTCGAGAAGACGCAGCAGATCACCCGGGCGATGCGGATGGTGGCGGCGGCGAAGTTGCGACGCGCACAGGACGCGATCGTCGCGGCGCGACCGTATGCCGAACGCATGCGCGAAACCCTATCGCGGGTTGCGGCGGGTCAAACGGGAAGCGAACAGCCGTTGTTGGCGGCCCGCGATCGCGTCGAGCGAGCGGAACTCGTCGTAATTACCTCCGATCGCGGTCTTTGCGGCGCCTTCAATGCAAATGTGTTGAAGCGGGTGGCGCGTGAGATCGAGAAGCGCGAATTGGAAGGGCAGAAAGTCGGCCTGAGCCTCATCGGGCGCAAGGCGCGCGACTTTTACCGGCGACGCCGCTCCGACGCAATCACCCGAACGTGGACCGCGATTCCACGGGTCGAATACAGTTACGCGGTCGAGATTGCCAACCATGTCACCGAGCGCTTTGTGGGTGGCGAGGCCGACGAGGTCCTGCTGATCCACAGCGAGTTCATCACCGCGATCACCCAGCGCCCCCGGGCGGCGCGGTTGCTTCCAATGATGCCGGAGCCGGATAGGAACGCGGAGGGCGGCGTGCCCGAGTTGCCCTTCGAGATGGAACCGGATGCGGAGCAATTACTCGCGCGCCTGGCGCCCAAGGCGCTCGAGGTCGAGATTTTTCGGGGTCTGCTCGACAACCAGGCCGGTGAACATGCGGCGCGCATGACGGCGATGGAGAGCGCGACCCGCAACACCGAAGAGCTGATCGACCGCCTCACCCTCGAATACAACCGCGCGCGGCAAGCCGCGATCACGAAGGAACTGGTGGAGATCGTGTCTGGTGCGGAGGCGCTGTGAGGCGAGCGGGGTTGCGAAGCTACACTGGATCGCGGCGCGCAGCGGGGGCGAAGCCCGCGCGAAGTTCGGTCGGGCAAGCCGCGATCACGAAGGAACTGGTGGAGATCGTGTCTGGTGCGGAGGCGCT
>CAZTOE010000464.1:1434-2410 GCA_964615045.1 uncultured Spirochaetales bacterium
GTGAGGCGAGCGAAGTTCGATTAGGTCCGGGGGCTATGCCCGGGCGAAGTTGTTGACGACTGGAGGACAGGGAATGGCCGGTGCCAACGGACGCATCGTTCAGGTAATGGGGCCCGTGGTCGACGTGGAGTTTCCCCCCGGCGAGCTGCCGGAGGTGTATATGGCGTTGCGGCTCTCGAATCCTTCAATCGACGAGCGGGAGAACAACCTGGTCGTGGAGGTCGCCCAGCATCTGGGTGAGAACACCGTGCGATGCGTCGCGATGGATACGACGGAAGGTTTGACCCGGGGCCAGTCCGTGACCAACACGGGTGACGTGATCCGCGTACCGGTCGGGCCCGAGACCCTAGGCCGTATCATGAACGTGATCGGAGAGCCGGTCGACGAGCGCGGACCGATCAGTGCCGCGCGCACGATGGCAATCCACCGACCGCCGCCCGAGTTCACCGATCAGGCGACTTCGGTCGAAGCGCTCGAAACCGGGATCAAGGTCGTGGATCTGATCGCCCCCTATCCCAAGGGCGGCAAGATCGGGCTGTTCGGCGGCGCCGGCGTCGGCAAGACCGTGGTCATCATGGAGCTCATCAACAATATCGCGAAAGAGCACGCGGGCTACTCGGTGTTCGGCGGCGTGGGCGAACGCACGCGCGAGGGCAATGACCTCTGGCACGAGATGGCGGACGCGAAGCTCTCCGACGGGACCACGGTGCTCGACAAGACGGCCCTGGTCTACGGCCAGATGAACGAGCCTCCCGGCGCCCGTGCGCGCGTCGGACTCTCGGCGCTTACCTGCGCGGAGTATTTCCGCGACGAAGAGGGCAAGGACGTGCTCCTCTTCATCGACAACATTTTTCGCTTCACGCAAGCGGGCTCTGAGGTTTCGGCGCTGCTGGGTCGGATTCCCTCGGCGGTCGGTTACCAGCCCACCCTCTCGACGGACATGGGCGAGCTTCAGGAGCGGATCACGTCGACGCGC
>CAZTOE010000465.1:0-2408 GCA_964615045.1 uncultured Spirochaetales bacterium
CCGGGATCGCATCGCACCGCCGCGCGCGAGGGGACCGGTGATGACCCGCACGATTCTCAAATCGAAGATCCACCGCGCCACCGTGACCGAGGCGAACGTCGAGTACGAGGGCAGCATCTCCATCGACGAAGACCTGCTGCGCGCGGCAGACATCCTCCCCTACGAAGCCGTCGAAGTCTGGGACTGCACGAACGGCGCCCGGCTTCAGACCTACGCGATCGCCGCCGATCCCGGTTCGGGCGAGGTCTGCATCAATGGAGCTGCGGCGCACCTCGTAAAACCCGGAGACGTGGTGATCATCGCCAGTTTCGTCCAGGTCGAGTGGAAGCGGGCCGCGCCGAACTCTTCCGCCGACTCGACCGAGCGCTGGGAAGCCCTTCGCGTCTTCGTCGATGCCCGCAACCAAATCCGCGCCTAAGCCCTAAGCTCACCGCCTCATGGCGGACGGATCCGGGCGTAAGCTGATTGCACAGAACCGCCGCGCGCGGCATGACTACGACATCCTGGACACCTTCGAGGCCGGGCTGGTTCTGCTCGGACCCGAGGTCAAATCGCTGCGCGCCGGTCGGGCCAACCTTTCGGATGCCTACGCCACGATTCGCCGCCGCGAGGCGTTTTTGGTGAACGCGCACATCTCTCCCTACAAGCAAGCCGGGCGCGAGAACCCCGATCCGCGTCGCGAGCGAAAGCTGCTGCTCCACCGCGCAGAGATCAATCGCCTGCGCGGCGACCTCGCCGAGCGCGGATTGACCCTGATCCCGCTCACACTGTATTTCAAAGAGGGGCACGCCAAGGTCGAACTGGGGCTCGCGCGCGGAAGGCGCAAGGGCGATAAGCGCGAGGCGATCCGCGAGCGCGAAGAGCGCCGCGAGATGGACCGCGCCTTGAGGCGGCGACGTTGAGACCCACAGTGCGGCTCGCTGCCGTGCGGATCGCCGCCATGCTCTTCGGGATGGACGCCCTCGCGTGTCGCCACGCCGGGGCGCCGGGGGCGGGCGCTCTGCGGCAGGAGGGAGTCCTTCCCACCGAGCGCAGCTTCGTCCCCTCGCGCTTCGACTACGCGGCGTTTCGAGCCCAGCATCCAGTACTCCCCGAGCCCAACTACCTCCCGTTTCTCGCCTACCGTTTCGCCCTCGGTGGAGACGGGAGCGATTGGGTGGTGCTTTGCCGCTGGGACGAGGCGCGGCTTCCGCTCTCACTGCGCGTGGAGGCACCCGAGATCGCCGAGCCGTTGCGCGATGGCGGGGCGCATCACTCCCCGGAGCGGTACGTGGAGGCCGTCGAACGCGCCGTGGCGACCTGGGAACAGGCCCTCGCCCCGACGCTGCGGTTTCGCCGTCCCGTGCCGGGGGAACCGGCGGATCTCACCATCCGCCTGCTCGGCGATCGGGGCCCTTCGCGAGACGGCGCCAGTCAGGTGCTCGGCGGGACGCCGATCCTGCGCGCCTGCCGCGTTACCGGGGGCGATCCGACCTCCGGCCGGGTCGATGTGGAGTTCACGGTACCGTGGCTCGAGGTCTATATCGCCGACCCCTTCGGTTTGCTCGAGCCCAACCAGGTGGGGCGCATCGCCCTCCACGAGCTGGGCCACGCCCTCGGCATGCGCGGCCACAGTCCGATCCCCGCCGACCTGATGTTCGCGGAAACCCGCGATCGCCCCGTCGACGAGCTCTCAGTCTCGGATGTGAACTCGTTCCGGGCGCTCTACTCGCTGCCCAACGGGACGGTGTATGCCGCGGTGGCCCCCGGCGCGTCTTCCAATCGGCGGCGCAGCGAGGGCCCGCGCGGAGTACCCGGCGAGGGCGAAACACGCTACGAGAACGCGGACCTCGGCTTTGCGTTCCACCTTCCCGAAGGCTGGAGCGTTCTCGACGAGCCCCACGGCGCGATCGCCGTGGACGGCCTGGTGTGGGACTACGATGCCTCTTTCGGTGTGTTGGTGCGCGGCTACGAAACCATCGAGAGCTACCTCGAACGCAATGCGCCGTATCATTTGGGCCGCGGGTCGGTCGTGGGGGAACTCAAGCTCGCGATCGCCGGGCGCGACGCGCTGGTGGTGCGCGTGCTCCAGGCGCACGAGCATCTGATGCAACAGCACGCGTTTCTAGCCTCCGGCGATGGGCGGGTGCTGATCCTCACCGCCGAGGCGCCGATTGTGCTCTTCGCGCGCTTCGAGCCCTGGTTCCGGGCGATCTTGCGAAGCTTCGAGATCCACGATCAACGCGAATGAGGCGCCTGCGGGCGGTCGGAGCGCGAGCTGTCCGGCGCGTTTGCGAACGAGCGCCTAGGCCTCTGCCCGCGCGGCCAGCCAGGACGCAAAGAGGTTGTAGCCCACCGCCAGCACCACGGCGCCGACGAAGAGTCCGACGAAGCCGTCAAACAGGAAGCCCCCGATGGCCCCCAGGAAG
>CAZTOE010000466.1:0-2407 GCA_964615045.1 uncultured Spirochaetales bacterium
TTGCCCTCGCTGCGCGCTTCGCTTGCCTGGGTAAACTCCGCTCGGGTTGCTGCCCTCGCTGCGCGCTTCGCTTGCCCTGCACGCGCCGCTTCGCGGCGCTTGCGCGGCCTAGCGGGGGACGCGGCGCAGTTGGTCGAGCGCGAATAATGCGAAGGCGCTGAAGATCGACCAGGCCGGAAGAGCCGGGTTCAGCACTCCCTGACTGCCCAGGAGGGTGCCGTAACGACGGGCGGCGAAGAACAGAAACAGGGCGATCAAACCGTAGAGCGCCGATCTCGCCAGACTCCGGGAGCGCTCGACCCGCAGCCCGAGCGCCGCGGCGAGCACGACGAAGCAGAATGTTGAGAGGGGATTCACCACCCGCTCGTGCAGCAAGGCCGCGGCCCGCAGGGCGTCGGGAGCCACCGGTCGGTGCTGGGCGCGATATTCCAGCAGATTGCCGATCGAGAGCGCCCGCAGGTCGGCCTCGAGAAGAGTCTGCTCGCTTTCCAGAACCAATTCCATCTCGTCGGCGACCGTGATTTCCGTTGGGGCCGCCGGGCGGTCGGGATCGAAGCGTTCGCTTCGCGCGCCCGTCAGTCGCCAGCGATCTGCGGTTCCGATCTCGGCACTTTCCGCCACCACGCGGCGAGCGAGCCGACCGCGCGCGTCGCGTTCGTAAATGGTCACGCCGCGCAGCGTTCGGGCACCGGGATCCGCCGCTTCGACGCGATACAAGAAACGGCCGTGCTGATACCAGAAGAAGCCCTGGCGGAAGCTCAGCCCTGCGCCACCCCGTTCGAGCCGGGCCAAAGTGTTCTGCGCCCGCACCGAAACCGTCTCGTTCAGCCCCAGAGAGCACGCCGCGAGCAGGGCCCCCACCCCGAAAACCGGTAGGGCGAGTCGAAAGGGCGACACACCGCCCGCCTTGGTGGCGACAATCTCGAGCGATCGCGCCGCGTTTCCGAAACACACGAAAGAAGCTGCGAATGCCCCGACGGGAACAAGGAAGGGGAGGTCGCGGGCGGGAATCCGCAGCGCGATACGCGCGATGGCGTCGCCGATTGCCGTTTCCGCGCCGAATACAGCATCGAGATCAGCCAACATCTCGACGATTAGGATCGAGAGGACCAAAATCAAGAGCGCGGCGGCGAAGGCGCTGAGAAAGCGTGTGGTGAAATGGCGGGAGAGGACTCCCAAACGTCTTTCCTTTGAGCGGAGTTTAACCAGTGGAAGTGGTACGGGGAAGCGAGGCGCTCGAGCGCCCTCCGAAGCGAGCTGTAGCCACGATCGGCAATTTCGACGGACTGCACCTCGGTCACCAGGCGATCGTGGAAACGGTGATCGCGCGCGCTCGTGCCCGGGAGGGAGATGCGGTCGTGTATACCTTCCAACCGCACCCCCGCAAAGTGGTTCATCCCCAAGCGGCGCCGCCCCTCCTCACGACACTCGAGCAAAAGTCCGAGCTCCTCGAGGCCGCCGGAATCGATCTGCTCATCGTCGAGCCTTTCTCTCGCGAGTTTGCGAGTACTCCCCCCGATGTCTTCGTGCACAACTATCTTTACGAGCGTCTGCGGCCCGAAGAGGTGTACGTCGGGTACGATTTTCACTACGGCCGCGATCGGGAGGGTTCGATGCGGTTGTTGACCGAGATGGGGCCGCGTCTGGGGTTCTCGGTCACAATCATCCCCGAAGTCCGGGTGGGAGACTTCAACGTCAGCTCGACTCGGATCCGCGCGTTGCTCGCCGAAGGTGAAGTCGAGCGCGCCGCCGAGATGTTGGGGCGAGCCTATGCGGTGCGGGGTCAGGTGGTGCCTGGCGATCAGCGCGGCCGTGATCTGGGTTTTCCAACGCTCAACCTCCGACCCGAGAACGAGGTGCTTCCGTCGAACGGGGTTTACGCCGGGTGGGTCCGGCTACTCGACGCCGGCGACCCGGCCGCCGGAGACCGCTTCCCCGCGGTCACCAACGTGGGGAAACGCCCTACCTTTAAGGCGGACGATCCGCCGCTGGCCGAATCGCATTTGCTCGACTTCTCGGGGGATCTCTATGGGCGCCACTTCGAGGTTTCCTTCCAGATCCGCCTCCGGGAAGAGCGCCGCTTCGTTGGCCCCGATGCCCTGCGGGAACAGATCCAAAACGACATCGAATCCGGCCGGCGCCATTTGCTGGGGGGCTAAACCGGGACGCGCCGACTACCCGTTGTCTGGGCGGCCAGCCCGGGTGAAGTCGGGCTTCGCCCAATCTGGGTAAGCTTCGCTCACCTTCGGCTCGCTGCGCGCGGCCTTCGGCCTCCGCCTGGATGAGCTTCGCTCACCTGCGGCTCGCTGCGCGCGGCCTTCGGCCTTCGCCTGGATGAGCTTCGCTCACCTGCGGCTCGCTGCGCGCGGCCTTCGGCCTTCGCCTGGATGAGCTTCGCTCACCTTCG
>CAZTOE010000467.1:0-2406 GCA_964615045.1 uncultured Spirochaetales bacterium
ACGACCAGCGCGAAGGGGCATTTGTTTTTGGCCCTTTGGGGCATCACGCTCGACCATCGAGTTCAACTCGCAGACGATCTCGATTTTGTTCCGATTGATGAGATACCAGACGCTAGCGATTACGTGACTCGGCCGGAGCCGCTCTCGATGACCTCTTTTCCCGCGCCCTTTGACTTGGAAGGTCCACGGGTAGCGCTCGTGCAAGAGGTAACTGTCGATCCAGTGATTCGCGTCACCCGCAAACGAGATCTAGAGAGCGTCCTGGAAGATTTTCGACGTCTTCGTACGATTGCGATGATGCTCACGCTCGTAGGTCCGTGCATCCCCGTGGAAGGAGATATGTGGTTCCAGTTCGAGGACAACGACCTAAATCGACTAATGGGGAATAGGGGTTTTTGTCACATACCCGAGCCAGTACCGAACGCTAGAGACGATTATCTAGGACTGGAACCGCAAGAAGCTGTCGAGGTTGTTGCAGACTACGAACGGTTGCAGAGCGGAAGGTTCAAGAAAGTGGTTGAGATCGTGGCTAGCCGACTCAATCAGGCGATGCGGCGGGATCGTGTCGGGGATCGGGCGATCGACGTGTCCACTGCTTTGGAGGCGCTGCTTGTCGATGGGGTTGGAGAGTATCGCTTCAAAATGTCACTACGAGCGGCTTTGATTGCGGCTTCGAACCTTGAGGGACGCCGCCGCGTGCGAGCGATCATTCGAGAGACCTATGACCTTCGCAGCAAGATGGTGCATCAAGGAGAGGCCTCCGCCATGTCAAAGATCTCAGGAGAGCAAGTCGAATCATCCGAAGTCGTGCACGAAGCCATTCAGATCTGCGCGAAGGCGGCGCGACAGCTACTTCGCGAAGGGGCTTTCCCAAACTGGGACGCCCGCGAGTTGGGGGGCGACCAATGAAAAGCGCGGACGGTTCCGACATCCACATCCGCAAGTGCCCCGAGTGTCAAGGGGGCGCCCCTGGGCTCCCGATCGAGGGGGAGGCATGACCAAGAAGCCCCCCGGCCGCCGCTACCGAAACCTCACCGCCTACCGCGGATCGATCTGGTACGTGCGCGAGGTAGGTGGAAAGCGCGACCGGTTCGACCTCGAGACCACGAGCTGGAAGGAGGCGGCGGAGGCGCGCGACTACTACGAGCGGCGGAGGTGAGGGCGTGACCAAGAAGCCGAAGGGCGCGAAGTACCACCACCTGGCCGCTCAGGGAAACGTCATCTACTACAACCGGCGCGTGGGTAATCGTCGGATTCAATTTTCGACGCGGACCCGCGATTGGGAACAAGCCTGTGCGGTCCGCGATCTCTTCGAACAACGCAAAGGGATCGGCCTGGGCCACGTCGTCTCAACCGAGGCGCCGGCGTTCCGCGAGCTCGCCGAGCGCTATCTAGCCGAAGGCATGGGGCACCTGGCGGCGAGCACCCGCGAGGACCGGGAAGGGCTGCTTCGCGAAGACGGTGCGTTGGTCGTTTACTTCGGCAACCGCCGTGTAGACGAGTTGGGTCGCCGCGATCTGGTGGCGTGGTGGGCGAGCGAGATCGAGGGCGCAGGCAAATCGCCGAAGACCGGGAAAAACCGCTTGGACGCAGTAGCCGCGGTTTTGAACTACGCCGTCGATCTTGAGATGATCGAGACGAACCCGGCGGATGCCTTCCGGGCAATGCTTCGGCGCCGTAACCGGACGCAGCGGGGCAGGGCAGATGCCTCGCGGGAACGGATCCATCCGATCGAAGACCTGGGCGCTTTCCTGGCCGCCTCGCAGGGCGAGGGCGGGGACGGTCATCTGCTCGACCTTCTGCAGCTCGATGCTGGCCTGCGGCTGGGCGAGGCACTGGGGATTCGTTGGTCGGACGTGTGGTGGGGCGGAAGCGCATCCGACACGACGCGCTCGCTGCGGATCGAGGAGACGCGCGCCCGGGGGCGCCACGTGGGGCCGACCAAGTCCGGGCGCACCCGCGTGGTCGGGCTTTCGAAGAGGCTGCGGTCCCAGCTCCGAGAGCGATGGATGGCGCTCGGGCAACCGGACGAGCCGGACCCCATCGTGAGCCTCGATCCCGCGAACTACCGACACCGACACTTCCGGCGGGTTTGCCTCGCCGCCGAGGTGGGTGCCCACTCGCCGAAGGATCTTCGAGACAGCTATGCGAGCTACCTGGTCTCGGCCGGGATCCCGCTGGCCTACGTCTCTGCCCAGCTCGGTCATAGCGATGTCGGCGTCACCGCCAGACATTACGCCCGGTGGGTTTCGGCGGACTATCAAGAGCCGCCGCGCCTCGAAAGGGGCGACCTTCCGTGCGATCTGCTGGCCAAAATTACTACGAAGTTACTACGACGCCTGCCGCACCAGAAAACAAAAGCCCTCGGAAAATCAACGTTTCCGAGGGCTTAGATGGTAGCGGGGG
>CAZTOE010000468.1:0-2382 GCA_964615045.1 uncultured Spirochaetales bacterium
CAGCACTTTCTCAACAAAAACGCCCAGCGCGTTAACAAATCACTCGGCGATCTCACTGGCATCACCGCTTTCGGCTTCCACATCATCGAAGTGCCGCCGGGGCGGGAGAGCACGGAGTATCACGTTCACTACTTTGAAGACGAATGCGTGTACATCCTGTCGGGTTCGGCAACAGCCTATGTCGGCGACGATCGTTTCAACGTCTCCGAAGGGGACTTCCTCGGCTACCGCGCCGGCGGACTGGCCCATTCGTTGGAAAACACCGGTAGCGACATGCTGCGCTGCATCGTCGTGGGGGCTCGACTGGCCCACGACGTCGGCGAATACCCTCGCCTCAAAAAGCGCCTCTACCGAAACGGCGATCGCCCCTGGGACCTCGTCGATGTGGCGGCTATCGAAAACCCAGATGGCAGCGCGGGCAAGAAGTAGCCCCGGCGTCCGAAGCCCGCGAACTCCTCGCCCCTGTGTTCTGCTGGCCCCTAGCGAAGGTGTCGAACTCGTCGCCCAGAACGCGGCTCAGACGGTCACTGAAGAACTTCGCTCACGACGGGCGACGCGATCGCCGGAGCTGCGCCGATCCGCTGTTCGGAGGTCACTCCCCGCTTTCCGCTTCCTTCGCCGCCTCCACCTGCTCCGCGGTTTCGTCCCACGCTTCACGGGAGGCCTCTTTCGTGCCCTCCCAGGCTTCGGCGGTGGCGTCCTTGGTAGCGTCCCAGTCCTCGGCCCCCTTGGCTTTCGCGTCCTCGTAGCTTGCGCGGCAGCGTCTTGGCCCTCTTCCCAGCTCTCCTTGGTCGCCTCTTTGGACTTCTGCCAGGCATCGCCAGTGGCATCTTTCGACCCACCGAAACATTCCTCGCACCGGGGCGGCCGCGTTTTGGGTACCCTCGAAAGGTGACCGCTCACTTCGATGTCTTGATCCGCGGAGCGAGGGTCGTCGATGGAAGCGGGGGTCCGGTTCGCGAAGTCGACGTCGGGGTCGAGGGCGAACGGATCGCATCCGTCGACGCGTGCGACGGTGCGACGGCGCGCGAGGAGTTCGACGCCTCCGGCCTGGTACTCGCCCCGGGTTTCATCGATGTGCACACCCACGACGACTTCGCCGCCCTCGCGCACCCCGATATGGGTTTCAAGCTTCGTGGGGGCGTGACCACCTGCGTCGTCGGGAACTGCGGCTTTGGTCCCGCACCTTTCGCGGAAGCACGCGCCCTCGCCGAGATGCTGACTCCGGGCCTTGAACTCGATCCCTTCGATGGCTTTCGCGGTTACTTCGACCGCCTCGCCGACAAGCGTCCGGGCACCAACATCGGTGCGCTGGCCGGCCACGGAACCCTGCGACTCGCCGCGATCGGGCGAGAGGCTCGCGCGCCGGAGCACCGGGAGCTCGAGGCGATGAAGGCGCTTCTGCGCGAGGCTGCCGAAGCGGGTGTGCTCGGTCTTTCGACCGGCTTGATCTATGAGCCGGGTCGCTACGCCGGAACCGAGGAGATCGAGGAACTCGCCGCGGAGCTACGGGGGAGCGGCGCGCTCTACGCCACCCACATGCGGGACGAGGCGAGCGGCCTGCTTCGCTCGGTTCGTGAGGCGATTGCGATCGGCGCGTCGGCGGGCATCCCCGTCCAGATCTCCCACTTGAAGGCCTCGGGACGTGAGAACTGGGGCCTTGTCTCAGAAGCCCTTGGCCTCATCGAGGCGGCCCAGGCCCGGGGAGAGAGCGTGCACGCGGACCAGTATCCCTACACCGCCGGGAGCACCTTCCTGAGCGCGGTGATCCAGAACGACATCTTCTCCGCCTCACCCCGTGGGAGCGGGATCGGGGCAGTGCGACCGGAGGACGTCGTGGTGGCAGCGGCCGCGGGGCACGCGGAATGGGAAGGACAGACGATCGCATCCCTGGCCCAGTCCTTCGGTGTCTCGCCTGGCGAGGCCGCCCAGCGGGTGCAACACGAGGCGCCTGGCACGACGGTAGTGCTCCACATGATGAGCGAAGCCGACGTCGAGACCGTCTTGCGTCATCCGGCGACGATGATCGGCTCGGACGGGATCCCCACGCTCGAAGGAAGGCCCCACCCACGCCTCTACAACACCTTCGCCCGGGTGCTCGGTCACTACGCCCGGGATCGCGGACTCCTCTCGCTTGAGGGACTTGCGGCGTTCGTCGATTCACTCCCCGCCGAGCAGCAGCCGCAGGATGCGCAGTCGTTGGCCAAGTTGCTGGTCCGCCATCGCAAGTTGACCAAATACCAGGCCGCGGCGATTTACCAGGGCAAGGGCGGTACGCTCGTCCTCGGGAAGTACGAGATCCTCGACAAAATCGGCGGCGGCGGAATGGGCATGGTCTACCAGGCCCGACATCGGGTGATGGAGCGACTGGTCGCGCTCAAG
>CAZTOE010000469.1:0-2371 GCA_964615045.1 uncultured Spirochaetales bacterium
GTGCGTTCCTTGGCGAAATTCTTGATCGCCGAGCCCGCCCGGCCCCATCCCACCCGTCATCGGGACACCCACCGGTCCAGGGTCTCTACATTCCACTCAATAGCTCCAGGACCGTGCCGTCTGGATCTTTGAAGCACACAACCCCGACTGTACCCTCTCCTACCCCTGCGATTTTCTTCAACGGTGCGACGAACTGAACCTTCATCTCCTGGAGCCGCTCATAGGTTTTGTCGATGTCATCGACACTAAAAGCGATCCGACAAATCCCGATATGGTTCAACGTGGGATAGGGTTCCCCTTGAGGAGGCGGATCGATGAACTGCACCAAATCGAGGACCGGCGCGTTCGCATCATCCCCCAGGCGCATAAAGACGCCCCGCAACTTCCGTGCGTCCAAGCCGAGCGCTTCTCCAACGCTAGGGTCCTCAAGGGTGAAGTCGTTCACCTTCTTGAAGCCGAGTTCTTCATAGAAGCCAATCGACCGTTCCATATCCCGAACACAGATATTCACGTGAAAAATGCGTTGCAACATGCTTGTTCCTTCCCAGTACGCCGACGGAATCAATCAGCCTATTATCCCAGACTGGTGGCTGGCGAACCGCCGAGCTCCATGGCGGCATCGATGCCGCTCCAGAACGGTACCACCCAGAACTGGATACAGGCTCAGGCGATCCCGGTGCGGTATCGTCCCAGTCGATGGCAAGCGCTAGCGACCACTCGAAACCTCCGGCGACTGAATTTGACAAGGGGCGAGCCAAGGCGTTCACCCAGCAGATGGTGGGTATTCTCAACTCGGGCGCGATGGCGGTGATGGTCAGTGTGGGCCACAAGGCGGGGCTGTTCGACGCGATGGATGGCGCACCGCCCGACACGGCCGAGGGCATAGCCGAGCGCGCCGGTCTCCATCCGCGTCCGGTTCTCGAATGGTTGAGCGCCCTCGCGTGCGCGGGCATCGTCGAGCACGACCCCGCGCTCGCTACCTTCCGACTCCCCGCGGAGCATGCCGGCCTGCTCACCCGACGCGCGGGCCCGCTCAACCTCGCCGTGCAGGCTCAGTATCTCGGACTCTTCGGTGCCGTGGAAGATGACGTCGTTGAGGCATTCGTCGACGGCAGTGGGGTGCCCTACGACAAGTATCCGAAATTCCAGGCGGTGATGGCTCAGTCTTCGGGCGAGCGCCAGGAGCGCACGCTGATCGACGCCGTCGTGCCGATTCTCCCTGGTGGCGCCGAGCGCCTCGAGGGCGGTGCCGATGTGGCCGACGTGGGCTGCGGAAGCGGCCTGGCACTGTGCTTGTTGGGTGAAGCGTTTCCCAAGAGTCGCTTCACCGGGTTCGACTTCTCCAAGCACGCCATCGCGATGGCCCGACAGCGGGCTGCCGAACGCGGCCTCAGCAATGTGACGTTCGAAGTGGCCGACGCCGCGGAGCTCGCTCACGAGCAACAGTTCGACCTGGTGACGACCTTCGATGCCATCCATGATCAGTCGCGTCCGGCTGATGTTCTCGCCACGATCCACCGGATGTTGCGACCCGGTGGAACGTATCTCTGTGTGGAGCCGAAGGCTTCCAGCGACCTGGCCGAGATGCTCGATGAGCCGATGGCCCCGTTCGTCTACACGATATCGACGATGCACTGTATGCAGGTCTCATTGGCCTATGGCGGCGAAGGCTTGGGTGCGGCCTGGGGCCGCCAGAAAACGGTCGAGTACCTGCAGGAAGCAGGGTTCGTGGACATCGAGGTCACCGGCGTCCGCGAGGATCGCGCGAACACCTTTTTCATCGCTCGGGCCTGATCTCACCCCTTTGCCGAGCCGGCGGAAGGGAAAGCCGAGGAGCATGGTCGTGAGCGGCGCGCCGGGCGCGCGGTTCCCCGAGGCTCCCGTGGCGTGCGATCTAGCCCGCTGGGACCGACTCGAGGCTGGGACGCCCACGCTCTTCGCAAGGATGTACCAGTTCTGGCGTCGCGCGATGCGCTAAATAATCGGAACCCCAATCCGGAAACAAGGAGAAACGCATGATCCGACGATTCTTTACTTCGGTGGGAGCGGCATCGCTGGCACTCGGCGTCGCGCTCCCGAGCGTGGCCCAGCAGGGGCTCTACATCTACCCGGCCAAGGGGCAGAGCTCGCAGCAGGAGGAGAAGGACAAGTACGAGTGCAACCAGTGGGCGGTGCAGCAGACCGGCTTCAATCCGATGGACGCGCCCACCGCGACGGCCCCCCCGCCGCCCGAGGAGCAGGCCCGGGGCGGATTGTTTCGCGGGGGAGCCATGGGCGCGGGGCTCGGCGCGATCGGCGGCGCTATCGCCGGAAACGCCGGCGAAGGCGCGGCGATCGGCGCGCTTGCGGGCGGTTTGCTCGGCGGGGTTCG
>CAZTOE010000470.1:0-2338 GCA_964615045.1 uncultured Spirochaetales bacterium
TTCTCGACGAGAGCCGCATCTCCCGTGCGGAGGCCACCCGATGACACCGGGTGCGGCGGCCAAAGCGGGCGGCGGCGACCCCCGGTTGGCAGCGCTCGGTCTCTTGGCGCTCTGGATGATGGCGCCAGTGACGATGCCGGTGCCGGTCCTGCGCGAGTTGGTGCAAGAGCGGTTCGCGGTCTCCGAACTCCTCACCTCGTGGTTCATGGCGATCAACATGGTCGGTGCGTTCGTTACCGCGCCCCTGGCGGGCGCGCTAACGGATCGCATCGGCCGCAGGCGGCAGCTGCTGGCAGCCGGCCTGCTCGCCGACGGGCTTTGCTTCTTCGCGCTGACGGCGCCCCTGCCCTTCGCTGGCTTCTTGGCCGTCCGCCTCGTCGAGGGCTGCGCTCATATCCTGGCGCTGTCGATCTTGCTGACCCTGGCGTCCCACGCGCTACCCCGGGCGCGGCGGGGACGTGCGATGGGCCTCGTAGGGGGCAGCATGATGCTCGGCGTGGCCCTCGGAGCGCCGCTCGGCGGCGTCCTCGGGCGTCGCGATCCGCTGCTCCCCCTGGAAGTGGGGGGCGCGCTGTTGATCGTAGCCTCGGGGGTGGCCTTTTTCGTCGCACGCGATCGGGGCGGCAGGGACGAGAGGCCCGGCTTCCGCGAGATCGCCTCGACCCTGCGCGCCCAGCCGGCGGTCGTGATGCCGCTGTTGTTCGCCTTCGCCGACCGCTTCACGGTGGGCTTCTTCGCCACCACGTTTCCGCTCTACGCGGGCCGCATTCACGGCCTCTCCCCGGCTGCGATCGGCGCGGCCATCGCGGCCTTCATGCTCCCCTTCGCGGTGTTCTCGTATCCCTTCGGGCGACTCGCCGAGCGCCGATCCCAGGCGGCACTGCTCTGCGGGGGAAGCCTCGTCTACGGCGCGGGCACCGCGGCGGTGGGCTTCGTCTCCCCCCCGGCACTGTTCGGGCTGATGTTCGCGCTGGGGATCGCCGCGGCGGTGATGTTTGTGCCGTCGATGCTGATGACGACCCAGCTCGTCCCCGACGTGGTGCGCGCGACCGCGCTCGGGGCCTTCAACGCGGCGGGCTCGCTCGGGTTCATCCTCGGTCCGCTCACGGGCGGCGCGATCAGTCAGTTCGTTGCGGAGCGCTCGGGCTGGCTCGAGGGCTACCGGGCCGCGTTCTGGGTGGCAGGGGCGAGCGAGGCCCTCTGCGTCGCAGTGGCGCTCCCAATTCTCCTTCGGCTGCGACGACAGCGCCGGCTCACCTGAGCCTCGGCAGTCGCGTCGCGTTCCACGCCTTAGAGACCGCTGGGGCTACTCCTCCGGCCAGCCCGGTACCCCTTCGTCGAGCTCGACCCCAAAGGAATTGAGGAACCCGGAGACGAGGCGGTAGGTCAGCGCCGAGCACACGAACTCCATGATCTCCGGCGCCGACCAGCGCTCGGCGAGCTCTTTCCACGTCCGCTCGCTTACACAGTCGTCGGTGTAGAGGTCGTCGGTCATCTGGAGGAGCACCCGGTCTGCTTCGGCCCATGGGTGGCAGCGCAACGGGCGCGTCACGGCGGCGATCTCCTCCTCGGTAACGCCGTGGGCCAGCCCGAACAAGGTGTGCTGGCCAAACTCGTAGCGGGCCTGACAGTTCCATCCCATCCGCAGGATCACGAGCTCTCGCTGCCGGCGGGGCACGGCGGCGCGGTTCAGCACCTGATCGGCAAGGCCGCCGATCGCCTTCGCGAGACCCGGGTGGTGAGCCAGAGTCGCGCGAACGTTGACCGCGTTGTGCGGCTCGGCGCGCATCACTTCGCGAACCTCTGCCGCCACCACCGGATCGGGTTGCACCCGCGCCGAGATTGGACGTCGGAGCGCCATGGCGGGCCCCGCTCAGCGAATCGCGACGGGGTTGATCACCATCTGTACGGCACCCCTGAAGCGCGCCGGGCCCAACACGAATAAGAACTCCCAGGCTTGGTCGGCAACGAGCTCGGCCGTAACCATATTTTCGAGAATGTAGATCCCGCGCTTTGTGATCAGCTCTTGATGGACGGGAACGAACTCGCCCTCTTTCTCCGCGGGAAACGCTTCGGTGCCGATCGTATCCCCGCCGATCGCGACGGGGTTTTTGCCCGCGAGAAAGATCGCGCCTTCGACACCGATCCCGGGCCAACCCGATCGCGCCGCTTCGGGATCGAGCTCCATCATTTTCATGTAGCCAGTGTGAAGCAAGATGACGTCGCCTTTCTGGAAGGCGATTCCTTGCCGGGTCGCGGCACCTTCGATTTCGGCGCGGTTGATCGCGGTCCCGGCGGCGAGCATCTCGGCCCCGCCCTTGTTGATCACGGACTTCGA
>CAZTOE010000471.1:0-2306 GCA_964615045.1 uncultured Spirochaetales bacterium
GATCGAGCGCATGGAGGCCAACATCGAGAGCCTCGAGAACCTGCGCCTGAACCTCGGCGAGCAGGGCTGCGACCTTGCGCGCACGCCGTACGTGGTCCAGTACAACAAGCGCGACCTTCCCAACGCGGCCCCGATGGAGGAGCTCCGGCGCCAGCTCAATCCGGGCGGCGCTCCCGAGTTCGAGGCCTGCGCGACCAAGGGCACCGGCGTCTTCGAGACCCTCAAGGCCGTCGCGCGGTCCGTCCTCCGCGACCTCAAGCAGATGTCCCGCTAGCCCTGATCCGGCATAGGAATTCGGGGTGAAACGCCCAAATTGAAAGTGGCCCCGACGGTGGTAAGGAAGGAAGTGCCAACCACCTTCCACCTCCGAAAGGGCCACATTCGTGAAACTAAGGAAACGCTCGATTCGCGGTCGTGTCAAGGGCGAGCTTCCGATCGAGTTCACGGACGAGCCGCTGACCGCGCACGCCGGTCTGGAGCTGTTTCAGCGCTTCTTGGGGCAGTCGGGCTTCGTCGCGAAGCTTGAAGCGATCTTTGCCGACCGTCGCTTCGATAGCGACTACGGCTCGCTGCGGATGGCGTTGGCGACGATCGGGCTGCTGCTGGTGGGCGGCTCGCGGCTGCGCCACCTGGAAGTCCTGGCCCGCGATCCGCTGTTTCGACGTTTCGCACGCTTGCTCCGGGTGCCCCACGAGCGGACGCTATCGCGCTGGCTCAAGGAGACGACGTCGTTCTATCGCGATCGTCTTCAGGTGCTGCTGCGGGAGATCGCCTTCGCAACGTTCCTGGGGAGCGAGCTGTGCCGGGTGACGCTGGATCTGGACGGCACCGTCATTCGTACCGGCGACTGTGTGGAGGGCGCGGAGCGTGGCTTCAATCCCCACCACCCCAAGGATCCGTCCTACTACCCGCTGACGGCTCACCTGGCGCAGACTGGCCAGTTCCTCGGCGTGTGGAACCGGCCGGGAAACGTCAACGACTCGGTGGACGCCGTGGCGCATCTCGAGGAGCTGATCGACGCGACCCGGGCGCGACTCGGGGCCGTGCCTCTGGAGGTCCGGCTGGACGGCGCCTTCTGTCAGAAGGCTGTCTTCGAGGTCCTGGAGGCTTCTGGCGTGGAGTACGCCCTGCGCGTTCCGATGTGGCAGTGGCTCGGTGTGCGGGAGAAGATCGCCGCACGCAAGCGCTGGAAGCGCCTCGGTCCCCGCCTGCAGGCCTTCTCGCTTGTTCATCGGATCGACAAGTGGAGCCGTACGGAACGGATCGTGGTCTTCCGCAAGCACGTCTCGGGCAAGAGCCGGAAGAACTTCCAGCTCGATCTCTTCAGCCCAGACGATGGCCACTACGAGTACTCGATGGTGGCGACGAACAAGCCGGTGAGCGAACGGGCCGTTTGGGCCTTCATGGCTGGGCGCGGCGGCCACGAGAAGACCCTCGCCGAGGTCAAGCAGCACCTGGCCTTCGGAACGGTGGCAACGAACGACTGGGACGCCAACAGCACCTGGCAGCTGCTGTCCGCGATGACCCACAACCTCGTCCGGCAATTCCAGATCGAGACCGGCGCGGCCAAGCGACCCAACGGTCGCAAGCGCACCTACCGCTTCCGACTGCCTTCCGTTCGAACGCTGCGATTCGAGCTCATCCATCTCCCCGCGCGCATCGCCCGCCCCAGCGGGAAGAACGCCCTGCGCATCGCCGCAGCCCCCAGCTCCCGCAAGCGCATCCGCGCGATCGAACGCAAGCTCGCAGCCTGAGCGTGACCGCCGCTACTCTGAATCCCGTGATTTCAATGCCGGATCAGGGCTAGCGGGGCCGCGTCTCGTCGCGGAGGTCGCGGACCAGCTTCTCCTCGCGCGGGACGTCGGCGCCGAAGGGATCCGCGGTGTAGACGCGGACGTCGACGCGACCCTCGCGCACGGCGCGCTCGAGGCGCCGTTGGAGGCTGCGCTTCACCCACTCCCGGAAGGCGGGGACGAGGCACAGGAACCCGAACGCATCGGTGAGGATGCCGGGGGTGACGAGCAGGGCGCCCGCCACGAGCAGGATCGCCCCGTCGACGAGGCTCCCCGCCGGCAGACGCCCCTCCGCCGTCTCGCGACGGACGGCCGCGAGCACGCCGAGCCCCTGACGCCTGGCCAGGGTCGCGCCGACGATGCCCGTTCCCGCGATGATCGCGAGCGTGGCGAGCGTTCCGATCCGGCTCCCGATCTCGACGAGCAGCGCCAGCTCGACGGCAGGCAGCGCGACGAAGAGGAGCAGGAGTCGGCCCATCGGCGGATCCTGCCAGAAGCGCGTCCGGGCGTCAC
>CAZTOE010000472.1:0-2300 GCA_964615045.1 uncultured Spirochaetales bacterium
CTTCATCACCGCCGACCAGAGCGGTCCCAAGCATATGAACTTGAAGCTCACGCGAGCCAAGTTCGAGCAGCTCGTCGAGGATCTCGTGCAGCGGACCCTGGAGCCGTGCCGGATCGCCCTGCAGGACGCGGGACTCTCCACGGCGGAGATTGACGAGGTGGTGCTGGTCGGGGGCTCGACGCGGATGCCCCTGGTCCAAAAGAAAGTGACGGAGTTCTTCGGCAAGGAGCCCCACAAGGGCGTGAATCCCGACGAGGTCGTCGCCGTCGGTGCGGCGATCCAGGGCGGTGTGCTCGCGGGCGAAGTGAGTGACGTGCTGCTCCTCGATGTCACGCCTCTTTCCCTCGGGATCGAGACGCTGGGCGGCGTGATGACCAAGTTGATCGAGAAGAACACCACGATTCCCACCAAGCGGAGCCAGACCTTTTCAACCGCTGCCGACAATCAGCCGCAAGTTGAGATTCGGGTGCTCCAAGGCGAGCGCGAGATGGCGGGCGACAACCGGGAATTGGGGCGCTTCATCCTCGACGGCATTCCCGCCGCGCCCCGCGGCCTGCCCCAGATCGAGGTCACCTTCGATATCGATGCCAATGGGATCCTAGCCGTATCGGCGCAGGACAAGGCCAGCGGAAAGGAACAGTCGATCCGCATCGAGGGAAGCGGCGGCCTCTCGAAGGAAGAGATCGACCGCATGGTGAAGGACGCCGAGGCCCACGCAGGCGAAGACAAAACGCGCCGAGAAAAGATCGAGAAGCACAACCAGCTCGACACCTTGATCTACGGTGCGGAGAAGACGCTGGGAGACAATCAGGACAAGATTCCCGAGGCGGATCGCAAGCGTATCGAAGAAGTGCTGGCCGAGGCGAAGAAGGATCTCGAAAGCGACGACATCGGTCGGCTCGACGCGGCGCGGCAGCGGGTCGAGCAAGCGATGCACGGCGTGGCCGAGACACTCTACAAGGCTCAGACTGCCGAGAGCGCCGGGGGCCAGGCGCCCCCGGGCGGCGCCCAGGCGGAGGGTCCCGGCGCGAGCGGCGGCACCGGTGGCGACGACGTCATCGACGCCGAGTACACCGAAGAGAAGTAGGGCGCACCGGGCGCATCGACATTCGGAAATTGTGGGAGCATCGACCTGAGCGATTGGTTCGGAAGCGGGCAGGGTGTCCAGGGACGGGTCGGCGGTGATTGTTGGGAGCCGTCGGCGGACGTCTATGAGACGGCCGACGCGATCGTGATCCGCGTTGAACTCGCCGGCGTCGAGCGCGACCAGATCCAGATCACGCTCGATGGCAAGCGCCTGCACGTACGCGGCGTGCGGCGCCCACGCATCGACCGAAACGCGCGACGCCTGCACCAGGTGGAGATCGCGTTCGGGCCCTTCGAGCGCGTCCTCGAGATCGAGGGCGCGTTCGATCGCAGTGGCGTGAGCGCGACACTGGAGGGAGGGTTCCTCTCCGTCACGCTTCCCCGTCCGAAGCCGCAGACCCGCCGTATCGCGGTGACGGGAGACTCCCCGTGAGTGAAGAACGGCGCATCGACCTGGCCGAGGACACCGAGGTGACCCCTACCGCGGTCGCGGTCGAAGTGGGTGAGGGGGCGAGCGCGCCGGCATTGGAGATCCCCAAAGAGCTCCCGGTCCTGCCGCTCAAGAACACGGTGCTCTTTCCTTCGCTCCTCTCGCCGCTTCTGGTCAACACGGAGCGCTCCCGCCGGGTGATCGATGAAGTCCTGGTGACACCCGAGCGGTTGATGATCGCTCCCGCGGTCCGGCGCGGAGTCGAAGGGAGTCCCGTGGCTGGCGATCTCTACCGGGTCGCCACGGTGCTTCGCATCGTCAAGATGTTGAAGTACCCCGACGAGTCCTATCGCCTTCTGGTACAGGGAGTGGCACGGGCGCAGATCGAGGAGTTCTCTCAGCTCGAGCCGATTTTTCGGGCGCGGGTCACGCCCCTCGTCGAGCGGGGAGACCTCGAGTCGGTCGAAGTAACCGCCCTGCAGCGGCAGGTGGTCGGGCAGTTCAGCGTGCTCGCGTCCGATCACCCGAAGCTGTCCGAGGAGCTCCAGCACGTCGCGACGACCCTCGAGGACCCCGGACGACTGGCCGATTTCGTCGCCAGCCACCTGGAACTCGACATCGCGCAAAAACAAGCGGCCCTCGAAGAACTCGATGTGCCGAAGCGCCTGGCCTATGTGCTGGCCGAGGTGAGTCGCGCTGGAGAGGCCGTGCGGATCGAAGCGGAGATCCGCGAGAAGGTGCAGAGCGAGATGGGCAAGACGCAGCGCGAATACATGCTGCGTCA
>CAZTOE010000473.1:0-2268 GCA_964615045.1 uncultured Spirochaetales bacterium
GCTGGGCCCACTCGGCCATCGACCTCGGGCGCGTCGAGCCTCTCGAGGGCGCGGCGGGTGCCGGCGCCCTCGTCCGCCGACGGGTCGTTCGCCCGCTGATCGAGCTGCGGGTACCGTTTGAACTCGACCGCGAAGAGCTCGAACGCGTTGATCGCGGCGCCTCGAGTGTAGACCTGGACCCGTTGCGAGACGCCGCGCGTCGGTTCGCGACGGCCGAGGACTCCGCCCTCTTCGAAGGGTATACCGACGCAGACATCCCCGGCATTATGACCGATGCAACCAACGAGGGAGTCGCGTTGCCAAAGGAGAGCTTGCGCCTACCCGACGTCGTGAGCGAGGCGCTCGAGCAGCTCCGCCAGGCAGGCGTAGCCGGCCCCTACGGAGTGGCAATGGGTCCAGACACTTACGCCGCCCTCGATCGCACTTCCGGCAACGGCGGGTATCCGGTCCTCCGCCATGTTCAGCGGTTGATTGACCGTCCGGTCGTCTGGGCTCCGTCCCTGAGAGGAGGTGTCGTGGTAAGTTTGCGCGGAGGCGATTTCAAGCTCGTCTGCGGCCGTGACGCGGCGATCGGCTATTCGAGTCACGACGAGAAGAAGCTCCGGCTATATCTGGAAGAGAGCTTCAGCGCAGAGCTGACCGGGCCGGAGGCGGCAGTCCCGCTCCTCCCAGCGGGCCTCTGACTGCGGTTCGTCGTACACAGGCGCCAATCGCGGGCGAAGGCCGCCTGCGCCATCTCAAACTCCGAGACCACCCCCCGCCCGGCGGGCGAGGACAGCACGCCGGCCTCGCGAAGGCACTGGCGGGCCAACACATCCGCGTTCAAGAAGCGCTATCGCGGCCCCGCTTCGAGTTGTCTTTGTGTCACTGATTCGATGCTTCTGAAGCCTGGACGGTCAGCACCGGACAAGGAGCACCCCGCAGCGTTCGTTCCGCAACGCTTCCAAGAAACACGTGGGCCAATCCCGTGCGTCCATGTGTACCCATTACGATGAGGTCGGCGCCGAGATTTTCCGCCGAAGTTCGGATCATCTCCGCAATGTTCGACCCCACCGCGACGTGGGGCTCCAGTTTCTCGAACCCGGTTGCGACGATGCGGTCCACCACTTCGCGAAGAGACCTCATGGCCGAATCACGGGCCTCGGCCGGATCGAACGGCGGCGGCACTGCGACGCCACCATCGTACGACCCGTAACTGTACGCCGGGGGCTGGAGCACGTGTACCAGATGGAGCTCAGCTCCCAGGCGCTGCGCGAGATCGATGGCCACAGCCAACGCGCCCTCCGCATGCACCGAAAAATCGTAGGGCACTACAAACCTCCGATACTCGCCCATGAAGTGGTCCTCCGGGTGGCGTTTGGTTCCTCATGACGGGGTCGGAGGCGCTAGCGCGCCCTCCCGTCCGGATGCTTCCGCCGCTTCATATACGTTGAGTCGATTGTAGAGGGTCTTGAGGCTGATCCCGAGAACCTCCGCGGCGCGTTTCTTGTCGCCGTCGAGCTCTTCGAGAGTTGCGACAATCAGGCGTCGCTCGACCTCCGAGATCGATGAGCCGACGCGTACTTGCAGTTTTGCATCGGGCGTGGCCATCGTGCGGCCGGGAGCGGGCTCGGGGAGGACCTCCGGCCCGATCACGTCGTCGGCCAGAATGGCAGCGCGCTCGATGATGTTCTTGAGTTCGCGCACGTTGCCCGGCCAATCCAGCTCGTGGAGCCGACGCACGGCCTGATCGCTGAGGCGCTTCACGGTGCCCTCGCGTTCGTTGACCGCTTCCAGGAAGAATTGGCTCAGTAGCTCGACGTCGCGCCCCCGCTCTCGAAGCGGCGGGAGTTGAATCGGAAATACGTTCAGGCGGTAGAGAAGGTCCTCGCGCAAAACACCGTTGTCGACGGCTCCCTGCGGGTCGCGGTTGGACGCCGCCAGGACGCGCACGTCCACCGGCGTCGGCGTGGTGGAGCCGACGCGGACGACGGCACCCGTCTCGAGCACGCGAAGCAGCTTCACCTGCAGCTCGAGCGGCATCTCGGTGATCTCATCGAGAAATAGCGTTCCCCCGCTTGCCTCCTCGAAGTAGCCGCGGCGCCGCCGATCCGCTCCGGTGAAGCTCCCCTTCTCGTGGCCAAAGAGCTCGCTCTCGATGAGCGCCGCGGAGATCGCGCCGCAGTTGAGTGCCAGATACGGCATGTCTTTGCGACTGCTCAGACGGTGGACGGTCTCCGCAACCAGCTCCTTACCCGTTCCGCAGTCGCAAAGACATGCCGTATCTGG
>CAZTOE010000474.1:0-2262 GCA_964615045.1 uncultured Spirochaetales bacterium
CGCGTTCGGTCCCAACGTCACCCTGGAGGGGGTTCGGGCGGCGATGGGCGAATGTACGCGTTGCCGACTCCACGAGGGTCGGACCCAGATCGTGTTCGGCGACGGCAACCCGCACGCCGATTTACTCTTTGTCGGTGAGGGGCCCGGCGAACAAGAAGACCGACAAGGCATCCCCTTCGTGGGGCGCGCGGGCGAGTTGCTCACCCAGATGATCGAGCGCGGGCTCGGCATTGAACGGTCGGCGGTCTACATCTGCAATATCGTCAAGTGCCGACCGCCCAACAACCGAACGCCGCTGGCAGATGAAGTAAACACCTGCCGCCCCTTCCTGGACGGTCAGATCGACGCGATCCACCCCAAAGTCCTTGTGACCCTCGGCAAACCAGCGGCGAGCCTGCTGCTGGGTCGCGAGATCGCGATCACCCGGGTGCGCGGCGCCTGGCAGGAATACCGGGGAATCCCCCTGATGCCCACCTTCCACCCGGCCTTTGTGCTGCGCCAGTACACCCCTCAAAACCGGCGCCTCGTCTGGGAAGACTTGAAGAACGCCCTCTCGCGAGCCCGCGAGTTGGGTGCGGATCTCTGAACGAGGCGGACCATCCTGCGGCGATGGGTCCGCGACCCACGGCGGGGATTACACCGGCCGTTCGGGAACCGCATCCGTCTGGGCTTCGCGAAACTGCACGAGCCGGTCGCGAACGGCCGAATCCGAGCGGGCGAGGATCGCCGCGGCGAAAAGCGCCGCGTTCTTGGCCCCCGCGCGTCCGATCGCCAGGGTTCCCACCGGAATGCCGCCCGGCATCTGCACGGTGGCCAATAGGGCGTCAATGCCGCCGAGGGCTCCGCCACCGATCGGCACGCCCAATACCGGAAGCAGTGTTTGCGAGGCCGTGACGCCCGCCAAATGCGCGGCCATCCCGGCTCCGGCGATGATGACTTCGAACCCGCGGTCCTCTGCCTCCCGAACGAACTTCAGATGGCGTTCCGGTGTACGGTGCGCTGAAATCACCAGCGCCTCGTGAGGGATCCCGAGCACGTCGAGGGTGTCGGCGGCACTCTTCATCACTTCCCAATCCGACGCGCTTCCCATCAGAATCGCCACCTTCGGGGCGCGGCCAGCGCGCCGCTTGGCACCCGCTGTTTGGCGGCTCGTTTCTCGTCTCGCTGCGGCCATCGTCGGTGCTCCTCTCTCCGCTTTGCGTGGCGCGCGGTGCGGCATACTACCGAAATGCAACCGGACGCGTCCGCTCCCCCCATCGATGCCAACACGGCGCTTTGCGGGGTGATCCTCCACCCGGCGAGCCACACGCGGTCGCCCGCGATGCACAACGCCGCCTTCCGCGCGCTGGACCTCAATGCCGTCTACCTGGCCTTCGATGTCACTCCGGGGAATTTGGAGGCGGCGCTTCAGGGAGCCCGCGCGTTCTCGATCCGACAGCTCGCGGTCTCGATTCCCCACAAGGAAGCGATTCTCCCGTTCCTGGACGCCGTGGACGCGACGGCGCGCGCCATCGGCGCGGTCAACACGGTGACCACGGTGGATGGCGCGCTCGTGGGTTCGAACACCGATTGGGTGGGCGCTGTGCGCGCTCTGGAACGAGAGACGCAGCTCGCGGCGCGCGAGGCGGTGGTGTTGGGGGCGGGAGGCGCCGCGCGTGCAGTGGTGTACGGACTTCTGGCGCGGGGCGCGCGGGTGCGAGTGCTGAATCGAGACGTCTCACGCGCCGCGCAATTGGCGGCCGAACTCGGAGCCGACAGTGCGGGTCCGCTGGAAAGCTTCGAGTCGGATCGCTGCGATATCCTGGTCAATACCACCAGTGTGGGTCTCCGCAGCGACGCTTCGCCACTCCCCGGCTTGCGATTGGCTTCGGGTGTGGTGGTACTCGACGCAGTCTACGACCCGTCGCGAACCCGGCTGCTTCGAGATGCCGAAAAATGCGGCGCGCGCACCGTGGAAGGCAAGTGGATGCTGATCTACCAGGCGGCGGAGCAATTTTCGGGGTGGACCGGGCGCGAAGCGCCCGTTGATGTCATGGCGGCTGCCTTTGAAGAGGCGGGACGAGCTGACTGAACGGGGAGGCGACCCAGCCGGGAGTGGGACAACGCGCGCCTAGGCGAGACCCCATTTGCGCTTGTTTTCCTCGACTTGATCGGCACCGGGCTTGGGCTTCTCGCCGACCTCGGGGACCTCGAAGGAGTCCTTCGCATCCGTGATGGAGCTATTGAGTGCGACGTCCTCCTGGAACACTCCAGGTACCTGCT
>CAZTOE010000475.1:0-2255 GCA_964615045.1 uncultured Spirochaetales bacterium
CGCAGCTGAGCGCCCAGTCCGTTGGGCGGCGGGGCGCACCGATTCTCGCGAAACTCTGCGGGCGACAGCGTGGGACGCAATGGCGGACGGTTCGCGTCGAGTGGATCGTTTTGGGCGCCCTTCTCGTCGGGTGCCTGGGGTCAGCTAAGGTGAGCAGTGTGTCGAGCGCCGAGGTCGCAGAGTCAGTCGTAGCGACCGGAAAAGTACCAGGACTTTCCTTCGCGACTCTTGAGAACGGTGAGGTCATCTCGTCTGGCGCACTCGGGATCGCCGACCTGAAGACGGGCCAGGCAGTCCGGCGCCACACGCTCTTCGAGGGGGCCTCGCTGACCAAACCGGTGGTCGCCGCTGTGGCGATGCGTTTGTTCGAGGCTGGCGCGTTCGATCTCGAAGAGTCGGTATCCGAGGTAGTGAAGGCTCCACGTATCCGAGACCGCTCGTACGAAAGCGTCACACCCCGCCACCTTCTGGCTCACACCTCGGGCTTGCCGAACTGGGCCGGCGACCCGCTCGATGCCGAGCGCAAGAACGACCTCCGATTCAAGTTCCAGCCCGGCCAGCGCTTCTCGTATTCGGGGGAGGGCTACGGGATTCTGCAGGAGTTTCTTGAGCGGAAGTCCGGACGCTCGATGGAAGACCTCACCCGCGAGCTCTTCGACGAGTTGGGTATGTCCCGCACGACGCTCGTGGGCGCGAGCAGCTCGGGGAACTCTGCACGCGGCCACTGGGGCCACTCCCCCTCTCGCAGTGCCAGGCGGACCGATCACGCCGTAGCCGGGCTCTCCATGCTGACCAACGCCGAGGACTATGTGCGGTTCGTTCGATACATAGCAGGCGGGTCGGCGGTATCCCCTGAGACCCTGGCCCGGTTCCGGGAGCGCCAGGTCACGATCGAGCGGTCGGACTCTCCACAGGACCCGTACACACTTGGCTGGTCGTTGGGTTGGGGCGTGCTCGAACGTCCAGACGGCGCCATCTATTTTCAATGGGGTGATAGCGGCGCTTTCCGCGCATTCGCTGCCTTCTCGCCGAGCGACGGCAACGGGATCGTGTACTTCGCGAATGGCTCCGACGGCTTGCGCTTCGCGAACGAGATAGCCCACCCGCAACTCGGTGACTTATCTCCGGCCACCGCATGGTTCAGCCGCCCTTGGCTGGAGTGGGTGCGAAAAATCATTCGGTGCTAGGCCGCCGCCCAACAAGCCGTTGCAGCGGACCATCAACAGCTCGGTTCAATTGACCTTGATTGCCGTCTGGCGGCATACTGTGTAGGCAGGATCGGGTCCGGTCAGCGATGTTGCTGGCCGCTGAACGCCAATCCGTTAGACGGCGGGAACATGGAGTCCGCGAGCGCATTGGAGAACATCGCGGAGATAGCGATCGCCCTCGCGGGATTCGGAGGAATTGCGGCCGGCCTCGGCTATCGAACCCGCGGCGATTGGACCCGTGACGACCAGGTGCGGCTCATTGGGCTCGCCGTTTTCGGGTTAGCCGTCGCGTTCGCCTGCTTTCTTCCCGTTCTCACACACAGCTTGGGCGCGAAATCTCCGTTCCAGGTGGCCAGTGCGCTATTCGTCCCGGTACCGGCCACGAGTTTGCTCTTTCAGATCTGGCTCAATTGGCGCGGCGTGCCGCCCGGCTACAGCATTCTCGCCTCACTGCTGAACTTCTTGGCGCTTCTTTCGGCGTTCGCCCTGCTGCTTGCTGTACTGCTTGGGCAGCCGGCCGAGCGCGAGTTCGGATTCTATCTTGCCGCAGTTCTCGCCATGCTCTTTCATACGTCCGTTTTGTTCGTTCGTCTGCTCATCACGTCCTTCAGGAACGGCACGCCCGCCGTCTAACAAGCGGTTGCAGCTGACACCCAACAGCTCGCTCCAATCGATCCGTGGTACCGTTCTGGCGGCGGGCGCTCCTGCCGTAGCGCTGGCGGTCAGCGCTGTTGTCTGCAGCTGAGCGCCTGATCCGTTAGGCGGCGTCTTCGCGCAGCAAGGGGCGACCTTGTCTGAGTTCGAGTTCGTACTCGTCACGATCGCGATTGTCGCTGGGTTCGCGATCTCTGAGGTCCTGGCTGGCTGGAGCCGACCCTTGCTGGCGAGAGGCAATGCTGGCTACTCGAGCTTGCGGTTCTTGGCCTCTCTATTCCTGCTGTTCCTGACCCTGAGGTACATCTGGGCTCTATGGGGTGTCCGTTCGAGCAACTGGCACTTCGTGCACTTCGTCCTCGTACTAGCGCCAATGCTCCTGATCGCGCTGGC
>CAZTOE010000476.1:0-2252 GCA_964615045.1 uncultured Spirochaetales bacterium
CTCGCTCCTCCACCCGGATTCGTTCGCCGCCGAGCAGTTCCGCAGCCTACGCTCCCGCCTCGACAACCTCGAGAGCACCCGCGGCTTTCGCAGCCTGTGTGTGACGAGTGCCATGCCCGACGAAGGCAAAACCACCACCGCTGTCAACCTCGCCGTGGTCTCGGCGATGGGCGTCGGGCGCCGCATCCTGCTGATCGACGCGGATTTGCGCAAGCCAGGCATCCACCGGGCGATGAACCTGCGACCGACCTGTGGTCTCGGCGATGTGCTGACCCATCAGGTGTCGGTGGAGCGGGCCATCGTAAAGGTCGAAGGGGCAAACCTCGAGGTGCTGCCCACGCGCGCGCCGTTGCCGAACCCCTCGGAGCTACTGGCCTCGGAGCGGATGCAAAGCCTGCTCGAGGAGGTGAGCGGCCAGTACGACCGCATCATCCTCGATACGCCGCCCGCGCTCGCGCTCCCCGACGCGCGGGTGGTGAGCCGCTACACGGACGGGATCCTGCTCGTGGTGCGCGCCGACCGAACCGCGCGCGAGGATGTGGAAGCCACCGTCGAGAGCTTCGACCGCGAGCGTCTGCTCGGGGTGGTGTTCAACGGCTCCTCGGTCGACGCGGATCGCTACGGCTACTGAGGGGTACTTCCGGTGGGATTCCCGGCATCCATCGCGCCCTTCGTGGTGGCCGGAGTCGTGAGTGTTGCGGCGACGCCGCTCGTCGGGCGCCTGGCGCGGCGGATTGGCGTCGTCGATCGACCCAACGAGCGCAAGGTGAATCAACGCGAGGGGATCCCGCTGCTCGGTGGGCTGGCGGTAGCGGTCGGCCTGGTCGCCGGCCTGATGGCCGCCTGGGCGACCGGGCATCCGGCCCTCGCCGCGCCCGGCGGTCAGCTCACGGGTTTGCTGCTGGGTGGGCTGCTTCTGCTGGCGCTCGGATTCTGGGACGACAAATTCGCGCTCAGCGCGTGGGGGAAGCTTCCGTTCCAGATCGGTGCGGCCGCCATCGCCATCCGGTGCGGCTACCGGATCGAGACGTTCGCGGATCCCATCTCGGGCACGGTCTGGTACTTCGAAGAGCCCCTGGTCTGGCTCGTCACGGGGCTTTGGATTGTGGGGATCACCAACGCCATCAATCTGATGGATGGTCTCGACGGCCTGGCCACCGGCCTGAGCGCGATCATCGTGGCCACCCTTACCTTCATCTGCTTTCGGGCCAACGAACCCTTCGGCGTGGTGCTGGGGCTGGCGTTTGGTGGGGCGCTGCTCGGATTCTTGCCCTACAACTTTGCGCCCGCGCGGATCTTCCTGGGCGATACCGGCGCCCTCTTCATCGGCTTTGCGCTGTCGCTGATGGCCCTCGAGGGCTACCGCAGGCTGGCGCTGCTGACCTTCGTGGTGCCGCTGCTGGCGCTCGCCGTTCCCCTCCTCGACACGTCGCTCTCGGTGCTGCGCCGGGTGCGCCGTCGCACCTCGATCTTGAAGCCCGATCGCCTTCACATGCATCACCGCTTGCTCGAATCCCAGGGTTCGCAGCAAGCGGCCGTGCTCTCGATCTACTTCCTGACGGCGTGTTTCTGTGTGATCGCCGTGTCCTTTACCCGCCTCCAGGGCGTCTCGGCGTTTCTGTTTCTCGCGATCGTGGTTTTCCTTACCCTGCGCCTGCTGCGCAACCTGGGCTTTTTTGAAGCCCGCTAGGAGCGGGGGAACGCCATGCGTCGGGCGCTGATCACAGGAATCACTGGACAGGACGGCTCCTATCTCGCCGAGCTCCTGCTCGAGAAGGGCTACGAGGTTCACGGGGCGGTACGCCGGTCGAGCACCGAGACCCACGAGCGGATCGTGCACCTGAAAGACCAGATCGAACTGCACCAGGCGGATCTCCTGGACCAGGGCTCGCTGATTCAGTTGATGCACCAGTGGCGGCCCGACGAGGTCTACAACCTCGCCGCGCAGTCTTTCGTGCCCACCTCGTGGTCGCAGCCCTCGCTCACCGGGGAGTTCACCGCGCTCGGCGTGACGCGCGTGCTCGAGGCGATCCGCTTCGTGGATCCCGCGATCCGCTTCTATCAGGCGTCGAGTTCGGAAATGTTCGGGCGCGTGCGGGAGACCCCCCAGAATGAACACACCGCGTTTCATCCCCGCAGCCCCTACGGGGTCGCCAAGGCCTACGGCCACTGGATCACGGTGAACTACCGCGAGAGCTTTGGGCTGTTCGCGGCGTCGGGGATCCTCTTCAATCACGAATCGCCCCGCCGCG
>CAZTOE010000477.1:0-2243 GCA_964615045.1 uncultured Spirochaetales bacterium
GCGCTCTGGGGTCCGACCCGCAACGCGCCGGTGAGCGCGGGCACGTGTGCGATCGAGCCACCGCCGGCGCCCACCGTCCGGACGTCGACCGAAGCCGCCCGCACGGTCACATCGCCGACGGTCGTCTCGCGGCGCAGTTGGGCCTCACCGCCCTGCACCAGGCAGACGTCGGTCGACGTCCCCCCCATGTCGAGGGTGAGAAGATTGTCGAACCCGGCCTGCCGCGCGACCCAGATCGCGCCCGAAACCCCTCCCGCGGGTCCGCTCATCAGCAGGTTTACGGGAACGCGTTGCGCGGCATCCGCGGAGGCGAGACCCCCGTCGGACCGCAGGATGTGCAGGCGCATGTCGCCCATGCGCTCGCGTAGTTCGCGCTCCAGGTTGCGCACGTAGCGCTCGACCACGGGCCGCACGTAGGAGTTGGCCACGGTGGTGACCGTGCGCTCATACTCCTGCATCTCGGGAATCACTTCAGAGGAGAGCGACACCGGGACGTCGGGGAGCTCGGCCGCCGCGATGTCGCGCACCCGGCGCTCGTGCCGATCGTTCGCGAAGGCGTTGATCAGCGAGACGGTGAGTGCCTCGACCCCCTGGGCCCGAAGGCTCGCGAGCGCGTCGCGGAGTTTGTCTTCATCGAGGGCCGCGACCTCGCTCCCATCCGCGCCGATGCGCTCGTCCGCCTCGACCGTGAGCTCGAGCGGCGCAAGGGGCTCGCTCTTCTGGTAGATGACCCAACCCCCAAGTCCGCCGGGCACGAAGGAGCGCGCGATCTGCAGGACCTGGCGGTAGCCCCGCGTCGTCACCAGCCCGACCCGCGCGCCGCTGCGCGTCAGGATCGCGTTGGTGGCGACGGTGGTGCCGTGCATCACGTGGGAGACCCGCTTTGGATCGAGATCACCCCACGCAAACGCGCGCGCGATGCCGCGCAGCACGCCCTCGGAAGGATCACGCGGAGTCGAGGGGACCTTGGCCGTGTAGGTGCGGTCGGTTTCCTCGTCGAAGACGAGGACGTCGGTAAAGGTACCGCCGACGTCCACGCCCAACCGCAAGCTCATGCGAGACTCCCGAGATCGTTCCTCGTTCGGCCCGGGAGGGCGTCCGCGAGGGGCGTCCGCGCCTCTGACCCTTTCGGGACAACATACCCCAGGCAAACTTTGATATGAAGAACACGGAGATTCTTCGATGACGACGACCGCCGAACTCCGCCTGCAGCGAATCTGGGAGGCCCTCTCCATCGGACCCTGCACGGCGAAGCACCGCATCATGGTGTCGGGGCACACGCAGCTCTACGGGCGCGATGGAACGCTCTCGGAACGCCACATCGACTACTACCGCGAGCGCGCCAAGGGGGGCGCCGCGCTCCTGATTCTCGAGCAGCAGGGAGTCCACCCGGCGGTGCGCAACTACCACGCGGGCTGTGGGTCCTGGGAGCGGCGCGTCATCCCCTGGTATGAACGGCTCGCTGACGCCGTCCACGCGTACGGTTGCCTGCAGTTCGTGCAACTCTTTGCCAGTGGCGCCCAAGGCAGCGGGACCCAGTACCTCGACGCCTGGCAACCGATCTGGTCGCCTTCGGGGATCCCGTCGGCGATCTCCAACGAGAAGCCGCTCGCGATGGAGCAGAGCCACATCGACGAGCTGGTGCGGCACTTCGGCATCTCGGCCGAAAACGCCAAGCTCGCGGGCATCGACGGCATCGAGATCCACGCCGCCCACAGCCAGCTCGTGGGGGAGTTCTTGAGCCCCGCGTTCAACAAGCGCACCGACCGCTATGGCGGCTCCATCCGCGCGCGTTGCCAGCTGTTGGTCGAGATCGGCGAGGAGGTGCGCCGCCGCGTGGGTGACGCGAGCGCGGTGGGTACGCGGCTGTCCTTCGACGAGTACCTCGGACCGGTGGGGATCACCCCGGACGAGGCGGCCGCACAGGTGGAGATCCTCGCTGAAACCGGGCTCTTCGACTTTTTCGACATCTCCGGCGGCGGCTACCACACCCTCCACATCGCGGTGGCGCCGATGGGACGCGTGCCCGAAGGGTTTCTGGCACCGGCGGCGAAGCGGGCGAAGGCCATCGTGGGTGATCGCGCCCGTGTCTTCGTGGTGGGGCGTATCCTCGACCTCGCGAAAGCGGAGGAGATCGTGCGGGAGGGCGCCGCTGACATGGTGGCGATGACGCGCGCCCACATCGCCGAACCGGCGATCGTGCGCAAGACGCTCGAGGGACGCGAGCGCGAGATCATCCGCTG
>CAZTOE010000478.1:0-2231 GCA_964615045.1 uncultured Spirochaetales bacterium
TTGCCGGAGGCGTCCTGACATCCACTCCTGGTCGCCTTGGCCAATATGCCCGAGGACAGCGCGATCGTTGCTGGAACCTGGGAATCCAACGGAGTCTACCTGGCGGAAGACTTCCGAAGCGCCGTGAACGAGATGCGTCCAAAGATTCGGAAAGGCGAGTTTTACAAACTTCCAGATGCCCTCAAGCCGGAAGGGGCCCAACCGTGGACCTCACCCAACTCGCCAACCTCGGAGAGTTCGTCGGCGGGATCGCGGTGGTCGTGACGCTCGTTGATCTCGCGGTGCAGGTGAGGGGCAGCACACGAGAACAGCGGGCGGCGCCTATGCGCGACGCGACTCGCGAAGTCGCCGGTTTCATACAGACGATCACCTCTCAGGAACGAGCCTAACTTTGGTTGAAAGGACTGCGAGACTTCGAAGGACTCGCAGAGGTTGATCGGGCGGCGGCTCAAGGAATCTTTTCAAACCTCGGGGATCTTTCTGCGAGGGCCGGCTGGCATGGGCACGGGAGGCTCCGCGGCCTACGTTCCCCAACGGCAGCGCCATCGGCCGAGTTCCCTTGCACCCAGGCGTTCAACCGGAGAGCGCACGCAACGCGGCGACGGTTTCCGCGGGCTCGGGCCGAGTGGTGTAATCCACGTCGGCTTCCGAATATCGAATGATGCCGGTGGCGTCCGCAACGAAGCGCGCAGGAATCGGTAGCGTCCAGCTGCGATCCCCGTTGAACTTCGGAAGATCGATCCCGAAACCGCTGTAGACCTCGCGCAAGTTGTCGGGGAGCTCGAATGCCAGCCCGAGCTGCTCGGCGTAGCGGTTACCGGGGTCCGAGAGAATATCAAAGCTGAGCTTTGCCTTTTCGGCCATCGCCGCGGCATGTTCCCGCGTCGATGGAGAGATCGCGACCAGGGTTCCACCGAGTGCTTCGATTTGATCGTTCACCGCCTGCAGAGCTTCCAGCTCCGCGTTGCAGTAGGGTCACCACACTCCCCGGTAGACGGTGAGCACCAGCGGACCGCGAGCCAGGAGTTCTGCACTGCGAACCGTCTCGCCGTCTTGGTTGGCAAGCTCGAAGGGTGGCAGAGTGGCCCCCACTTCTAGCGCGTGGTCAGCCGCCCCGCTCGCTTTCTGATCGGCGGTCGCCGCGTGCATGATCGCGAGCTTGTCGGCGGGAATGCGCTTTGCGCTCGCCTCCCGAATCGCGTCAAGTTTTTCTTTGAGAGACATCGGCAGGGTTCCTCGCAGTTGAATTCGCACGGAGTATCCCTATTTTGGATCCTTTGGTCAATAAATGCTTCGCTTCCTGGAGGGACTTGGCTTGGCGACGACTCGGCTACATTGAGGTAGACGCGAAGATGAGGGAGCAATGATGGGCCGGCCCCGAGACTTCGACGAAGCGGACGCGCTTGAGCGCGCGACCGACCTGTTCTGGCGACAGGGATTTCAGTCGACGTCTATGAGTGATCTCCTCGAACACCTGAGCCTCGGCCGACAGAGTTTGTACAACACCTTTGGCGGCAAGGAGCAGCTCTTTCACCGCGTACTCGAGCACTATTTCGAGACCCAGACGACTCCGATGCTCGCGGGCATGGAGGCGCCGGACGCAGACCTGCGAGCCATCGAGAAGTACTTTGCGGCGATAGCGCGCGAAAGCACGAGCCCTGGCCCAATTCGCAAGGGTTGCCTGATGGTCAACACACTCGTAGAACTGGCGGATCGGGGCAGTGAGGCCGGCAAAGAGGCGAAGCGATTCACTGCCCGACTAGAGAAAGCCATACTCAATGCGCTGCAAGGTGCGGAAAGGGCTCGACAGCTCAAGTCAAATCTCCACCTACAAGATGCCGCGAAGTTCCTCGCGACCACTGCCCATGGCATGTTGGTCGTTTGCAAGGTCGGAGCGTCCTGGAAGCAGCAGCGGGCCACCGCGCAGCTCGCCTTGGATACAATCCGCCCCTGATCCCTCTTTCCCCCGCTTTGGGCCGGATGCGGCCTTGCGCTCCAACGTGCCGTGATGAACCTGCAACGCGAGGTAGATCGAAGTGATCAGCACGGTGATGCCGTCCGTCAACTCGCCACTCGCCCGGTTTCGTTGCGCTCATACGCGTGTGCGTTGGCCGTCCGATTCCCGCGGGCGGTCGTTGGTGTTCAGCTATCATCTCTACCCAATGACTTAGAGGGAGGCAACGCCATGCCGTATCTGTTCGCGCATATCCAACTGCGACCCGGCAAGGTGG
>CAZTOE010000479.1:0-2219 GCA_964615045.1 uncultured Spirochaetales bacterium
ATGACGCCGCCGAAGGTGCTCGGCACGCCGAAGCCGGCGTCGTCGGTGATGATCAACAGCACGTTGGGCGCACCCTGCGGAGGCACGATGCGCGGCGCCCACCACGGCTTCGACTGCAGGGCGTCATCCTTGATCACGCCGCCGAACTTCGGGTCGGGTGCGGGCAACTGCCTCCCGTTGATGGTCGTGGTCGCGCTGGGAGAGCCCGGCTCGCCGGTGGTCTCGTCCGCCGTGGCGTGCACCGGGACCCAGAGCGCGGTCACAGCCGCAAACGCGATCACGGCGAAGAGAGCGCGGAACTCCCATAGCGATTGAAAGTCGATCCGAGGTCTGGCCACGGTCCCCTCACTTTTCGATGCCGGAGTGGAAGAAAACGCGTGCAGTCTTTCCGTACCGCTTTTGGTCCAGTCCCGCGGACGCATCGTATCCTCGGTTGCTGGGATTTTATAGGGCAAGTGCGTGGAAGCCCCAAACGCATCAACCCCATCAGGCCAAACGCCGGGCAGGATGGATGATATCTAAAGCACGAGACCGGGTCCGAACCGGCGACCCCTACGTTGGCAAACGGACCCGAGGGAGGGCCGAAGACGCTAGAGGACGGGGATGGCTCCGTTTGAGGAGTTTTAGGCAATTTCGGGAGAAAATTCGCCACCAATCGCGATGAAGACTCGGCTCTCGGGGTCAATTTGACGGGCCAATATTTCGGATCTGGTCTCGTGCTCCACACTAAGCGCAGTCCTTCGTTTACGGCACTGCGGGACACCTTCGCCTCCCAATTCCTAACCGCACTCGCCTATGTCAGTCGCCAGCTGGGTCACGCCGACGTGGGCGTCACGTCGCGTCACTACGCCAAGTGGTACGAGGGAGACGACGACTACCGCGAGCCGATGCGACTCGGAAAGAAAGAGGTTCCGGCGAAGCTGGCGATTTGATCGTTCTTGGGGCGGCGCCTACATTGACGATCGCAATTTGGGCGCCGAGCGCTTTCGCGCTGTAGTGGCGAATTCGTCACTTGCCCGTTTGGTGGAATGCAGTGCTCGCTCCGACGCAGGATAGCGCCACCCACCCCGCGCGGTGGTCGCGGTTGGTTGTTGCGACGAGCGAACGCTCGTCGTTCGCCGCCCGCGGCAACTCATGGAGCGCGCCCGGCTCGTCTCTGCTCCAGCGCCGGCCGTGGGCGGCGCGAGCGCTTAGAGGATCGCGGGACACCGCGATCGCGCTTCCGCACCCTCGAGTGAAGGGGCGTATGGGCGGGGCTTCCCAGACCTCAGGGGTCGCCCAGCCTTCGAACCTGGGGGGCGGGGTTCGAGCCGAACAGGCCTCGGCCAGCCGGTTCCCTCGATCCGGCGCGCTCGCCTAGCGGCTGACGGAGTTCTGGCGCAGGAAGACCGCGACGTCGGCCTTATCGACTGAGCCTGCGGCAACGCCGTCGACCAGCTCGTAGAGCGGGTCCGACTCCGCCTCGAGTCGCCAACCGTTCAGTCCGAGGAACACCAGTGCACACATGAGCGCTGTTCGCTTGTTTCCGTCCACGAACGGGTGATTGCGGGCGACGTGGAACACGTAGGCCGCCGCCATCTCGAAGAGGGTCCCGTGAAGGAACTCGCCCTCGAAGGTGGTCTCGGGCATGCCCAATGCCGATTGGAGCAAGCCGAGGTCTCGCAGCCCCGTCTGCCCGCCGTAGCGCCGGATCTGATCGGCGTGGATCGACACGACCTCGTCGAGGGTCAGGAAGAGCGGTTCGGTCACTCGGCGAGGCGTCGGAACACGCCGCCGTACTGCTCGTCGGCTTCGGCGACGAGCTCCGCGACCCGACGCCTTCGCTTGGGGTCACGCAGCGGGGTCACGACGAGGACGTCGCCATCGGTGGAGAGCTCGAGCTCCGTGTCCGCGTCGATGTCCAGCGCTTCCAGGAGAGGCCGATCGATCACGAGGGCCAGGCTGTTTCCAGAGCGCGTAAGTCGTTTCTTCATGTACGTACGATAGTCCGCAGCAGTCATGACGGCCACGAGGGACCCCTCGGCTCGGACTCCGTTCCTGCCAGAAGGGCCGCGACCGGGCACCCCCAGCGGCGCCGCAGGCCTCAGGATACAACGGGATACCCGGGTCGGGACGATTCCCATGTGATTTCGAGCTGATTGACATACCCCAACTTATCGGACGTTCCGAAAACGCGGCTTCTTTCTCCTACCCTGGTACAGAAGGCGATTGGTTACTCG
>CAZTOE010000480.1:0-2183 GCA_964615045.1 uncultured Spirochaetales bacterium
CGAGAGGCGATGCCGTCATCAGAAAAAGCATCGCCCTCTTCGCAGGCAGAAAACCACGCCTCTCGATCCAAAGGCGGCCATTCGTTCACATCGAGCGGTTTCGGGGTTTTTGCACCGGGCATCTAGGCAGCTCTTTTCAGGTCCATGTGGAATGCACACCGTCCAACCGAGCCAGGCACCGGCAATGTTTCGGCACACGCGTCTGAGACCAAACGCTGGTACGCCCGCAAAGCGACTTCCGCGTCGAAGTGCGCATAGTTTGCCGTCGTGGTCGCGATGGAGCGATGCGTGAGAATTCGGGCAACCATGGCGTAAGCGCCCGGGAAACGCCGAAGCACAACGAGATGGACGATATGGCGGTACAGGTGAGGGTTCACTCTCACTCCAATACGTTGAAACGCCATCTCGGTGAGTGCGGACGAGAAACCGGAAACATCCCTGTGCCGGTTTGGATCTCGACCTGGAAACAGGAATTGCGAACCACCAGGATCGAGGTGCGGGCGAAATTCGGTGATGTAACGACGAATGAGTTTTGTGGTCTCATCCGGCAACGGGAACGACGCGGGCTCGCTGTTTTTCAGCTCGCCAGCCTTGAAATCCAGAATGAGGCTTCCGGTTTGCCCAGGGCCGGACCAATGCATGTGTTGGTCGAGCCGGATCCTGCACAGCGAGCCGACCCGAAGAGGACACACCGTAAGGATCGCGAGAGCGAGAGCCCGCTGGAATTCCACCGCGTCGCGACGCGTGGTCGAGCCACGCTTCAGAATGCTGCGCGCCAACGCCGATGGCATCAAGAGGAGCTTTGCCAACGTCGCTTCATTCTTCAACGGCAGCAATCGTTGGCGCACCTTAGCGCTCAATCCTCTTCGCCCCGCCAACAGGCGCGATGAAATTCGTGAGATTTGGGCCACCTTATGGTCCGGATGTCCCAGGCAGTGCTTTGCGATAGACGCGAGCAGGCCGGCTATGGTTCCAGCCAGGGGACCGGCGTTTCGTTCCTCCACGAGGTATCGCAGGCCGGCCATCACGTTCTGGAGCGCAATGAGATCTTCAAGTGATCGAAGTGCAGTGGGCTCAACTCCCGAAAAAACGAGGCAGCTCGCGAACCGCAGCAGGCGATCTCGGTATGTCTTGACCGTCGATGGTTTGAGAGGCTTGAGGGGTGCCGACAAGTCGAAGGGATCCGTCGTCGCCTGACGGTGCAGGTACGCTTCGATCTCTGCGGAGAGACTGGCTGGGAAATGGGACCATGAGAGCACGTACTTCGCAGAGTAATCCGGAACTGTCAGCAGCCCATACCCCGCTGCAACATGCGCTTCTGCAAAACGGTTCCAGGCTTTGACCGCCCGCTTGGAGACTACGTCGGGCTGCCTCACGTTGAATGTGTCTTCGAGATACTCTCGGTATCGCGCGCCGACATCGTCGCAGACGCCGTCCGGCGGGACACGGTTTGACGAACAGAAACGGGCGAAGCGGCCAAGGACGATCTTGTCGCGCTTTCCGTCCAGCGTGAGGAGGACCTCAGCCCATTCTTCGGAAACTGGATTGCCGACCGTCGAGCACCCCGTCCCACACGATGCGCGTCCACCGGCCGTTAGCTTCAGAACACGTCCCAGCGACCATCTTACGTTTGCCATTCTCTTTCGGGTTACGCCCGTCGTGCCTGGCGAGATCTGGGCCAGCCTTTCCCGAAGCACGCCTGAATCCGCCGGTACGTGCTCGGGAGATGCGCCGAACCACCGGCATGCCGTGATCACGGCCGATTTCATGTCGCACATCTGGACGTCACCCATGTCCAAGTCCTCCAGCCTGTCCAGAACATGGCGCAGAGTTACGCTCTCATCGGTCATCAGAATCGCTCCCGCTTTCGACACTCGACTGCTCCATTTCATCGGGATATAAATAACGCACAAACTGTCCTTTTCGGGACAACATAATGGGGTAGATTGAACCCATCGAAAGACGGATGTTTTCCCGAATCTCAAAACCTTTCAAATTGCTTGGATAAATATTCGGCGATATCTTCGGGCCAGATACGCCAGCGCCCTCCAATCTTGGCCGCCCTTAAATGGCGCTGACGAATCAAGCGTCGAACCACGCCCTCACCAACCCTCAAGTACATTGCAACCTCCCCAACGGTCCAAGTTGCCGATCTAATTTCATTGTTGTTCGCCTGAGCTTTA
>CAZTOE010000481.1:0-2169 GCA_964615045.1 uncultured Spirochaetales bacterium
CTCTTCCACCACCAACGTCACGGTGATGTGGTCGCCCGACTCGCTCTGGCCGAGTCGAACCAGCTGCGCCTGCGGTCGGGCCGCGAAGAACTTGTTGAGTTCCTCCTCGACCTCTTTGGCAAGCCCTCGAACGACGAAGCTCCTCATTGTCACGCTCGTTGCCCCCGCGCGCCGGCGCTATCGCGCCGCGCACTCAGTAGCGGGGGACGTCGGGATCCACGGTCAGCGACCACGCCTCGATACCCCCCTTCAGATTGGAAACGTCGGTGAAGCCCCGCTCGCGGAGCAGGCGAGCCGCCCGCGCGCTGCGACCCCCTGTATGACAGTGCACCACGATCGGGCGCTCCTTCCATTCGGCGAGCTCGGAAAGCCGCTGCTCGAGCTCCCCCAACGGAACCAGGCGCGCCCCGCCGATCGACGCGGCGGCAAACTCTTCCGGTTCGCGAACGTCGAGCAGCAACAGCTGCTCGCCGGCCGCGCGGCGCCGCGCCACCTCCGAAGCACCGAGCTCAGGAGCTTCGTCCTGCACTGAACGGGGCGCGATCCCACAAAATCCCTCGTAGTCGATCAGCTCGGTCACCGTGGGCTCGGGTCCGCAAACCGGGCATTCGGGATCTTTGCGCAACCGGAACTCGTTGAACCGCATCTCGAGCGCGTCGTATTGCAGCAATCGGCCGATCAAAGACTCGCCGAGGCCGGCCAGGAGCTTCACAGTCTCAGTGGCCTGGATCATGGCTACGATGCCGGGAAGGACACCCAGCACGCCGCCCTCGGCACATGATGGAACCGCGCCCGGGGGGGGCGGCTCGGGGTACAGGCAGCGATAACAAGGGCCCCGCACCGCGTCGAACACCGTGGCCTGCCCTTCGAACCGGAAGATCGCGCCGTGCACGTTGGGCTTGCCGAGCAACACGCAGGCGTCGTTCGCCAAGTAGCGGGTGGGGAAGTTGTCGGTTCCGTCCACGACGATGTCGTAGTCGGCGAAAATCCCGAGGGCATTGCTCGAGTCGAGCCGCACCGGGTGGACACGCACATCGACATCGGGATTCAACGCTTCGAGGCGGCGACGCGCCACCTCGACCTTGGGTCGGCCGAGGTCGAGGGTCGTGTCGCGCACCGGGCGTTGCAGGTTCGAAGCATCGACCACGTCGTCGTCGACGAGACCCAGGGTACCGACCCCCGCTGCCGCCAGGTAGAGCGCCAACGGCGAGCCCAGGCCACCGACACCGATCAGGAGTACCCGCGCCTCGAGGAGGCGTTGCTGCCCGACCAGGCCGAACTGCGGAAGTGACAGATGGCGCTGGTACCGATCGAATTGGTCGGGGAGAAGCGGCGGCTTGCCTTCGGTCATGGCGGGACCCCCAGCCCTGTCCAAGCCTGTCCAAGATGCTCAGAAGGGGCTGACCAGGAAAGACCGGCGGGACGATTGGAACCTAGTGGAGTTCTCCGCACGCGCAAAGGTGCTCCACGCCGTCGTTGCTCTGGGAAGGAGCGTAGCCCGCTTAATGCTTCGCTACCGGCATGACGACGACGCGACGCGCCCTGCGGGGTTCTTCCGCGAAGCGCCAGTACACCGTCACGTGGTCTTGGACGCGAAGGGCGTCCCAGCGTTCGCGCGCGCCCTCGACGGAAGTGTCGGTCGCGCGCTCAAAGGAAACCTGGTCTCCCATGCGGTTGTTCACGACCAGCACGGATTCCGTCACCGAGTCGACGTGCCCGGTGAACTCGCGCATTTGCGCTTCTGCGGGAGAAACCCACGACCAGAGCGCGAGAGCAAGCGCCAATACCGACCATCCGACGCCCCCGCAGCTTCTAGAGCGCTTGGTGCCGGAGGTGGGACTCGAACCCACACGCCCACAAGGGGCAGCAGATTTTGAGTCTGCCGCGTCTGCCAATTCCGCCACTCCGGCTTTAGGTTGGACAGCGATCGAGCATACCACCCCCGCGGCGCTCTGCAGATCGAACTTCGTCCGGCTCCTCCTCCACTGGCCGCCTTCGGCTCCCCCATGGCTTTTTTGTCGACTTTACAGGGCCAGAGAGCGGCGATAGCTTGACCGGCTCCCGGCCCGGAGATCCCAAGCTCCGGACACGCGCTGGGAAAATTGAGTGGGGCTGTAGCTCAGTTGGGAGAGCGCTTGAATGGCATTCAAGAGGTCAGGGGTTCGACTC
>CAZTOE010000482.1:0-2162 GCA_964615045.1 uncultured Spirochaetales bacterium
TGAAACATATCGATTCATCCGTTCACGAATCGCGTTGCGTGGTCGCCTCGGGTGCACGCAACCTACGCTCAACCTCGCGCTCGCTGAAATAGGAAGCAGAGACCGGTAGATCGACCTCGATATTCTTCAGGTGCAGGATACTCCGCGCATCCGCTTGCACGTCGCGCAACTCGAAACGCGTGGGAAACGGTCGATCTTCAATCATTTGGATGTCGCTATAGGTTTCGATCTTCCACAATTCGCCGGCGCGATCATAGAAGTACGCATGGACCGGAAGCGAGGTTTCCGGATCGATCCAGGTTTCTACCTTCTCGTATTGGTGGTAGGGACGGCTCGTTACCTTGACGAGTCGCCGCCCATTCTCGGTCACCCATTCGGCGCTGCCGTGGCTTCGCTCTTCGGGAACCAGAATCTCGAGATCTTCGTAACCGAATTCCGTACCGAGAAATGAATCCGTGCGCTTAAATCCCACCAACTTGCGGAGTCGGTCGATCGTTGGGAGGTAAACCCAGCGCTCAAGCGGTCGGTCTTTCTCGGCGATGACCTCGTACAAGACGCCGCGCGCGCCCTCGGGCTCGTGCACCTCGATCATCGTTCGCACGCCGTCCTCACCCACCCATCGCAGAAGCTCGAAATCGATGTCTCGGCCCGAGCCCTGCTGATCCCGGGTAGTGAGACGCGCGTCGGCTCGCAGCGTTCGGTGGGATAGCAAAGCCCCATTCATATCCTGGATCCATTGCGTTGCCGAAGGTGATTCTGCAGGCGCATCGGCAGCACCCAACAGGACGGCAATCCCGAGGACGCCCCGTGCGACCTTTGCCAATTGCTCGGTCATCTGAGTAGCCTTTCTAGAAGAGCCCAGACGTGTTTCTGGTCTCTCTCAGGTGTAGAGCCTTGATCTCCCCGATTTGCTTGCGACAACTGAACTTTCGAAGCTCGTCAGGTGCAAGCCGCATGCCCAACCCGCTCCTTGACGAGCGCGAATCCCATTACGCCCGCCGCCAAACCGTTGGCCACGGCAATACGCTCCCCACCGAGGGTGTCGATGAGGGAAGGATCGAACAACGCACCGAATCCCACGAAGATCAGCTCCATGGCGACGAAGAGCGCGCCCGCGAGCACTGGATACGTCCTCCATGAAACCCTTGGGGCGGGCCAGATGGTCAGTGACGCCGCACCAATGAAGCCCAACGCGACAAAGACGACGCCGTGGAGGACGGTGTAGGCTGTGACAAGAACGGCGCTCGGAGGGGTGCCGGGTGCAGGCGCTTCTCCGCGAAACAGAACCGCTCCGAGTCGCATCGGCGTATGAAACGGCGTACTCTCGAGCCAATCCACAACGAGAAAGGAGAGCGCCACCAAGAACGCACCAAAGACCCCTGCCCCAATACCACTGACGATCCAAGCTTCAGCCTCCGACCGCGCCGAAGCGACCCTCTCCTCCATCCTGTGCCAAGTCGCATCGCGCGATTGCATTCGCCTCTCCTGCACCGTGGTCAGGTCGGGTTCCGAATCAGCCACCGCCGTGTTGCGTCGGCGCGCGAAGCTCGGGTTCCACTCCCAAGGCGCGCAGTGCGCGGTGGATCTCGTCCAGCCGCGGCCTCTCACCCCCGCCCATGTTCTCCGCCTCTGCCACCTGAAGCTCGCGCGCGTCGTACTCCCAACGCCGTAAGATCTCGATTCGCTCCGCGTCGGAGAGATCGGGCTGAGTGAGTACGGCTCGCGGCGAGTCAAATGCGGCCGACGGATCTATCCGCGCGCGCTCCCGCTCTTGAGTGGGCTCGCTTCGACCGCGTCGATCAGCCGCCGGATCGGCCCGGCGATCGTGCTGCCGATCGCTCGCCCGGGGAATCACCTTCCCCTCCTCGATCAGTTCTCTAGCGAGATCATCATCGACGATGGATCGAAGCTCTTCGCAGGTGCTTCCGAATTCGTCGGCGTATTTTCGGAATGTGGCCGCCGTCTGAGCGTCTCCCAACCGACGCGCCACCACTGCCACGCAGCGGCTCTGCGCCAGCAGACCGCTCAGCGCAACGTAGAGATCCCGCAGCTGCAGGGCCGTCTCTTCCTGGCGACGCAATCCCTCGACCCAAGCAGCTATCGCCCCAACCACGGAACCGAATCGTTCGTGGAAAGTCGATTTCGACGCGCCGAGACGTTCT
>CAZTOE010000483.1:0-2146 GCA_964615045.1 uncultured Spirochaetales bacterium
GGGTGTTGCTCGGCGACGAAGAGACCCCGTTGCCGAACAATTGGGGGACCAGAATGAAATAGCGACCGGGATCGAGGGCGCGATCCGGATCGATCCACGGCTCTAGATCACTGTGGTCGCCCGCGTAGAAGGTGGGCATCAAGACGGCGTTGTCCCTCGCGGCGTTGAGGGCTCCGTAGGTCTGGTAGGCGAGCCGGGCATCGGGCAGCGTGAGTCCACACTGCAGTGCGAGCGCTCCCAACCCGTAGCTCTGGCAGTTGGCTATCGCCACGCCGGCGTCGCCTACCACTTCTCGCCGAAGGGGCGCAGATCGATCTCGAAGGTCCAGGCTGAGGGATCTTGCTGCGTGATCGCGAAGCCCGCGGCGGCGATCGCCTCGGGCTTCATGAAGAACGAATCGGGGTGGTCGGGCATCGCCCGGCGCGTCGAGGGGATGTCGATCACCCCGTCGATGACCAGGTACGAGACGTGGATCCTTTCCGGCCCGAGGTGTCGCGCCATCGACTGCGCGAGGCTGCGTTGTGCCGCCTTCGCCGAAGCGAAGGGCGCTGCCTGGGCACCCCCGCGCCACGACGCCGTCGCACCGACGATGACGATGTCGCCACCTCCGGCGGCACGCATCGAGGGGAGGACGGCCTTCGCCGCCGCGAAGAGTCCCCGCGCGTTCACCTCCCAGGCGGCCTGAAAGGAATCCGCGGTCGTATCGTCGATCGAGGTAAACTGGCCGTCGCCGGCGTTGTAGACTAGGACCTTCACGGGCCCCAGCTCCGCCTCGATGCGCGCAAAGACAGGCCCGGCCGCTTCGGTGTCGCACGCATCGTAGGCATAGGCGCACGATCCGGGCAGTTTCGCCGCAAGCGCTTTGAGGCGCGCCTCATTGCGGGAACACAGGGCAACGCGAAAGCCCTCCCGGGTAAACTTGCGAGCGAACGCCTCGCCATTGCCGGGACCAATCCCGACCACAACGCAAACCGGCTGATGCATCGGCTGACTCATCGGGGGGCTCCTGTGCGGGTCTCGCCGCAGAGCGTACACCGGCTGCTCTGCCCCGAATAGCCCGCCCGTGTATCCTTCGGCGAGCGGAGGGAGTCATGCATACCGACGACATCGTTTTTCGCGCCGACGACGGGACCGCGCTGGCCGGGTGGCGGGCTCGCCCCGAGTCCCCGGGTCCGCATCCCGTTGTCGTGCTCACGCACGGGCTGAGCGGCACGATCGATCTGGGCCTCGAAGCCTACGCCGAGCGCTTCACTGCCTGGGGTCTCGCGTGCGTGGCCTACGACCACCGCAATTGGGGCCGCAGCGCCGGCTGGCCCCGCTGCGAGAGCGACCCCTGGCGGCAGGTCGGTGATCTGCGCGACGCAATCTCCTTTGTGCGCACGCTTGCCGAGATCGATGGAGAGCGGATCGGGATCTGGGGAACTAGCTATGCGGGAGGGCATGTGCTGACCGTCGCCGCCCTCGATCGCCGCGTTCGTTGCGTCGTGTCCCAGGTTCCGCTCATCAGCGGGCGACGCACTTTCGACGCCTGGGTTCCCGACGACAAGCGGGGCCGCTTCCTGGAGCGACTCGCTGCCGACCGGGACGCGCGCGCCCGCGGCGTTCCGCCGGCGACGACACCGGCGGCCCTCCCCGGCAGTGAGACCGAGGAGTGGGTGCGCCGCGTCGACGCCCGGGGGTTGTATCCGAATCAGCTCACAGTGCGCAGCCTCGAGTTGCTGAGGACCTACGAGCCCATTGCGTTCGTCGAGGAGATCGCGCCGACCCCGCTGCTGATGGTCGTGGCCGAGAACGACACGCAGACCCCGACCGCCTGGCAGCTCGAAGCCTTCGAACGAGCCGGCGAACCCAAGCGCCTGCTGAGCATCCCCTGTCGTCACTACGACGTCTACAGCGAGCGGCTGGAGGACGCCGCCGAGCCGGCGGCGGACTGGTTCGCCGCGCACTTGCGCTGACCCGGTCAGGGCGCAGTCGCAAAAGTTCCAACGCGGCGGCAGTCGATGCGAGCTTCCTCGAGGGGGTAGCCCGACGCCACCCAGATCCGCTCGAGGAAAGTGCAAACGCGGTCGGCGTTCGCGCCGAGGTCACTCTCGCCGACCCGGGAACGAGAGCGGATATCGACCGCCGTCGACCAGCAGCGCACCGA
>CAZTOE010000484.1:0-2140 GCA_964615045.1 uncultured Spirochaetales bacterium
AAGGCGGCCGTACCGTTGGCGCGGGCGTCGTCGCCGAGATCATCGAGTAAAGGGACGCGAAGGCCGCGCCGTGTCGCCAGGAAGAGGCGCCCAGCGCCCAGGATTTTGCCCAGCGATGGGCCCGCCGTTTGGCTCAGCATTCGGCTTCGGTATCTGGATCAGAATCTGATTTCAGATTCTGATCGTCTGTTTGGGAGAGCAATCGTTCGTCGAAGGTGCGTAGCACAATTGGCTAGTGCACCGGACTCCAAATCCGGAGGTTGGGGGTTCGAGTCCCTCCGCACCTGCCACCGCCGTGATGGTCGGAACTATCGGCGGCGAACTAGAAAGTGACGGATGGCCCAGCGGGGTGAAAAAACGGGCGACCGCGCCCAGCCGACAAAGGCTCCGTCTTCGGCGCCGATCACGCCGTCGGCGGGTTGGGCCGGGAAAGTGGGGCAGTTCTTCACAGATGTGAGGTCCGAGGCGCGCAAGGTTACTTGGCCCCAACGCAAGGAGGCCGTCGCGGGAACGATCGGTGTCGTGGTGATCTGCGCCGTGATCACACTAGTCCTGGGTCTGTTCGATTTCGCCCTCGCCGAGGCCGTGAAGCGGGTTTTGCCATGAACGAAGAAACGCAGCAGATCCGGCCCGCGGAAGGGACCTCGAGCCCGGCGAAGTCGCCGGAAAAGAAATGGTACATCGTCCACACCTACTCTGGACACGAGCAAAAGGCCAAGCAGGCTCTCCTCGAACGCGCCAAAGCGGTCGGAAAAGAGGATTGTTTCGACGAGATCCTGATTCCGGAAGAGCAGGTCGTCGAAATGGTGAAGGGGGAGAAGCGAACTTCGAAGCGAAAGTTCTTCCCCGGCTACATCGTCGTGCGGATGGTGCTCGACGACGAGACTTGGCACATCGTGCGGGGGACCTCGCGAATCACGGGTTTCGTGGGGGGGGCGGGGAATCAGCCGACACCGATCTCCGACGACGAAGTTGCGCGGATGACGCAGCAGATCAAGGAGGGCGCGGTCAAGCCCAAGCCGCTGGTGACCTTCGAGGAGGGCGAAAACGTGCGCGTGACGAGCGGGCCCTTCGCGAATTTCCAGGGTTTCGTGGATGAAGTGCGGCCCGACAAAGAAAAGGTCCGCGTGATGGTGCAGGTGTTCGGCCGCGCCACCCCGGTGGAGCTGGACTACACCCAGCTCGAGAAGGCGTAGCGATGGCGAAGAAAGTCATGGCGATGATCAAACTTCAATGTCCGGCCGGCCAAGCAAATCCGTCGCCGCCGGTGGGTCCGGCGCTCGGTCAACACGGCGTCAACATCATGGAGTTTTGCAAGGCCTTCAATGCGCGAACCCAAGACAGGCAGGGCCTTATCATCCCGGCGGTCATCACCGTCTACGCGGATCGCAGCTTCACTTTCGAGTTGAAGACCCCACCCGCGGCCGTATTGCTGAAACGAGCCGCCAAGATTGCCAAGGGTTCGGGGGAGCCCAATCGCAACAAGGTCGGAACCGTGACCCGGGATCAGGTGCGCGAGATCGCGGAGTTGAAGCGCGTCGACTTGAACGCGCACGACGTCGAAGCCGCCATGCGGATCGTGGCAGGAACGGCCCGCTCGATGGGTCTCGAAGTGGAGGGATGACGGTGCCGAATAGCGGAAAGCGTTTCCGGCAAGCCTCGGAAGCCGTGAACCGCGAGCAGAGCTACGGCCTTCAGGAGGCGATCGAGCTGATCCGGAGCGGCACCGCCCCGAAGTTCGACGAGAGCGTCGACCTCGCCGTCAATCTGGGCGTTGACCCAAAACACGCCGACCAGATGGTGAGGGGCGGGATCGTGCTTCCCCATGGCACCGGGAAGTCGGTGCGAATTCTCGTCTTTGCGAAGGGCGAAAAGGAAAGGGAGGCGCAGGAAGCCGGCGCCGACTACGTGGGCGGCGACGACCTCGCGAAGAAGATCCAGGACGGCTGGCTCGAATTTGACCGTGTGGTCGCGACTCCCGACATGATGAGCGTCGTCGGGAAGCTGGGGCGCGTGCTGGGTCCTCGTGGCCTGATGCCGAATCCGAAGCTCGGGACCGTGACAATGGACGTGGGAACTGCGGTCAGCGAGCAGAAGTCCGGAAAGGTCGAGTACCGGGTGGACAAGACGGGAATCGTCC
>CAZTOE010000485.1:0-1123 GCA_964615045.1 uncultured Spirochaetales bacterium
ATCAAGCGGATGCCGTACCAGAAGAAGCGGCGCACCCTTCCCGAGATCCTCGCCCCCGAGGAGGTGACGGCCATCCTCGATGCCTGCACCAACCTCAAGCACCGCGCCTTGCTCATGACCAGCTACAGCGGGGGCCTGCGCCTCGGTGAGACCCTGGGCCTCGTCCCCGCCGACATCGACTCGAAGCGCATGATGATCCGGGTCGAGCAGGGCAAGGGCCGCAAGGACCGCTACGTGATGCTCTCACCCGTTCTGCTCCAGACCCTGCGGGAGTATTGGCGGCAGTACCGCCCGGTGCGGTGGCTGTTCGAGGGACGCCCCAAGGGCACGGCGCTGTCCTCGTCCACCGCCGAGAAGGTCTTCAAGCACGCGGCGCTGAAGGCCGGCATCCAGAAGCACGTCTACTTCCACTCCCTGCGCCACGCCTTCGCCACCCATCTCCTCGAGGACGGCACCAACATCCGCCTGATCCAGTCCCTTCTGGGCCACCGCTCCTTGACCTCCACCCAGGTCTACACCCACGTGGCCCAGACCAACATCCACCAGACCACCAGCCCTCTCGACCGCGTCCCGAACAGCTAGGCGGTGCGTCATCCGCACCCGCCACCTCGGGGCAGGGACGGCCCCGAGGTAGCGGACATCCTGCGCGACCACGCCTTCGGCCTCAGGCTGAGCTCGGCCCAGGCCCGGGCCGCGAGCGCCATCGTCCACTGCCGCACCGCCCGCCTCGGCGGGCACCGTGAGGTGTGCTCCACCTGCGGCCTCGTCCGGCGCGCCTACAACTCCTGCCGCAACCGCCACTGCCCCAAGTGCCAGGGGCTCCAGCAGGCCCTTTGGGCCGAGCGACAGCGCGCCCTGGCCCTCCCCGTGCCCTACTACCAGATCGTCTTCACCATCCCCGGGGAGCTGCACCGGCTGTTCCGGCTGGCCCCGGAGCGGTGCCTGAATATGCTGTTTCAGGCCGTCGCCGAGGCCCTCCTGGAGCTGGGACGCAGCCACCTGGAGGGCGACATCGGATTCACCGCCGTCTTGCACACCTGGACCCAGAAGCTCCGTTTCCACCCCCACATCCACTGCCTCGTCCCCGCCGGGGTCTGGAAGGCCCTCCGGTGGGTCGCCACCG
>CAZTOE010000485.1:1133-2130 GCA_964615045.1 uncultured Spirochaetales bacterium
ACCGGCAGCCGCTTCTTCCTCCCCCTGAAGAAGCTCCAGCCCGTCTTCAAGGGAAAGCTCCTCGCCAAGCTCAGGGCCGCCGTCGACGCCGGCGAGCTGCCCCTTCCCGAGCGCGACGCGCGAGACCTCATCGCACGGGCCGGACGCAAGACGTGGGGAATCCGTATCGAGCCGCCCCTCGAGGACCCCTCACACGTGGTCGACTACCTCTCCCGATACGTCCACCGCATCGCCATCGCCAACTCCCGCATCGTCCACTACGACGGGCAGACCGTCGTCTTCCGCTACAAGGACCGCCAAGACGGCGACAAGACCAAGCTCGCTCCCCTCAGCGGGGACAAGTTCGCCCGGCTCTTCCTCCAGCACGTCCTGCCCCCCCGCTTCGTCCGCATCCGGCACTACGGACTGCTCGCTTCCCGTCGCAGGCCCGATCTCGAGCGCTGTCGCGAGCAGCTCGGTGGACGAAGACCGCCCACGGTCCCCAAGGAGCCATGGGACGCGGCATTCCGGCGGCTCTTCGGCAGTGACCCCCTGCTGTGTCCTCGCTGCCAGGTCGGACGATTCGTCGTCCGCGACGTGCTGCCGCCCCTGAGGCTGTGACGGCGACTCGCCCTTCTCCGCCCCGACCTTCCGATGCCCGAAGTAGCGTCGCCGCCTCAGGGGGTGGTCCGTTCTCGGTCCTCTCGCGCCGTCAAGTCGGTCTCAGACATCACCGCGCTTTGACCCGTGGCGAGCTTCCTCACGTCCCACACACGCCCATCGGACCCCGACCCCGCTGTTCCCGCACACAACACGGCCCGATCCAAAGTACATAGGTCCAGCACCGCGCCCTCGGTTCAACTCAGCTCTTCCAGAATCGCCACACGCCCACTCAGCGGCAGCGTCTACTCGGAGGGCGACTCAGGAAGAACTGCTGTTTGTTAGGAAGAACTGCTGTTTGTTCAAGACCAAGCTCGCTCCCCTCAGCGGGGACAAGTTCGCCCGGCTCTTCCTCCAG
>CAZTOE010000486.1:0-2127 GCA_964615045.1 uncultured Spirochaetales bacterium
GCACGGTACCACCGCCACGCTCCGCTTCCTCGGCGAGGGAAACCCGCCCACCGTCAACGACCCGGCCCTCGCCCGCCTGGCCCGGCCGGTGCTGGAGCGTGTGTTCGGGCCCGGCAACGGTCCCCACGTCGAACCTCAGATGGTGGCCGAGGACTTCCCGTCCTACGGGGAGAAGGCGCCGTACTTCTTCTTCTTCCTGGGCACGCGCAACGACGCGAAGGGGATCCCCTCCATCAACCACACCGACCGCTTCGACATCGACGAGGATGCCCTGCCGCTCGGCGTGCGGGCGCTCGCAACCCTCGCCTGGGAGTTCCTGGCCCGCGAGCGCTAGGGTCGACCGCGGGCCGGGACTCTAGCCCGGATTATTCACGAGAAGTCGTCAAACAAAAGCCCCCGTGTGGTAGAAGGCGCTTGGATAGAGAGCCGAACTCCACACGGAGGCTTTTGATTTGCCCGAAGATACCACGACACAGTGTTGGCTGTTTGCCGATCTTTCGAATCGGCCGGTGACGGTTCGTTTCGATCAGGAGCGAGGCAGTTCCGACGGCGGAGCGGTGCTGCTGGGGGCGGCAGACCGTTGCCTTGGGCTGAGCGAGGGCCTGGCGAGCTGCATCCGGGACGGCCGTGATGCCGATCGTGTGGTTCACGAGATCTCGGATCTGGTGCGGCAGCGTGTGTACGGAATTGCGTGCGGGTATCCCGACGGCAACGACGCGTCCCGTCTCTCGGCCGATCCCGTGCACAAGCTGGTGGTCGGCCAGGATCCTGTGGGTGAAGACGACCTGGCGTCTCAGCCGACGCTGAGCCGATTTGAGAACGGGGCGGGTCGTGCGGACCTGTATCGGATGGGTGAAGCGCTGGCGGAGCGGGTGATCGCGCGTCATCGCCGTCGTCGACGTGGGCGAGCCCGAGTGGTGACGATCGACCTCGACCAGACGGACGATCCGGCTCACGGGGAACAGCAGCTGGTACTGTTCAACGGGTACTACGGCCAGTGGTGCTACCTGCCTCTTCTGGGCTTTGTGAGCTTCGACGACGAGGCGGACCAGTACCTGGTAGCGGCGGTGCTGCGACCGGGGAACTCTCCGGACAAGCGGGGGGCGATCGGGGTGCTTTCGCGGCTCCTGCCACGGCTGCGGGCGGCGTTTCCCAGGGCTCGGTTTCGCGTCCGCCTGGATGCGGGCTTCGCTGCCCCTGACGTGCTCGACTTCCTCGACGAGCAGGGCGACGTCGAATACGCCGTGGCCATGGGCAAGAACTCCATCCTGCTCAAGAGGGCCAGCAGACACATGGGCCGGGCGCGCCGGCTTTCGAGGAAAAGTGGCGAGACCGAGCACGTCTACGCCGAGACTCTGTATGCTGCGAAGACCTGGTCCCGGCGCCGGCGGATCATCATTAAGGCCGAGGTCACTCGCCATCCCGGGCGCGATTCCAAGGACAACCCCCGCTTCGTCCTCACCAATATGACCCAGACCCCGCGCTGGGTCTACGAGAAGTTCTACTGCCACCGGGGAGACATCGAGAACCGGATCAAGGAACTCCACCACGGCCTCGAGATCGACCGCACCAGCTGCTCGCGCTTCCTCGCCAACCAGCTCCGCGTGCTCCTCACCGCCGCCGCATACGTCCTCATGCAGGAACTACGGCTCAGAGCCGCTCGTACCAAGCTCGCTCGAGCTCAGGTCTCGACGCTGCGCGACGGCCTCCTCAAGATCGGAGCCCGCGTCCAGTCCTCCGTCCGCCGAATCGTCCTTCAGCTGCCCGCAAGCTTCCCCTACATCCACGCATGGGGGACCGTCGCTCGATCCCTCGGCGCCGCCACCGGCTGACAATCCCCAGCAGCGCGCCCGGCCTGAGCTCAGCAGCGGACCGGTGTCCCTTCTCATTCCCCAACGACAGCAACATCGACCGGAATTTCGACAATCAGTCCTGTAGATCCACAGTCACGCGCCAAGAAACGCCTCTCAGACGGACCTCACCCCCAGAAGTCGCCTTCCTCGAAGCGCTGGTGAATAATCCGGGCTAGGGCCCGAAGAAGGCGTCGAGGACGTCCTGGTACGTCGAGACCCGCTCCGCCAGCGGCGGTGTCGTCTCGGCGTGCAGGGCGATCTCGACGGTGATCAC
>CAZTOE010000487.1:0-2124 GCA_964615045.1 uncultured Spirochaetales bacterium
TCCGCTTCGGACGCATCGCCCTCGTCTACCAGACGCTCGACGAGTCGGAGGCCGTCGCTCCGGCGCCGTCGGGCGAGGGTGCTCGACGTTCGCAGGGACGCGAAGTGCGCATCGAGGGCTTCGACGAGCGCGTCGATCCCCCGCGCGTCCCGCGCCGAAACCAACAGCACACGGGCAGCTTCGCCATCGCGTACCGCCATCGCGAGGCCCGTCTCGAGCTCGCGCGCGGTGCGCTCCGCGCTGGCTCCGAGGTCGGCTTTGTTGACCGCAAACAGGTCGGGGTGTTCGAGCACGCCGGCCTTCATGAATTGCAGGGTGTCGCCGGCTCCCGGTTGCGCCACGAAGAGCAGCGTATCGACCATTTCGGCCACCTCGGTCTCGGATTGACCGACACCGACGGTTTCGATGAAGACGCGGTCGAATACGGCCGTGAGCACGGCAGCGCTCGCCCAGGTGGCGTCCGCCACGCCCCCCAGGCGATTGCGCGCCGCCATGGAACGGAGGAACACCCCCTCATCGCCGGCGAGGGACCGGACCCGGGCGCGATCGCCGAGCAGCGAGCCGCCGCTGCGTCGGCTCGAGGGGTCGACAGCCAGGATGCCGACGCTCTCCCCACGCCCGCGCACTACGCGGACCAGCGCATCGAGCAGCGTCGATTTCCCCGCGCCGGGCGCACCCGTCAATCCGATGCGTTGCGCGCCGGGAAAGGGGGCCGTGGTACTCAGCTCGTCGAGCAGGGCGAAAGCGGCCTCGCGCCGACCGGGCCGTTCGTCATCGATCAGGTTCAGGGCCTCGGCGACCGCAGCGCGCTCGCGCCGCAACAGCCGCTGGCACAGGGGCGTGGGTTCAGCCAAGCGCCGCCGACTCCGCGACGAGCTCCACGATCTCGCCCATGATGCGGTTTAAATCGAAGTCCTTCGGGGTGTAGACGCGCCGCACGCCCGCCCGGCGCAACGCCTGGGCATCGTCGTCGGGGATGATCCCCCCGACGACCAGGGGGAGCTCGCCGAGCCCGAGTTCGCGCAGCGCTTCCAGCACATCGAGGACCAGCACGCCGTGCGAGCCTGAGAGGATCGAGAGTCCGACCACGTGTACGCCCTCATCCCGCGCCGAGGCGGCGATCTCCTTGGGCGTGAGACGAATCCCTTCGTAAACGACTTCCATGCCGACGTCGCGGGCGCGTACGGCGATCTGCTCCGCGCCGTTGCTGTGTCCGTCGAGGCCGGGCTTGCCGACCAGGAGCTTCGGCGGACGGCCCAGATGCTTGGCAATCTCCCGCACCTGTTCCCGGACCAGCTTGAAGCGCTCGTCCACGGCGGCCTCGGTGCGAACGGCGATCCCCGTCGGCGCCCGATACTCGCCGTAGAGTTCTCGAATCGCCCCGGCCCACTCGCCGGTGGTGACGCCCGCACGGGCGGCGCGAATCGAAGCGGGCATCACATTGGTTCCCGCGCGCAGCACCTCGTTCAAGCCCGCGAGGGCGTCCTGCACTTCGGCGTGATTGCGTCGATTGCGAAAGGCGCGCAGACGCTCGATCGATTCGCGCTCGGCAGCCTCGTCCACCTTGAGGATGGCCTCGGAGGCGGCGCCCTCCCGCAGCAGGGGCGACGGTTCGCTCTCGGTGAAACAATTGACGCCGACCACGGGGCGCTCGCCGGCCTCGATGGCGCGCACGCGGTTGGCGTTCGCTTCCACCAGGCGCTGTTTCATATAGGCGTTTTCGACCGCGGCCGCGGCGCCACCCATCGCGAGCACGCGGTCGAGCTCCTCGCGCGCTGCCTCCTTGAGCGCGGCTACCTTCGCGGCCACCACCGGAGAGCCGTCGAAAAGGTCGCTGAACTCGAGCAGATCGGTCTCGTAGGCCAGAATCTGTTGGACGCGCAGCGACCACTGCTGGTCCCACGGGCGCGGCAGGCCGAGCGCTTCATTCCACGCCGGAAGCTGGAGCGCCCGGCAGCGCGCACGCTTCGAGAGCGTCACGCCGAGCGCCTCGAGAACGATGCGGATGATGTTGTTCTCGGGCTGCGCCTCCGTGAGCCCGAGCGAGTTCACCTGCACGCCATAGCGGAAGCGCCGGAGCTTCGGGTCCTCGACGCCGTAGCGGTCCCGGGTGATTTCATCCCA
>CAZTOE010000488.1:0-2098 GCA_964615045.1 uncultured Spirochaetales bacterium
ACCAGCCTACGTCGAGTGGCGTAGGCACAGGAGGGGGCCTGGATGAGGATCAAGGCGCTGCAGCTGACGGCCAACAGCGCGTTTCAATTGGGGTTTGGTAGCCTCTGGCATTCAACTTGGGTGCATCAGCACCTTCGGCGGCACTGTTGGCCGCAGCTGAGCGCCCAGTCCGTTAGGCAGCCGCACGGATCATGAAGCCGCTTCGCGAGCTCACCCTCGAAGACCTCGCCCGTTCGCCTGTCTGGCGCTGCACGGGCGGGCCGGACTCCGAAGCCTCGGTCGAGCCGACCGAACTCGCGTCGCTGTCAGAAACCTCGCGCGAGGTCTTCGTGGTACGCACATCGTTCACGTTGAGCGATGGCTCATCAGTCGCAGGCTATTGCTCGCCCGGCGACGACTCGGGGCTCGACTACATCCAGCCCGTCATCATCACGGAGTCTGGGCATGCTCCGCTGTTCTACGAGTCGCTTCCGCCCTCCCCAGAGCCTGAGTCGATCTATCGCAAGCTCCGTCGACCATTCGATCATGTCTTCCCACTTCGCTATCGCGCCGAGATTCCCGTTGATGGCCGCTTCCTCGAAGGCGAGGTGTCAGAGATCCATGTCCCATAGAGGGCGGCTGCCTAACAAACACGCGGCGGGAGGAGTCCATCCCATCACTGCAGCTGACTTCCAACAGCGCGTTACAATTGGTGTTTAGTAGCATCTTGGCATCGACACTGGTGCTCGAGCGGTCTCGGAGGCGCTGTTGGCCGCAGCTGAGCGCCGGATCCGTTGGGCTGCGAGGGAGGGGAGAGCGTGGCAGACCTGATAGACACTCTCCATACGCTTTGCCAGGTCGGAGTCGCCTTTCTCGGCTTCGGAGGAATGGCGACGGCGATCGGAGGTAGAGGGACGCAGCGCCATCAACACGGGTTCGCAAACCTCAACGGCTCGCTATTGGCTGGGTTTGTTCTTGCAGTCGGTAGTGCGCTTCCACTTGTGTTCCACCACTTTGGACTCGAATCAGCGACTGCGCTTCGATCTGCTGCGGGTGTATTGCTCGCCACGAATGGGGCGATCACGTATTACGCCTTGCGCTGGAGCCCCACGGAACAGCCTGATGCCTTCGCCAAGTTCTTCTTTCTCCCCGCTGAGGTGGCAATCAATGCATGCCTTTTGGTGGTGGTTCTCGGGGGCTTCGCCGGTGCAGCACCAGGTGTCTATCTCCTCGTCCTAGTATTGGCTCTCCTCGAGGGGGGAGTCGGTTTTTTGACCTTCTTCCACGATGTATTCACCACACAGAACTCGGCCCAAGACTCCTGACGAGTTGCTGACCACGATTCGGGGGCCGCGCCCGCAGCCAACAAGGCGCTGCAGCTGCCGGATCCGTTGGGCAGCGCGAAGGATCAGCTGGCCTTGCGGTGCACGGTAACTTCCTTCGTGAGCCGGCCACGAAGCCGCCGCTTCTCTACCTCCAGGTCGTAGTGGGTCTGGAGGTTCATCCAGAAGCGCTCGGTCGTCCCGAAGTACCTCGCGAGTCGGAGCGCTGTGTCCGCGGTAATCCCACGCTTGCCATGCACGATCTCATTGATCCTTCGCGCCGGCACGCTGATGTCCTTGGCGAGGCGGTACTGGCTCAACTCCATCGGCTCGAGGAACTCCTCGAGTAGAATCTCACCGGGGTGGATCGGAGGGTGTGCACTCCTTGCCATGGCGGTTCCCTTCTAGTGGTAGTCCGTGATCTCAACGTCCAAGGCGTCTCCTCCAGACCATCGGAAGCAGATTCGCCATTGGTTGTTGATTCGAATGCTGTACTGCCCCTCCCGGTCCCCCCTCAACCGTTCCAAGCGGTTCCCTGGGGGTATCCTGAGGTCGTCCACTCTCTCAGCCGCGTGCACCAGCAGGAGTTTTCGGTGCGCCCGGCGTTGCACATCTGGTGGCAACAGCCGCGAGCGCTCCCTCCTGAACACCTTCTCGGTTTCGCCGTCCGCGAAGCTGCGAATCACCCGGCGTATAATAACGCTTATCGTTATTACCGCAACGCGTTACTGCGGGGCACGCAGCCCAACACCTATCAGGCCCCCGGTTGTCAATAGGCAATAGCGTCCCCTGACGCC
>CAZTOE010000489.1:0-2098 GCA_964615045.1 uncultured Spirochaetales bacterium
CGATCGAGGTCGAGCGTTCGCTGCGTGTCCTGGACGGTGCGATCGCGGTGTTTTGCGGTGTCGCGGGGGTGGAGCCTCAATCGGAGACCGTGTGGCGTCAGGCCGACCGGTACCGCGTGCCCCGTATCGCCTTCGTGAACAAGATGGACCGCGTGGGGGCGGACTTCGATCGCGTTGTCTCGATGATCGGCGCCCGCCTGGGTGCGCGCCCCGTGCCGGTGCAACTCCCGATCGGGTGTGAAGACGGTTTCGTTGGCGTTGTCGATCTGATCGAGGGACGATCCATTACGTGGGATGAGGAAAGCCTGGGCGCTCGCTTCGAAGTGGGCGAAGTACCGGATGCCATGCTCCCCGCCTACGAGATAGCTCGCGAGCGCGTGATCGAGGCGACGGCGGACTGCGATGATGAGCTGATGGGGCGCTACCTCAACGGAGAAACCATCTCTCCCGACGAACTTCGCAAGGCGCTTCGCTCAGCGACTTTGGAGCTGAAGCTCGTGCCGGTACTGTGCGGTTCGGCCTTTCGGAACAAGGGCGTGCAGCCGCTGCTCGATGCGGTGTTGCAGTATCTGCCGTCCCCCCTCGACGTCCCACCGGTCGAAGGTGTGGATCCGCGTCGGGGTGAGGCGCGACAGCGCAGGGCGGATGACAACGAACCGTTCGCCGCTTTGGTCTTCAAATTGGTGAGTGACGCCCACGTGGGTCACCTGGCCTACATGCGGGTCTACTCCGGTCGCACCGCCTCCGGTTCGCAGGTCCTGAACGTGCGCACCGATCGCAAGGGCCGCTTGGGGCGCTTGCTGCAGATGCACGCGAACAAGCGCCAAGAGGTCGACGAAATCGGCGCAGGGGACATCGTGGCGGCAGTCGGCCTCAAGGAGGTGGCGACTGGCGACACCCTGTGTGACCCGGCCCACCCGATCGCGCTCGAATCACTCGATATTCCGGAGCCGGTATTGTCCATTGCGATCGAGCCGAAGACCCAGGCCGACATGGACCGCCTCGGTGAGTCGCTCGATCGACTCGTCCGCGAAGACCCGTCGTTCCGTGTCGCGACTGATCCCGAAACCGGGCAGACCATCATTTCGGGGATGGGCGAGCTCCATCTCGAGATCATTTGCGATCGGCTCTTCCGCGAATTCAGGGTCGGAGCCAACGTTGGCCCGCCCCAGGTCGCGTACAAGGAGACGATCCGCAAGTCGGTGCGCGCCGAGGGCCGCTACATCAAACAGACGGGCGGATCGGGTGACTACGGCGTGGTCTCGATCGAGTTGGCGCCGAACGAGACGGGTGCGGGCTTCATGTTTGAAGACGCCACGAAGGGCGGCGCGGTTCCCAGAGAGTTCGTGCCGGCCGTGGCCCAGGGATGCGAAGAAGCGCTCCAGAGCGGCGAGCTCATGGGATATCCGGTCGTCGATGTGCGGGTGCGGCTCTTGGACGGCCAGGCGCACGAAGTGGATTCTTCGGAGCGTTCCTTCAAGATCGCTGGCTCGCTGGCGGTCCGAGAAGGGTTGCGGCGCGCAGGCCCGGTACTGCTCGAGCCCATCATGGATGTGGAAGTCGTGACGCCCGAAGAGTTCGTGGGGCCTGTGCAGGGCGATCTCAACAGCCGCAGGGGTCGGCTGACGGGTTTGGATATGCGCGCGGGGGCGCAAGTAATCCGGGCCGAGGTCCCCCTCGCGGCGATGTTCGGTTACGTCAACAGCTTGCGTTCGATGACCCAGGGGCGCGCCACCTACACCATGCAGTTTCTAAAGTATGCGGAAGTACCCGAGAGTGCTGCCGCGCAACTCACTGGCCGTTAGCGAAGCGGAGATAGCAAGAGATGGCGAAGGCGAAGTTTGAGCGGACGAAGCCGCACGTAAACGTGGGGACGATAGGGCACGTGGACCACGGGAAGACGACGTTGACGGCGGCGATCACGCAGCGTCAGGCGAAGAAGGGTCTGGCGGACTTCACGCCGTTTGATCAGATCGACAAGGCGCCGGAGGAGCGGGAGCGTGGGATCACGATCGCGACGGCGCACGTGGAGTACCAGTCGGCGAATCGTCACTACGCACACGTGGACTGTCCGGGTCACGCGGACTACGTGAAGAAC
>CAZTOE010000490.1:0-2096 GCA_964615045.1 uncultured Spirochaetales bacterium
TACGTTGGCATCTCGTTCATCGTGCCGAACGTGGAGAAGGCCCGGCGGATGGCCGAGCTCGTCCGGAAGCACGCTCCCGGCTCGAAGATTATCCTCGGCGGGCACGGCACCCGCATCCCCGGCATCGAGCAGATGGTGGAGCACGACCACATCTGCCGCGGCGAGGGCGTTTACTGGCTGCGGAAATTGCTGGGCGAGGATCCCGATCGCCCGATTCGCCACCCGGTCTTGCCGTCGAGCCTGACCCGCCGCGTGATGGGCGTGCCCCTGGCCGCGGACACGGCGGTCCTGATGCCGGGGGTCGGCTGCCCCAACGGCTGCCGGTTCTGCTGCACCTCGCATTTCTTCGACAAGAGCTACACGCCGTACCTCGACACCGGCGCCCAGATGTTCGACGTCTGCAGCCGCGCCGAAGCCGAGCTGGGCGTTACCGAGTTCTTCGTGCTCGACGAGAATTTCCTCAAACGGCCGGAGCGCGCCCGGGAGCTGCTTGCGCTGATGGAGCAGCACCAAAAGGCGTGGACGTTCTGTGTGTTCAGCTCGGCGGAGACCGTCGCCGACGTGGGTTTGGACTTCCTTGTCCGGCTCGGGGTGACGCTGCTCTGGGTAGGTGTGGAATCCGAGGTCGACGTGTTCGAGAAGAACCTGGGCGTCGACTTCCGGGCGCTGGTAAAGAACCTGCGCGACCGGGGCATCAGCGTGCTGGCCTCGGGCATCCTGTTCCTGCCGCACCACGACCCGTCGACGATCTGGGACGACATCCGCTTCGTCTCCGGGCTTGGAGCCGACTACGTCCAGTTCATGCAGCTCGGCCCGATGCCCGGCACCGAGCTCTACCGCGAATACGACCGGCAGGGTCTGATCGATCACGACATCCCGTTCGCCGAATGGCACGGCCAGAAGCGGATCTGGTTCAGCCACCCGCGCTTCAGCGCCGCCGACAGCGAGCGGATCCTGCGCCAGGCGTTCCAGCACGACTACGACACCCAGGGGCCGTCGCTGATGCGGATGCTGGACACCACCCTGCGCGGCTACCTGCACCTCCGCCACACCGAAGACCCGTTCCTGCGGCGCCGCCGCGATTTCTTCGAAGCCTCGCGCCTTTTGCCAAAGGCAACGGGACACGGAGCCGGGGAATACCGGAACATGGCAGAAGGAAACAAAACAGACTGACCCCAACAAAGGAGGATGCCGTCATGTCAGAGACAAACCGATCTTACGAATTGCCCAAACTCCAGTACGACTACAAAGATCTGGCTCCGTACATGTCCGAGGAGCAGCTGAAAATCCACCACGGAAAACACCACCAGGCGTATGTAACCGGCGCCAACGCGATCCTCCAAAAGCTCGACAAGGCGCGGAAAGAAAACGTCGATCTGGATCTCAAATCCACGCTGAAAGAGCTGTCCTTCAACATCGGAGGCCATCTGCTGCACTCGCTTTTCTGGGGCAATCTCGCCCCGGAAGGAAAGGGCGGCGGCGGGCCCGGCGGGCGGCTGGCCGACGTGTTGGCCAAGGAGTTCGGCAGTGCCGACCGGTTCAGGAAGGAATTTACCCAGGCCGCGGTCAGCGCCGAGGGCTCGGGCTGGGCTGCACTGACCTATTGCAGACAGACCGCGCGGCCGATCATCATGCAGGTCGAGAAGCACAACACCAATGTCTACCCGATGTTCACCATCTTGATGGTGGTCGATGTCTTCGAGCACGCGTATTACATCGACTACAAAAACGATCGCGCCAAATTCGTCAACGCGTTCTTCAACATCGTGAACTGGAACGAGGTCGGAAACAGGCTCGAGAACTTGCTCCGGTAGAAAAAATGGAAGCCATGGGCATCCGCGATTTCATCTCCAGCCCCTTCCATGCAAATCACCCACGCACATTCAATTCCTCCATCAAAATGAAGTAACCATCCGTCATTTCGATTGAGCCGGCAGTCTCCTCCCTTCAGGCCCAGGGGCGTAATCACAGGACTTTCCCTCGTCCCTGACCTGTTGGCCCGAACGATGCATTCTTCCTGGTCATGGATGGTGCCCTGCAGTCGCCCGGGACCGCGTGGGCCCTGGGGATCGAAAGGGATAACGCAAGAAAGGGAG
>CAZTOE010000491.1:0-2085 GCA_964615045.1 uncultured Spirochaetales bacterium
TCGTCCGCGGCGGCCCCGGGACGGGCAAGTCGGTGATCGCGATCAACCTGATGGCCCAGCTCCTGAACGAGGAGCGCGCCGTCCACTACGCGACGGGGTCGCAGGCCTTCACCACCACGCTGCGGGACAAGATCGGCGGCCGCGGATCGCTCTCCCGGTGGAGAAGGGGCGTCTGCCTGCGGTCGGGGCGCCCGCAATCGGGAAATGGAAAGGTGACATTGTAAGGAATCGACGAGCGGCGGCATTAGAGAAGTGGATCCCGCTCACATCCCTCGTGGAGATCAGCATGAAGATGTATGGAACCCTGTTCGCACTGCTACTGTCGCTGACCGGGGCGCTTCCGGCGCAGGAAATCCAGTCGCACCCCGTCGTGACACTCGCCGGACCAGACGGCGTCGGCTTCCCATGGGAGGCATACACCGTGACCCGTATGGCTGACGGCCGCTGGGTCGCCGGTACCAAGAGCGACCTGCACATATTCAGTCCCGGCGGGTCGTATCTACGCGACATCGGGGGTGAAGGACAGGGGCCAGGCGAGTGGTTGCGGATCGACTACGTGGCACGGCGCGGGGATTCGCTCGCCGTCTTCGACTCCGGTAACGGTCGCATGACCATTCTCGGACCAGACCTCGAAGTCGTACGCACCTTCCCCCTCTCGGCGATCGTGGCGGAAGTGAAGACGCTTGGCAACGGCTTCGTTCTCACGGGCCGCGTTGGTGGCGACGAAGCGCCGGACATGTTCGGACGCTCGCTCTTCTTCCTGGACTCCGAAGGCGACGTGCAACTGGCCACCAGGGAACGAGACTTCACGCCCCTCAAGGGCACCATGCAGATGCGGTCCCTATTGTCCGAGGACGGGCGGAGCGTGTGGACGTTAAGCCTCAACGCCCCCGAGCTCGAGGAATACTCCTCCGCCGGCCAACTATTGCGCACGATGAATCTCGGACGGCCGGACTGGTGGCAGACATCTATGCTGGACAAGGACTTCGTGAAGTACACGCCCGAGCAGATGCCGCCATCCATCAACGCGGGCGTCAGAGTCCAGGGCGGCCGACTCTGGACGATCACGAACACTCCGGTCAAGAACTGGAAGCACGCCTTCGGCGACGCCATCAAGGGCGAGGGCGGTGTCGAGTACTACGAGTTCGAGCCGACGAAGCTGTTTCGAACCGCCGTTGAGCTCCGGTCCGTCAAGGATGGGCGCCTGATTGCGCGCCGCTTCTTGGACGGCATGACGTACCCATCTGAACTGTCAGGAGACGGCTATCGAGTGAGGATCCGCACAAACGACGTAGGGCTCACGTTCATCGACGTTGAGCGAATCACGTACGAGCAGTGAAGGAAGGGGAGTGCCAACATGCTGAGAAAGATCGCAGTGCTCGCGGCCCTCGTTTTGCTGGCCTGGCCGGCACCGGCTGCCGCGCAATTCACGACGGAGGCCGTGTCCTGTCCGTCGCCCACGACGTGCGACGAGTGCTACTACGGACTGACAGGGAAGCACCGGGCAACCATGACGATGGGCTCGTGGGTGGTCGGCACGAGGATTGCTTGGATGGACTCACCTGCGTCGGGCATCCGCGATGCGATATTGTAGACGCCTCGCCAGTCCTCCAGAAGCAGAATCAGCGGCTCAAGGAGATACTCAACACGATGTCGGGCGAGGATCGGATCGCCGCTCTGCAGGACGAGTTCCCCGACCAGTTGAAGCGTGACGGCAACGCGCTGCTGGTCCAGGGCGTAGCGTGTCAGGAGGGGGAGTTGATCGGGCGTTTGTTACTACCCGATACGAAGGTAGCGTCGCTTTAGGGTGACGCCGCTGGTAAGGGTAGAAAGGCGGGGCCGTGCTGTGCGGACGCGGCCCCGCCTTTCACCTCTGTTGGTCGAGGCCAAGGGAGGGCGTTTCGCACCTGGTGGAGGTCTGCCTGGCGATCGACGCTTGGCCCGGCCTTCGCCGCGAACATCTGAGAGAGGCTCGGGTGCCCTCGATACGGCTGGACAGAAACGCCTCGCGCCGCAGGAGAGGCGTCGAGCACTACCGCTACCACCCGTCGCCCAACGAGGTGCAGTCGTGGCAGAACTCGCTGC
>CAZTOE010000492.1:0-2075 GCA_964615045.1 uncultured Spirochaetales bacterium
TGTTCGTGGACAGCCAGGCCGCCTTCGACGAGGTCCTGAAGATCTACTACCCGGCCAGCCTCAACTGGGACCGCGTCCACCCCGATCACATCGGCAGCATGGTCCTGGCCCGCGCGTTCGTCGACGCGATCGGGTTCGACTGGACGCGCTGAGGTCCGGATGGCTCGCGCCCTCGTCCCCCGGGCGCCCCCGCTCTTCTGCTCTGGAGAACTCGACGGCTGCAACCCCGCCAGGGGCGAGCGGTGAGATCTGCGGCGCGAGGATCAGCGCGCGGTTGAACGCCTGGAGCACCAGGTCGTCCTCCCAGTGATCGAGAGACGACGAGAGGCACACGCCGCAGTCCTCGGTGAGGCGCTGGAGATCGGGCACGAGGCCGCGGTCCATGGCGCCCGCGCGATGGTGGGGTGCGGTCATCCGGTTCTTCGCGCTCTAGCAGGCTGCTGAAAAACCCTGGCTTTCCATACAAGGATGCATACCTTGTGTGTGAGAAGCCAGGGAGGGTGAATGAGAGGCGACCAGGCGAACCAGGGACCGATGTTCAGCTACATCTCTGCGGCGCAGCGGGTGCCGGCGAACCACCCGATGCGTGGGATCCGTGAAATGGCCGATGTGGCTCTGAAATCGCTGTCGCGGGAGTTTGATCGGCTGTACTCGAAGGTGGGTCGTCCGTCGATTCCTCCGGAGCACCTGCTGCGGGCGCTCTTGCTGCAGTATTTCTACGGCATTCGCAGCGAGCGTCTGCTGATGGAACAGCTGGACTACAACCTCCTGTTTCGCTGGTTTGTCGGCCTGAACATTGACGACGAGGTGTGGGACGCGAGCACGTTCAGCAAGAACCGAGACCGTCTTCTCGAAGGCAACATTGCGCAGGAGTTCTTGCAGGCGGTCCTGGATCAAGCTCGCGAGAAGGGACTGACTTCGGACGAGCACTTCAGCATCGACGGGACGTTGGTGGAGGCCTGGGCGAGCCAGAAGAGCTTCAGGCCCAAGGATGGGGACGAGGGGGACGGACCTCAGGGCCGGAATCCTCACGTGGATTTCCGCGGCAAGCGGCGGAAGAACGACACGCATGAATCCACCACGGATCCTGATGCCCGCCTCTACCGCAAAGGGGATGGCCAGGAATCGAAGCTGTCTTACCTGGGCCACGTGGTGATGGAGAACCGCCACGGTCTGGTTGTGGACTGCGAAGTCACTCACGCGGATGGATATGGCGAGCGAGACGCGGGGCGTGAGCTGATGGGCCGTATCACCCGTAGGCCGCGCGTGACCCTCGGAGCCGACAAGGGATACGACACCGCGGACTTCATTGCGAACATGCGAGAACTGGGTGTCACGCCCCACGTCGCGCAGAACACCTCGCGGCGCAAGAGCGCGATCGACGCTCGTACCACCCGCCATCCCGGCTATCGACTCAGCCAAGTCGTGCGCAAAACCGTGGAGCATCCGTTCGGTTGGTTCAAAGCGGCGGCTGGGATGTGGCAGGTCAAAGTCAAAGGCAAAGCCCGCGTGCGCTGGGCCTTCACCTTTGGCATGGCGGCCTTCAATCTGATCCGCATGCGAAACCTGCTCGCACAGGCCACATGATGGACTCCAACGGCGCCGCAAACGGTCGCCAGGGCAAGAACGAGCCCCACGAGATGGCAACAACACCAACCCCATCAACACTCACCACCCCGAGAATGCTCTTCAAGCAGCATTCTTCAGCAGCCTGCTAGGCCTTGCTGCCGACGTACTCCGCGACGTGGAGGGCGAGTATGCCGGAGAGCGCCTCGAACATCGCCTCGCCCTCCTCGGCGCTCGCGGCGGTGGGGTCGCCGAAGTAGGCATCCTCTCCACCCGCCTCCGCGAACGTCTTCGCCCCCTTCTTGAGCGCCGCCGCCAGGCCATCCATCGGCGGGAGACTGATGCGCTCCTTCTCGCGCACCTGATCCGCCGCCGCCGCCATCATCAGGGAGGTCTCGAAGCTCCCCCCGTGGTCGCCGGCGCTGAAGGCCTCCCCGAGCTGGTCCACCCAGCGCTTCTTCGCGAAGTCGGTGAGGCAGACGCTCGCCCCGGCCTTGTTCGCCTCCTCG
>CAZTOE010000493.1:0-264 GCA_964615045.1 uncultured Spirochaetales bacterium
AGCCTCGACCACACCATAGCGCCCGACGGCAAGCACATTCTCAGCATGTTCGTGCAATACGCGCCCTACAAGTTGGCCGACGGCAACTGGGACGACATCAGGGAATCGTTCGGCGATCGCTGCGTCGATTTGCTCGCCCAGTACGCGCCCAACGTACCTGCTGCGATCGAACACAGACAGGTGCTCACGCCTCTCGATCTGGAACGGACCTTCAGCCTGACTGGGGGAAATATCATGCAAGGCGCCATGTCCGCCCATCAGCTC
>CAZTOE010000493.1:274-2050 GCA_964615045.1 uncultured Spirochaetales bacterium
CCCCGGTTGGGCCGATCATCGCACACCCATCCGCGGTCTCTACCTCTGCGGCGCCGCCAGCCATCCCGGCGGCGGTGTCATGGGAGCTTGCGGCATGAACGCCGCCCACGAAATCCTTCGCGACGGCTAGAACGCTGCGCCACAAGCTCCACCGCTACGGTGCCTCGCCACGAAGCGCAACCTGCGACCGTAAGTCCTCCCGCCATGCCTGGGAGAGTTCCGGCAGATTGGCCAACTCGCGCACCGCCGCCACGTCTCGTGGCCGGGCGTAGAATACCCTGTTTACTCGTGCGATGGTCCATGTCGGCTGTGGGCGGTCGACCAGCGTGCACGGCATTCCCGGCTCGATGGTGCCCTCCTGGAGCACCCGCAAATACCAGCCCGATCGTCCCGTCTGAATCACCAGCTTCGGCAGCTTAGCGAGCCGCCAGCGCCGCGCCAGCTTCCAGCATGGCTGCCTCGGCTGCGATACCTGAAAGCGGACATCGCTCACCTCCCACGTGTCTCCCACGCAAACCTCCTCCTCCGTGACGCCCGCCATCGTCAGGTTTTCGCCGAAACCGCCCCCCGACATTTCCGGCAAGTTCAATTCCTCCCGCCACCAGCGGTAGTGGTCGGCTGCATATGCCAGCACCGCCTTGTCGAGCCCGCCGTGAACGGTTCGATCGGCCTGCCCGTCCCCCGCAATGTTCAGTCGACGGACCCGCACCGGTCCTTCGACCGGTTCCTTGAAGAAGGCGGTTGTCCAGCGTCGCTCCGCCGGGTCAACGGCTTCGACCGACCCGAGCGACCTGGGAAGACCCACCTGGATGGAAGCGATCGTGGCATGCATGCTGGAGGCTTTCTCGAATTCGACGACCCCTTCTGCCCGGGAGGAATCGGGGGAAAAATCGTTTGGTTCCGCGCTAGGGGATGGCTCAAAAATAACTTCTCCGCTGCCCCCTCGCCCCGCAGTGGAGAGGGTAGGGCGAGGGGGCAGGAAATACGGAAGTTATTTTTGAGCCATCGCTTAGATCGCCAGGCACGGCAACGCCCGGCTCCCGACCGCAGCGGGATGGAGCGCCGCAAGCGTGCCGGGCTGCAAGTCCCGCCCTTTCCGAAGATACAGTATGATAGAAAGTGTCTCTGCGAGCGCGACCGAGAGCCTCTCCCAAAACCGGAAGAACCCTCCCCCCTCCCCGGCAGACCGGGACAGGGGATTGGGATAGGTTCTCAGGATTTTTCCGACACCCGCCAGGCGGGCCTGTTGCCCCGACGCTGGAGAAAGGTTCGGCAAGTATGACCATCCGGGCAGACGTCAATCCGCGCTTCTACATCCGCTTCGCGTTGATCGCCGTGGTTGGCATTGGCTTTGCGCTGTGGTCTCTCTACGACGGGGCCATCAAGTATCCCTACCAGCGTGAACGAGGTCTTGTTTACCAGACACTGCTCGACGAAGACCGCCTTAACGAATGGGATGCGATCGCGGCCGAAAACGGCTGGCCACTCCAATACCCCGGACCGCCCAAGAGCGAAGGCGACATCATGATGCAGTACGTCATGGCAGGCGTCTCCGGACTAGTGGGGATTTCGTTCTTGATCGTGATTCTCCGCGCCCGGGGAAGGTGGATTGAAGCGACTGGCAGCGGGCTCCACAGCAGTTGGGGGCAGGAAGTCCCCTTCGACGCAATCGTCAGTCTGAACAAGAGAGCCTGGCGCTCGAAGGGGATCGCCAAAGTCGTCTATCAGGCGGGTCGCCGTAAACGTCGCTTTGTTATCGACGACTTGAAGTTTCAT
>CAZTOE010000494.1:0-2041 GCA_964615045.1 uncultured Spirochaetales bacterium
ACGTGGGCGGGGTCCTCGATCCGCTGGTGGCGGTCGTAGCTGCGGCGGTGGCGAGCGATCTCGTTCTGACGCTCGAGAAAACGGACCGTGGTCTCGGACGCGACCAGGGTGAGCGGACGGCCGACCGAGGTGGGAGGAATCGAGTAGTCGTTGAGGTCGAAGCGGATGTAGATGGTCTTCTCAGACCTTGCGGGGACGACGAGGTCAGTCTCGAAGGGGTGAGTGGGGAGCGTCAGAAGCTGCGCGGCTTCCTCTTCGAAGGCGGAAGCGACCGTCCTGCGATCGTCTCCGGGCCAGCGGCGCGCCCCCGCCACTTCATCCCGCCACACGAGCGCCTGGCGGTTGAGGTCCTCGAGGGTCGTGAAGGAGCGCGCGGCAAAGAACGAATCGCGCACGTACCGAACGGTCCGCTCCACGGCGCCCTTTTCGCTTCCTCGCCCGGGCCGACAGGCCCGGGGCGCGAAGTGATAGTGGGAGGCGAGCTCGAGCAGGCGGGGATGGAAGCGCACCCCCTCCCCGTGTCGTTCGAGAACGGCGCAGCGAAGGTTGTCATACAGACAGTAGCGGGGGCATCCCTGGAGGTCCCCGAAGGCGTAGACGTGGCCGCGCAGGAAGTTCTCCAGAGACTGGTCCAGGAAGAAGCGCAGAAAGAACCACCTCGAAAACGTCAGCGTCAGCAGGAACGCCGAGAGCGCCCGGCGCGCCGCTCCGACCGTCACGTGACCGAAGCTGGCCCAATCGACCTGTCCCTCCTCCGCCGGGAACGTCCGTCTCTTGAAAAACGCCTCGCGCCGGCTCGGCCGAAGCTCGGCCACCCGCTCGCGCACTTGGCGCACGCTCAGCGGGCAGCCACGATCGCGCAGCATGTACCAAATCCGCGTGGCGGTCAGCCTCGGATAACTGGCCAGTGTCTCGCGCACAAAGCCCACGTAGGGGTCGAATCGGCTCGGCCGGGGAGCCGGCCGGGGACGCGGCGCATCGCTCAGCGCTCGCTGCACGGTCTCGTGATGCAGTCCCAGTTCCTTCGCGATCGTCCCCACCAGCCAATGCTCGCCGTAATGCAGCTGCCGAATCCGTGTGACGGTCTCGAGATCGATCACGCTTGCCTCCCACCGGCGAATCGATGACGGGACCCGGCCGCCCGCAGACGATGCAGACGAGCCAGCCCCCTCTCAGCACGTCGGCAAGCCGAGCAGGGACGATCGCCGCCGTCGCCTCCTCGCCCATCGACGTCGCCGGCACGGTAGACAAGTCGATCCAGGCTTGTGAACCCTGATCCGTCACTACCCGCAAGCCAGCCATTCGCTCGCAGTACTCCCCTTGGCGCCGGGCGTGGTCGACCCGTCCGTCGAAGCTGGCTTGATGAGCACCGTTGGCAGCGCGGTGATTCTCGAGGCGTGCGCTCCGACCACACGCCCGGCTGCAGTAGCGATGGCCCCGGTAACAGGACTCGCAGATCGCGAACGGCGTTCGACACCTGCCGCACAAGAGCAGGTACAACACGACCTTCGCCGCCAAGCCCTTCGTCACCGCCCCGTCCTTGCCAGGGGTGGACAAGCGGCTTCAACGGTGCGATGCTTCCCCCGCTTCACCGCCGTTTCTCACCTGCCCCGGCCGGGCCACTACCCGCCGGGGCTTCTTCTTCCTCGGGCCGTGACAATATCGCGGTTCCCGACAAACGGCCACGCGGCTACGCCGCGGATGATGATGGGAAGATCAGTCGGCGGGGGGTACGTCAGATTCCCGCGGTTCTAGACCGCCGTTCACACCGGGTGCCCTGGACCGGGCACGACCGGCTCGGCCCCACCCCGCTGCTTCTTGCGGAACCTACTGATTTGGAGCAGGTTGCTCCTTGACTTTCGTCTTTTGTTCGCTTATGATCTTCGTGTCAGGAAGGGAAGGTCGGCGTGGCGAGCCCCGTGGAGGCGGTTCTCGAATCCCCACTGGAATCGGCCCTGGAATGGTGCCCGGAAGAGGTGGAGGAGGGGCCGCCCCTCGATGAGGTCGGGGACCTCCGCCGAGACGAGGTCCCCAGGGAGCT
>CAZTOE010000495.1:0-2030 GCA_964615045.1 uncultured Spirochaetales bacterium
GATCGTGTCGACGCCCTGGTCCGCATCGTCTTTTCGCCGCTGTTTCGCCATTCGATCCATCCCGACCTGTTGTCTTGGGTGGGCGCCTCCCTCTCCGTGGGGGCGGGAATGGCGCTGGCCGCCAGCGAGCTTCGCTGGGGCGCTGTGCTGATCGCCGTCGGGGGAGCCTTCGATCTGGTCGACGGCGTCATGGCCCGCCATCAGGGGACGGCCAGCGAGTTTGGGGCCTTTCTCGACTCAACCCTCGACCGGGCGGCCGATCTCGCGATTCTGGTGGGGACCACGGTTCACTTTGCGCGGACCGGAAGTCCCGAGTGGGTTGCGGTCACGGGGGTTGCGCTGGCGACCACCGTGCTCACGTCCTACATCAAAGCCCGCGCGGAGCGCTTCGTGGCGCGCTTTGAAGGTGGCTTGTTCGAGCGGGCGGAGAGGCTCATTCTCCTCGCATCGGGTGCCTGGTTTGGCCTGCTCGAGGCCGCTGTGGCGATACTGGCGGTACTGGGCGCCTGGACCGTCGCGACGCGTTTTGCGCTCGCCTACCGCATGCTCAAAGGAGGCTCGAAGTGAGCGAAGAAGAGGAGGGCCGGGAGAAGGGCTTCATCGTGATCGACCGCCGCGCTGCTGCCGATCGAGAAGAAGAGGAAGAGGAAGAGGATCGCGAAGCGTCGACGCAACCTGCCGCGGCCGCCGCGACGAAGGCCCCCGCCGGCGAAAGGACCTTCGGCGAGCCACTGCCGAGGATGGATTTCTCGACGCTGCTCCATTCTTTTGCGATCTCCGCGCTCCACCATCTCGGGATCGCCCCCGGTCCGGATGGAGCCGCGGGTGCCGAGCCCGATCTCACGCTCGCCCAACAGAACATCGACATCCTCGAAGTGCTTCGAACCAAGACCCAGGGCAACCTAAGCGACGAGGAGCAGCAGCTCCTCGAAGGAATTCTCTACGAAGTCCGGATGCGTTTTGTGGAAGTCTCCGAAAGGCGTGGCCATTGAACGCCCGCTAGTGCCCGCGATTCTCCAAGCTCTCGCTCCGGCCAAGATCAATCTGGGTTTGCGCGTCGTCGGGCGGCGCCCCGACGGCTACCACCTTCTCGAGAGCGTCTTCGTCCCACTGGACCTCACCGATCAGCTCACGCTGCAGATGGAGCCGGCGGGCCGGGTCGCGGTGGGCCTGAAACTCGAGGATCCTGATGGGCTCCTGGCGGACATGGCTGCCTCCGAAGAGAATCTCGCCACGCGCGCCGCCCGCACCTTTCTGACGGCGGCCGGTCTGCGCGCCGACGTCCTCGTCTCGCTGCGCAAACGGATTCCCGCTGGGGCGGGTTTGGGGGGTGGATCGAGCGATGCGGGTGCTGTGCTTCGCACCCTCCGCGACCACTGGCCCGACGCCCTGGACGCCGCCGCACTGGCGAGAGTCGCCCTCGACCTGGGGGCCGACGTGCCGTTTTTCCTGGATCCCCGGCCCGCCTTGGTCGAGGGCATCGGAGAGAAGATTGAGGCGCTCACCGACTTTCCCGCCCTGGTGGTTCTGCTCGCGACGCCCTCGCCGCCGCTGGCGACGGCGGAGGTCTTTCGCCACTACGCAGCGCAGGCTCGGGGCGCGTTGACGCCCGCGCACGCCGGCCGTAGGATGCCTCCCGCAACGCGGCGCCGAGCCGAGCAGCTCATGGCGACGCTCGGCGACGCTGGCCGCCCGCGGAGACCGTGGACGGGAGACCCACTCGCCAACGACCTCGAGCCGGCGGCCTCCCAGTTGCGGCCTGAAATCAGGAGCTTGCAGGGGTTGATGCTTGCCCGTGGCGCCCGTTGGGCAGGCATGTCCGGGAGCGGCCCGACGGTATTTGGCATCTTCCGGGAACGGGATGCGGCGCGGCGCGCGGCGGTTCTCGGGGCGTGGGGAGAAGGAGTGCGGATTCACCTCACGCAGACGCTCGCTTCGCATGCCTCGCACGGTTGAATGGGGCGTCGTCTAACGGTAGGACAGCGGCCTTTGGAGCCGTGTGTGGAGGTTCGAATCCTCCCGCCCCAGCC
>CAZTOE010000496.1:0-2029 GCA_964615045.1 uncultured Spirochaetales bacterium
GGGACGTCATCTCTTCCGCGCTAAGAGGACGGCTACTTTTCCGCACCTCCGGGTTCTGGTCTCTTCCTCTGCTGCCTGAGGCCGTATGGCCCCAGGCCATACGGCCCTCTTCCGCCGCGCGTCAGCGCGGCTTCTTGGCCGCCTGTTCGAGCTCGCGCAGCCGGTAGCTCCGGCCGCTGATGTTGAGCACGTGGCTGCGGTGCAAGAGACGGTCGAGGATTGCCGTCGCCAGCACCTCGTCGCCCGCCAGCATCTCCGGCCAGTCGGCGATGCCCTTGTTGGTGGTGATCGCAATGGCTCCCCGGCCGTAGCGGTACGACACCAGACGAAAGAACAGGCTCGCGTCCTGGCGGCTCATCGGCTCGAAGCCCATCTCGTCGATCACGAGCAACGCCACGTTCATGTGCTTGCGCCGGCGCAGGCGCTGGGGGCCCACCTCGGCGTCGCGCTTGAGCGCCGCGAGCAGGTCCTCCAGCCGATGGAAGGCCACCGAGAAGCCGTTCTCGATGGCGCGGATGGCGAGCCCGATGGCCAGGTGGGTCTTGCCCACGCCCGGGGGGCCCTGGATCAGCAGGTTCTCCTTGGCCCGGATCCAGGCGCAGGTCGCGAGCGTCTCGATGCGGTTGCGCTCGACACTCGGCTGGAAGCCAAAGTCGAAGTTCCCGAGCGTCTGCCCGGTGGGCAGCCCCGAGAGCCGCAGCGAGGTCTTGAGCCGCCGCTCCTCGCGCACCGTGAGCTCGGCCTCGAGCAGGCGATCGAGGAAGCGGTGCGGCGGCCAGCTCTCCTTCACGGCCTCGGCCAGCGTCTCGCCCACGTGTTCGCTCGCGTGCAGCATCCCCAGCTTCGTGAGCTTCTCGCGCGTGGTGTCGAGATCCACCTTCGGGCCCTTGCGGGGGACCGGGTTCGCGGCCGTCATCGCGCCACCTCCGCCAGCGCGGCGTAGAGGTCGAGCGGCCGCTGCTCGGGCACCATCGCCGCGATCTCCTCGAGCCGCCGCCCCATCTTGCCGAGCGGCGTCGGCGCTTCGAGGCGGGCCGTGCTCGGTCCCTCGTAGTGACGCGGGTCGATCAGCAGGCGGCTTCTCGTTCGGCGCGGGTGCTCGCAGAGCACCTTCCCGTCCGCCCACAGCTGCACGACTCGCGCACAGCCCCGGACCTCCACCTCGCGCTGCGCGTAGACGAAGGGCACGCTGTAGGTCCGGCCCTCGAAGCGCACCGTGGCATCGATCCCCACGCGCCGACGCTGCACCAGGTCGAAGGGCTCGGGGAGCCACTGCGGGAGCCTTCCCAGGTACGGCTTCTCCGCCTCGTAGCTCTCGCGCACGCTGCGACCCGTGACGGGGCAGAGGCATCGCTCGGCCCGGCGCACGACTTCGCCGTCGGTCCACGCCTGCAGCTGCGCAACGTCGTCCCAATGGCGCTGCCGCGGATCGAAGCCCTGCTTGTGCACTCCGATGCGCCGCTCGACCTTGCCCTTGTCCTGCGGCGTCCGGGGCCTCGCGGCGTCGATGTGGAAGCGCACGCCCTTCGCGTAGCGACGGTAGGTCTCGTTGAGCGTGCCCCAGGGGCCGGCCCCCCGGACCACCGCCGTCTTCACGTTGTCCACGCGCAGCACCGCCGGCACCCCGTCCAGTCGGCGCAGGGCCTCGTTGTGCACGTGCAGCCAGGCCAGCTGATCCGCCCGCTCCGACCACACGATCGCCTCCATCCGCGAGTGCGACAGCACGAGATGAAAGGCGTGCAGGTCGACCGGCTCGCCTCCGATCACGACGCCGGAGAACTCGCCCCAGTCCACCTGGCCCTGCGCCCCCGGCGGCGTCTCCACCCGCCGGCGCGTCCGGACCTTCGGTCGCGGAAACCTCGCCCGCACGTAGCGCTGCACCGACTTGTAGCTGCCCCGGTAGCCATGCTCCGCCACCAGGTGCTCGTGCAGCGCCTGGAGATTCACGCCGCGGCGCTCGCCCGACCGCTCGAACCAGTGAGCGATCACCGCTTGCAGCTCCTCGGCCCGGAAGGGCTTGTCCGACCGG
>CAZTOE010000497.1:0-1478 GCA_964615045.1 uncultured Spirochaetales bacterium
CGGCTGTTCCTGACCAGCGCCCCGTTCATGGCTTCGGCGGCCTGGCTGAGAGATCCGGATCGAGCTCTTTGCAGTTCCTCCACCGCAGGCTTGAGGGTTGAAACCATATTGACCCCGGTGTCGCCGTCGGGAACGGGATACACGTTGAGATTATCCAGGATGTGCCTGTTCAGCTCGAGATAGCCGCATCCGGCTTTCAGAGATGCCTTCAGCTCATCGATGCCGAGCCGATCAATCTCCATACACGATATAGCCTAGATCGTAGAAATCCGGTCCTTCGTGAGGCATGTTGCTGTGGTTCGTGTAGTGAATTTCGATCGAAGCCTCCCACCCCTTGTCGAGGATCAGGCCCTCGAGGTGTTCGGCCTCCTTCAAATGGGGACCGCAGTAGACAATGACCGCCGATAGCCGCCTGGCATTTCTGCGCTCCATGTCTTCGGAGGTCGTCCCGAAGATGTAGTCCCGGAAACCGCCCCTGGCCGTCTCCTGCTGGAGGATCGCGCCGTACTGGTGGCTCGCGAGAAGCGTCGCCAACGCGAGGGCGAGCAGATCCGCTCTTCGCTGGGCACCCGCACGACGCGGCTCCATCGCCTTGCCTTGCCGGTACGCGATGCCGAGCGTCGCGGCCAGGAAGACGAACGGAGTCCAGTGCTCCGTGTATTGGAAGGAGATCTGCACCAGGGGCGGATACCCGGTGCTGAGGAGCGTGAAGACGACACCCGGAACGAGGAACAACCACCCGATGGGTCGAAACAGCGGAAGGAACGCCAGCGGGGCGAGGATCTGGAGAACGTAGATGAGCTTCTCGACGGTCAACATCGTCGACAACGTGAACGCCGGGTTCGTCAGGACGGTGAGCACCAGCTCCGCGAGCCCGCCTTCCCCCCCGGGCAGCAATCCGTGGTATCGCTCGACGAAGCTTCGAGAGACACCCGTCATCGGCATCAGCCAGACCTTCATGAGAGCGAACCAGGCAGCGGAGGCAGCAGCCAGCAGGAACCCGAGTCGCGGACGTTCGCCCGCGAGCAGGATGTACGCACCGACGATCACCATCCCCGCGGCCACGTCCTCCCGGACCGCGAGCGCGAGAAGCGCCGCGCACGCGCCGAGCCAGTCGCGTCGCGACTCGAAGAGGTAGACGCACAGCCAGATGAAGAACGGGGAGAGCTTGAGGAAATGGAAGTCGTACAGATTCGAGCCGTGGATCGGCGGATAGAGGAGGTAGCAGCCGCTCAGCAGGCAGGCCTGCCACCTTCCGATGTGTCGGCTCGCGAACAGATACAGCGGAATCGCAGCCCCGCCGAGCAAGGAGGCTTGGATCGCGAGCAACGTCTCCGCCCGCGGCGCGATGGCGTACACCGGCGCCAGCAGATAGGCGATGAGATTCGCATGGATTCCGAAGTGGGAGCCGTACGGCCCTGTTTCCGGCGCCGCCTTGAAGAACGGCCCGCCGTGGACCAGATTCCACATCAGATTGT
>CAZTOE010000497.1:1488-2015 GCA_964615045.1 uncultured Spirochaetales bacterium
AACCTGTATTTGTCGAAGATCGCGAGATCGAAGCTCGTCGAATACAGGTTTCGGTGGTAGGCGATCGTGTGGACCGAGAAGAATCCCGCGTATCCGAGGGCGCCCAGGACCACCAGCCCGAGAGGAAGAGCGGGACCGGCCCGATGGGTCAGCCGGCGAGCCCCGTCGCCGAGCCCCCGAAGGGCGTCGCCGAGCCGTGGGATCGCCCGCAAGACCTCGACCGGAGGCTGGCTGAACGCGGTACGGAAGAGCACGAGCGCGCTGAGCGCGAGAAGCGACGAGAACGCCAGGAACAGCAGGTCGCGCTCCCGCCAGATCCCCCGGGCGAGCAGCAGGCAGACGATCGGGAAGAGCAGAAGCGGCGTCATCCGCAGCGTCCACTCGTACAGCTCCGCGACGGAACGGGTGCCTCTCCGCCACACGACACAGGCCCCGGTGCCGACGAAGAGGCCGGTCGATGCGGAGACCGCCACCAGCAACAGCCGGCGCGAAGGCGCCGGGAGCAGGTTGACGGCCACGAAGGACGG
>CAZTOE010000498.1:0-2014 GCA_964615045.1 uncultured Spirochaetales bacterium
AGAGCGCGAGCTCCGGCCGCCGCACTCGTCGCCCCGCTCTGGGCCGCGACACTCTCCCGTTCGCCCTCCTCGTGTTTACTCGTCACTGAATCTCTGCTAACATGGTTATCTGGCCCCGGGGGCCCTCCCGGGGACGCGTTTCACTGCAGAGGCACGGCGCAACGGGAGCAGAGGATGAACTCGAATCGTCTGATCGTTCTCTCGGTCCTGCTCTTCGGCTCGCTCTGGGGTATCGGCGAGCTGTGGGTGGGCGAGCTGACGCTCGCGAACGGCATACCAAGGGCACCCATCCTGACGGCGATCGGGGTCGTCGCTCTCCTCATCGGCGCAGTCGTATGGGTCACTCTCCGGGACCGCGAGCCGTCCGCCGACCTCCTCTTGTTCGGAAACGTCGATGTCCGTGAGGTGGACCTCGCGTTCAACGAGAGCGACCGAGTCGTCGCAATGTACGTCGAGGAAGGGGATCGGGTCGAGGCCGGTCAGCTCCTCGCTGAGCTCGATGGCTCCCGCCTCGAGCACATGGTCCTCGAGGCGGAGGCCAACGTGGCGGCGCAACGCGCGATCGTCGTGCGGTTCGAGCGCGGGAGTCGCCCCGAGGAGATCGAGCGCGCCCGGGCAGAGCTGGCCGGCATGCGGGCAGAGCTCGAAGATGCAAGAGCGACCCACGAGCGGCTGAAGACACTCGCGAGGAGCAATGCGGCATCCAGGCAGCAAGAGGACGACGCTCGCGCAGCGCATCTGGCAGCCCTGGCTCGCCAGAAGGTGGCAGAGGAAAACCTGCGCCTCGCGGTCGAGGGCCCTCGGAGCGAGGACATCGAAGCCGCTCGGGCCAAGCTGAAGGCCGACGAAAACGCCCTCGAGCTCGCGCGCCATCGCCTGGCGGATACCAAGCTCCATGCCCCCGCCGACGGTACGGTGGTGACGCGCATCGTCGAGCCCGGTACCGTCGTACTCCCCAGCTCACCCGCCTTCACGGTGGCCCTCGCGCGCCCGGTCTGGGTGCGCACGTACGTTTCCGAGTGCGATCTCGGTCATGTCGTGCCCGGAATGACGGCCGAGATCACGAATGACTCGTTTCCCGAGCGAAAATACGAAGGATGGGTGGGCTATATCTCGCCGACGGCGGAGTTCACCCCCAAGCCGGTCGAGACACCGGATCTGCGGACCAGCCTCGTCTACCGGACGCGCATCTACGTCCGGAATCCGGATCACAGCTTGCGCCAGGGGATGCCGGTCACGGTTCGGCTCGCACTGGATCAGCCTCCACCTACGGCCACGGGCGGAAGTCGGGAGGCCAAGCAGGCACAGACGCGCGACGCGACCGGTGTCGCCGATACGGCAGTTGACGCTCCAGCGCCGCGGCAGGCCGGGGAACCGCCGCCGCCATGACCGCTGCACCGACCGAAGCGCCCTCCGAGGGCGTCGTGGTCGAAGCCGTCGACCTCCAGAAGTCCTTCGGCGACGGCCCGGCCCGCGTCGAAGCGTTGCGTGTGCTCGGGGTCCGTGTGAAGCGCGGGGGAGTCACCGGGCTGGTCGGCCCGGACGGTGCCGGCAAGACGACGTTTCTCCGCCTCGTCACCGGCCTCCTGCTGCCAGACGCGGGCACGCTTCGCGTCCTGGGTATCGATGCCGCACGAGAAGCCGGGCGTCTCCGGGGCCGCGTCGGATACATGCCGCAGCGCTTCGGTCTCTACGAAGACCTCTCGGTCGCGGAGAACTTGGAGCTCTACGCCGACCTCTCCGGTCTCCCGCGAAGCGCGCGACTGAGCCGCTTCGCAGAGCTGAAGACGTTCACCGGCCTGGGCCCGTTCGGAAGCCGCCTCGCTGGTCGCCTGTCTGGCGGGATGAAGCAGAAGCTCGGGCTCGCCTGCACGCTCGTGCACCCGCCCGAGCTTCTGCTTCTCGACGAGCCCAGTGTGGGGGTCGATCCGATCTCGCGTCGAGAGCTCTGGCAGATCATTCTTCGGCTGACCAACGAGGGCATGAGCGTCGTCTGGGGCACGGCCTATCTGGA
>CAZTOE010000499.1:0-2003 GCA_964615045.1 uncultured Spirochaetales bacterium
CGAAGAGCGCCTCCGGGTGCTGCCCCAGGCTCAACTCACCAACGGGCCTGCCGGGGAGGAGGGGTTTTACTACGACATCTTCATGCCCCAAGGGAAGATCACGCCCGAGGACTTCCCGCGCATCGAGGGCGAAATGGCGCGCGTGGCCAAGGAGGCGCACCGCTTCCAGCGGTGCGTCAGCGCCGGCGAGGCGGATGAGCATCTGGCCCGATACCGGGCGATCGACGGAGGGAACAACAAGTTCAAGCAGGAGTTGATCGACGGAATCCGCGAGCGCGGTGACGAGCTCTCCTTCTACCGCCACGGTGACTTCATCGACTTGTGCCGCGGGCCACACGTACCCCACACCGGCTGGCTCGCGCACACCAAGCTGACCAAGGTTTCCGGCGCGTACTGGCGAGGTGATCCGACTCGAGAGCAACTCGACCGGGTCTACGGGACGGCCTTCTTCAGCAAGGCTGATCTCAAGGACCATCTCAATCTCCTGGAAGAGGCCAGGAAGCGCGACCATCGCGTGCTCGGCGAGCAACTTCACCTGTTCAGCTTCCACGAGGAAGCGCCGGGGTTCCCCTTCTTCCACCCCAAGGGCACCATCCTATTCAATCTGCTAGTCGACTACATGCGCGGGCTTCTGCGCCGACGCGACTACGTGGAGCTCAAGACCCCCCTCGTGCTCTCGGAGGAGCTGTGGCACCGGTCAGGCCACTATGACAACTACCTCGAGCACATGTACTTCACCAAGCTCAAGCTCCGCGACGCCAAGGACCCCACCAAGATCCACGACGACGTGACCGAAGACCGCCCCATGGCAGTGAAGCCGATGAACTGCCCGGGACATCTGCTGGTATACAAGAGTCGCCTTCACAGCCATAACGAGTTCCCCCTGCGCTTTGCCGAGATGGGGCTGGTGCACCGCCGGGAGCTATCCGGGGTGCGCCACGGACTCTTTCGCGTTCAGGCCTTCACCCAGGACGACGCTCACCACTTCTGTACCCCACCGCAGATCCGAGCCGAGGTGACGTTGCTCATAGACTTCTTCAAGGAGGTCTACCGCGCCTTCGATCTGGACGACGTACGGATCGAGCTTTCCACCCGCCCCGAGAAGAGCATCGGTACCGACGAGATGTGGGAGCGGGCCGAGGCCGCGCTCAAGGAGGCACTCGAGGGCGCCGGCATCGACTACCAGCTCAACGAAGGCGACGGCGCCTTCTACGGACCCAAGATCGATTTCCACATCCGTGACGTGCTCAGGCGTTCCTGGCAGTGCGGCACCATTCAGCTCGACTTCTCCATGCCCGAGCGCTTCGGGCTGACCTACGTGGGGGCCGATGGTGAGCGGCACACCCCGGTGATGATCCATCGCGCCTGCTACGGGAGCCTGGAGCGTTTCTTGGGGATCATCATCGAGAACTACGCCGGGAAATTCCCCCTCTGGCTGGCACCCGTGCAGCTGGTCGTGATTCCGGTGAGCGACAAGTTCTTGGATTACGCCGAGAGCATACACGGCAGGCTGCTCGACGCCGGCCTGCGTGCCGAGGCCAATCTGAGCGCCGACCGGGTCGGCTACAAGATCCGCGATGCCAGCCTGCAGAAGGTGCCCTACGTGATCGTGGTCGGAGAGAAGGAGCAGGCCGCCGGTACGGTGAACGTACGCTCCCGCAACCAAGGCGAGCTCGGCCCAATGAAGCTCGAGGCGTTTCTCGAGTCGATTGCGGCCGACCGCGAGCCGCGCGGCGGTGCGGCAAGCTAGGCGCCGTCTCCGTCAGCAACCGTGGGCATGATTCGGTCAACGTGAGACGGTCCAGGTTCCGTCTTCACCGCACGGCACAAACGCCCAGTTTCCGCGCAGCCTGGGGCCAAAGGCCCCGCTTTCTTGCTCTCGCCCGACCGCCGAAGGAGCGCCATTCGGGACCGGCGCGGTTCGGCAGTGGGCGTGTGGTGGGAACACGGGAGCCGCCCAGCACGGCGTGAAGTGGACAGTGGTAGGTCGATCCCGGTTTGCC
>CAZTOE010000500.1:0-1990 GCA_964615045.1 uncultured Spirochaetales bacterium
AGGCTGGAGGTGGAAGCACAGTAATGTGTGGAGCTGACCAGTACTAATTGCCCGTGCGGCTTGACCATAGACCGCGCACTCAACGTGTGTCCGCTTGCTGAAACGAACACGTCTGATGGATTTGTTCGCCTTCGGCTCACTGCGCGGGTCGCTCTGCGGCCCTTACTATTCGATTGTCAAAAACCGCCGATCCTTGAAAGGTGATGTTTTCCCACCCCCCATTGAGCGGGGGCCACACCCGTTCCCATTCCGAACACGGAAGTTAAGCCCCGCTTCGGCGATGGTACTGCCGGGCATCCTCGGTGGGAGAGTAGCTCGGGGGTGGGACCTATCCCCGCAGGCGCCGGTCGTCCTCGTGATGGCCGGCGCCTTGCTGTATCTGGCCCTCAAGCCACCGCCCGCGCCCGCCGATTCACGTTCGAGGGGAACCGCATCCGGCGGGGGGGAAGTTCATGCGATGGCGGTGGTCTCTTGCGATAGCCTTGTTGCTGTTTGCGTGTGTGACGGACGAATGGGCTCACGTTCGTTCGCTCGACGCGCCCGACGCATACCGGCGTTTCGCCAGCCAGAACCCGCGCTCGCCCTACGCCCCGGAGGCGCTCGAGAGGGCCGATTTTCTCGAGCTTCGCGCCACACCGAGCCTCGAGGCTTTCGAGGCATTTCGCGACAAGCACCCCAACAGCACCTACTTGCCCCGGGCGGCGCTCCTCTTCGAAGAAGAGAGTTACGAACGAGCCCGCGGCGTGGGCACCCCAGCGGCCTACCGCGACTTTTTGAAGAAATTCCCCGAGGGGCAACGAGCCGAACACGCGCGCGCGGCCGTCGAGTATCTAGCTCACGACGGCTTCGCGGCTGAACCGCAGGCGCTCGCCGACTTCGTCGCTCGTTACCCGAACAGCGAATTCGCCCAAGAGGCCCGCCGCGCTCTCGAAACGGTGGACGCTCGCAACCGCCTGCATTTCGCCCGAGTCGCGCTCCGCATTGAAATCGCGGAAGGGGTGGAGAGCCCAGATCGCGTCGCGCGCACCTTCATCCAGCGAGCGCGCGATGCCTATGCTGGCTCCTCGGTGGCACTCGTTATGGAGGGTGGCGGGCCAGTCGACGGGTGGTTGACGATCCGTCATCGCGAACGTCGCGTTGCTACCCATGTGGAGGGCAACACGATGGTGCCACCCGGTTTCCTGGCGGAGACCGATCTCGTGCTGGAGCGCCGCGGGGACGAGCAACCGGTGTGGCAGGAGCGCTTCACGCTGCGGGTCGCCGACTCCGAGCGCCGGCCGGACACGTCGATCCTCTTTAGTCCGCGCGCCCCCGTCTACTGGTCGAGCTTCTTCGTGCCCGTTGCGACCTGGCCCACACAGCTCACGCGCCGAGGCGCTTGGGAGTCGAAAGACGCCATCGTCCAGGTCGATGCCGAGGCGGATCGCATCGTGGCTCTCTACCGCGACGGAAGCTTTCGGACCTTGGCGCTCGCGGATCCGAGTCAACCCAATGTGGTCTCTCGGTACCAGCGCGCCGCCGATCTCGCCACGTTCTCCGGCGTGCAGCGCATCGGGGATCTGGTCGTGACCTACGGGGAAAGCGGGATCGAGGTGGCCCGGACGAGTCCATCTGGCGGCGTTCAAAAGCTCCGGCACATCGAGCGAGGCGAGGTGGGAGCGGTATCGGCGCTCGCCCGCTCCGGCGACGCCCTGCTGGTGGTTTCCTCCCGTGGATTGGTGCGAGTTCCCCTCGCAGGGGGAGCCTCCCAGGTTCTGATCGACGCGAAGCTGCGGACGCTTGCACTCTCAGGGGAGCATTTGCTGTTGGTCGACGACCAATGGCTCTACTCCGTACCCGTCGCAAACCCGCGACGCGAGGCGATTCGCGGGCTCGCGAAGCTCGAACGCGGTTTCGAGGCCCGAACGCTGCGGGTGGAAGGTTCCCTCGCGGTCTTGGTGGGGGCGAAGGAAGTCCTGTGTCTTCAGCTTCAGGGTGATCGGCGCGCCCG
>CAZTOE010000501.1:0-1980 GCA_964615045.1 uncultured Spirochaetales bacterium
AAGGCCGCCTTGTTCGCGGTGGGTACGGGGATCAAGAAACCGTCGATGTAGCTCACTCGTCTACCCTCCATGGTTGTTCTCTTCGCGCCTGGCAGCCCGCGGCTACCCCTCACCCGGGCCGGATCTGCGGGGCTCATTCGAGGGTCGCGCACGCGCTCGGTTGCCCGCCGTTCACCGGGATGACGCGCGAGCCCACTCGCGATCGACAGCCCCCGAGGGGGGCAGCAGAGATTGCCTCCTGAGCTTTTTCGCGCCGCATTCGTGGTCGGCGAGTCGCGCCTCCGCGGGCGGCGCCCGGTCTTGCCCCTTCCGCACCGCTGGCGGGCTCGGAAGATCCAGGCCTGGCTCGCACAGACGGAATCCCTGTTCGGAGCAGCGAATCTCGCTGTTATGCATCCGGGGAGATCTTGGGTGCGGCGACGATTTGAGCCTCAGTTTGGCCGCTCACCGTCCGAGCAGTCCGCAGTAACGCGAGCCCGATCAGGCCGAGCCCGGTGAGAAGTCCCGGTGAACGGACGATCTTCCGGCTCTACCTCGAGCACGGGACTGTCCGGCGGGTAAAGGAGGAGGCCGATCGCCTGAGTCTCACCACGAAGCTCCGCCCGGGCGAGGGCGGGCGGATGCGGGGCGGGAAGCCCTTCAGCCGCGGCTCCCTCTATCGGCTGCTCGGCAACCCGCTCTATGTCGGTCGCATCCCCCACAAGGCGGAGATCTACGAGGGTCAGCATCCGGCGATCGTCGATCCCGAGATCTGGGAGACGGTTCAGACGCGGCTCGCTGGGAACACCCGCAAGCGGTCCACGGGGACCCGCGCGAGCAAGCCCAGCCCGCTGCGCGGGAAGCTCTTCGACGAGGCCGGAATCCTGTCCCTTCTCAATATTCATCCGCATGCTGCTGGCCCACTGATCTCGAGCGTCGTCGACGACCGTCAAGCTGCTTTGCGCCAGGTGTAGCGATGGTGCAGTCCGCCGACACACGGTAGGGCGACGATCTTGGCGCCGGATGAGGTCCGGGGTTCGGACTTCCGGCCTTCTGGAGCGTCGCCGATCGATGTGTGGACGCGCTCCGTGTTGTAGTACTGGACGTACTCCCGGAGCAGGCGTCTCAGATGATCGTCGTGGAGAATCACGACGTGATCGAGCAGCACCCGGCGGACGCTGCCGACGAAGCGCTCGGCGGTCCCGTTCTGCCAGGGGCTTCGGAAGGCCGTGCGCTTGGGGTCGATGCCAAAACTCGCGATGGTGTGGGTCACGGGCGGCGAGAAGATCGCGTCGTTGTCGAGAATCAGGGAACGATGCGCGGGCTGGTTCGGGAAGGCGTCTCGAAGCTGCTGGATCACCCAGGAAGCCGTAGGGCTCTCGCTGACGTTGAAGTGAAGGACGCGCCGTCGTCCATGGTCGATCACGAACCAGACGTAGAGGAGCCGGAATCGCACCGTGGGCACGACGAAGAAGTCCATTCCGGCAATCAGATCCCGGTGGTTGCGAAGGAAGGTCGTCCACTGTTGCTGGCGATCAGGGTCGGGATCGGCCTTCGGCAGATACCGGGAGATCGTGGAGAGGCTCACCCCGATCCCAAGCTTGGAAAGCTCACCCTGGATCTTCCAGGCGCGCCAGCGGTTCTCAGTGGCCATGCGCACGATGAGAGCCTGGGTCTCCTCCGAGATCGGAGGTCTTCCGGGCCCGGGAGTCGAGATCGAGCGCCAGTAGGCTCGGAAGCGGCGCTTCTGCCAGCGGACGACCGTGTCGGGCTGCACGATGACCATGACGTTCTTCCAGCGAGGCCAGAGGCGGGAGAGAGCGACCCAGAAGGCTCGATCGAGCCGGGCAATCCGGGGCCTGGATTGCCTGCGAGCGTAGATCGCGAGCTGCTGCCGCAACGCGAGCTCGATGATCGCCTGCTCCCTGCGGGTGCGGAACAACGCGCCGCAGCTTCGAAGGACCGAGACCCAGAGAGCAACCACCACCCGCACCATCGGGG
>CAZTOE010000502.1:0-1969 GCA_964615045.1 uncultured Spirochaetales bacterium
GAGGGGCCGCCAAACGGCGCCCCAGGGCCTCCAGCAAAAGGCTACCGATCGCGATTCCCGCATAGCGACGGTCGGTGCTCTCGACCACGTTCCAAGGCGCAACGCCCGTGCTGGTCTTCTGGAGCAGCCGCTCGGCGATCGGCAACAGCTGGTCGTAGTGTTCGAAGATCTCGTAGTCCCTCTTTTGAAGGCGCCAGTCTTCCCGCTTCTTCTTGAGCCGACTCACCAGTTTCTTGAAGTCGGCTTTGGAGGTGTGCAACCAGAGCTTGATGAGCAGGGTGCCATCCTGCACCAGCGCCTCCTCAAAGCGTCGGATGTGTTCGACGCCGCGGTCGAAGGCGTCCGTCTGACCGTTTTCCAGCATGGCCTCGCGGATGGGATCGGTCACCCAGCCGTTCAGGAACGCGCCGATCCGACCCTCGCGCGGAAGCCTGCGCCAGTAGCGCCAGAAGGTCGGTCTCCGCTTTTCCTCGTCGCTCGGCTCCCCGAAGACGTGGCTCTCGATGTAGCGGCCGTCCATCCATTCGTGCATCCCGCGGAGCGCCAGGCGGCATGCGAGCTGATGGTCGCCGGCGATGAGCACGATGACGGGGAAGTCCGCCGTCTGGAGATCGTACTGGGCATTGACCAGGTCGACCCGAAGCTCGGGAACACGCGCCTCGTACTCCTCCTTGCTGACCTTGCTCCCGATTTCTGCGCTCTCGAACATCGCCGACCTTCCCGACCGCTTTCCCCCGTTTTCGCTCATGAGGATATATGCTGGCGCGCGTCCGGCACCAACAGGAGGGAGCCCGAAACATGGACAGCCAGGCATCGACTGATCTCGAGGAGATCCAGCAGCTGAAGGCCCGCTATTTCCGTCTGATGGACCAAAAGCAATGGAATGAGTGGCGAGAGTGCTTCACGGAGGACGTGGCGGCCGTGTACGAAGGTCCCCCGCGGTTGAACAAGGGCGACGATCCCGAGCGGATCGCGCTGAAGGGACGCGCCGAGTTGGTCGAAGGCGTGCGCGGACTGCTGCGCAATGTCATTTCGGTCCACCAGGGATTCATGCCCGAACTCGCGTTGACGAGCTCGACGACCGCTACAGGGGTCTGGGCGATGTTCGACTACCTCCGCCTACCGCGCTGCACCTTCAAGGGGTGGGGCCACTACCACGAGGAGTACGTCAAACAGGACGGGCAGTGGAGGATCAAGAAGATCCACCTCACCCGACTGCACGTCGAAGAGACCTGGGAAGGGATCTGATCGACGTCGACGTGCCGAAGGCGCACCGCGGCAGCGGCCCGGCGGGACGGCCCTTTGGAGGGCCGCCGCCGAACCCAACGAGAAGGGACTAGACGTCCAGTCGATACGTGTCGCCGTCGCGAACCAGCTTTCCCGCCGTCGGCCCCGCGAAGTGGGTACCGATGACCAGCGTGGGAGAATCCGCATACTCGGCAAAGACGCGGCGCCGGGTGGCCACCGCTGCGTCGTTGTCGATGTCGAAGGGGCTGACCAGGCCGGGATCGTAGAACTGAATCGGATGGTGGATGAAATCGCCCGTAATGAGCGCGCTTTCCCCGTTGGACTCGATCAGTACCGAGCAATGGCCCGGTGTGTGTCCGGGCGTCGGAACGAGGCGGACACCTTCACAGACCTTCGCCGGCCCCTCCACTGGTTTCGCCAAGCCGGCATCGAGCACAGGCTGTAGCGAGTCCTCAAAAACGCGGCGCTGGATCTGCAGAAAATCCTCTTCCGTGTCTTTGTCGATCGAACCCCAGAAATCCAGATCCTGCTTGCCCATCAGATAGGAGGCGTTCGGAAACGTCGGCACCCATTTGCCGTCAACGAGATGGGTATTCCAGCCCACGTGATCGAGGTGCAGGTGGGTACAGAGGACGTAGTCGACCGCGTCCGGCTGGTACCCCGCCGCCTTCATGTCCTCGAGATACGAAGTGGACAACATGTGCATGACTTCGAACGGATT
>CAZTOE010000503.1:0-1962 GCA_964615045.1 uncultured Spirochaetales bacterium
GGCCAGTTCGATCTCGCCTACGCGATCTACTTCCTTGAGAAGGCCGAGAACCTCCGGATCTTCCTCGCGGAATACCCCATCCCATGTTCGCCGACGGATGCACAGATCGCAGATTTCAAGGAGGCGCTGAGCGAGGCGCTCAAGGGTGAAGCAGAGGGTCCACAGCTCAGAGTCGAGATAGAACCCCGGCATCCCGAGAAGTGGATGGCAGCGATCCCGCACGAGACATTCGTGAGTCCCGACCAGGAGTTCGGCAAGGGGGGAGAGATCATCACGCGCGATCGGCGCCCCATCTACGAGATGATCCTGATCTACTACCCTGACTCGGGGATCCTCAAGTTGAAGGTCGGGCGCGGGAAAAAGAAGCTCCAGGCTGTGGCGGAGACTGTTCGCTGAAACGTACCACTTTCACGCTGCCCTCTTCTGCCCTGGCTGGGTCTTAGGTGGTAGCCGCGGTGGCGGCTGAGCTTGGGGTGGGCGGTAGAGAGGGTGCTCCATCCAGCGGCGGATGAGGAACAGCCAGCAGGCCTTGGTGATGGTGGTCGCGTGTCGGCGCTTGTAGCGGGTCTTCTGCATCTGGCGGAAGGAGCGGTTGGAGCGTTCGACGTGGTTGCTGGTGCGGTCCACGTTGTCCCAGCCCAGGAAGGTGATCATCTTGTTGAACTTCTCCCTGGGGAGCATGCGGCAGACCCGTGCCAGGTGTGGGTTCTCGCGATAGGCGGGGTTGTTGACGAGGCGCGTCCGGCGAAAGCGAGCCGTCTTCTTGGTGCTCCCTTGCTGGAACAGGGCATATAGGTCGTCCACGAAGCGACGCATGGTCTCCAGTTCGGGGAGGATCTGGCTCATCTTCTCCCAGTCCTCGTGGTCTTGGTCGGTCCAGCGATCCCGCCGCTTGACCACCAGGTGCACGCGCTTCATCACGAAGGCGCGTCGCGTGTCGCGTTTGCGAGGACGCCCGCGCTTGCGGGGCCGACCGCGGCGGTACTTCTTAGGCTTGGGCAGGGTCTTGGCCAATGCACGAACTCCCCGGAGGATGTGCTCGTTGGCCTCCTTTAGGACGTGGAAGACGCAGAGCTGGTGCTCGACCTCGTGCCAGCGCTCGAACAGGGCCTGCTTGTAGAGCGAAGAGCCGTCGGTGACGACGACCAAGGGCACGATCCCCATGGCCTTGAGCTCGTCCAGATAGGCGTCCATGGAGTCTTGGTCGCACTTCTTTGCGATGGCGAAGTGCACGGTGAAGTCGTTGAGGGGATCCGTGGCCAGGAGGAGTTTCCGGTCGCGACTGTCGTGGAGCTCGTCGATGCAGAGGACCCCGGAGAAGTTTTCCAGCACCCAGTCGCGGTAGTCCTCCTTTGAGATCTCTTCATAGGCCCAGTCCAGGCACTCGTAGATGAAGCCGACGGATACGTCGAGCAGGAAGTCCTCCCGAAGGCGGGTCCGGACCCGGGTCGTGGGCATCTGGTCGCGGATGATGCCGTCGACCACCGCCCTTCGCACCGCTCGGGAGTAGTGCCAGCCCGGGGGTGCTTCCTCGGGGAAGGACCGGAAGGTGCGCTGGCAGCCGCAGCGGGAACGATAGACACCGTAGGTGATGCGCAACCAGGCTTCGCAGCCGAACGCCAGCGAACGGACGAAGCGCGCGCCCCGCGCCTTGCGCCGGCCCTTTCTGCCGCAGTGGGGACAGGGCCAGAACTTCGGCGCCACGTGGATTGACTCGAAGAGAGGAGGCCTCTTTCCTTTAGAATTGTTAGGACTCACGCCCGCGTCCTCCGAATGGTTGCTTCTCACAACCCATTCAAAGGAGGACGCGGGCATTCTCAGGTGGAGCGGGGACCACCGAGGGCCTTCAGGATCTCTCAGCCATCCCTCCGGCGGGACTCACGTGGTCTGTTTCAGCGAATAGTCTCCCGCCGCCCGGCGCCGTCTCCGGCGCTCCTGCTCGTCACGGCGGTGCTTCTCGCG
>CAZTOE010000504.1:0-1953 GCA_964615045.1 uncultured Spirochaetales bacterium
CGAGCTCGTTCATGAGCTCCGCGAGCGCCCGGCCGGAGGTCAGCGCGGCGATCAGCGGGTTCGAGCCCGGGGCGACGTACTCCGGGTCGCCGAGGCCGAGGATGATGTTGGTCTGCTCGAAGACGAACTGCGTCTGGCTCTCGGGGATCCCCATCATGTCGCAGATGATCCGAATCGGGAAGGGTGCGGCGATCTCGGTCACAAAATCGCACTCGCCCCGCTCGATGACGTCGTCGACCACGCGGGTCGCATGTCGCTGAACGAACTCGTCGAGCTTCGCCAGCCGTTTCGGCGTGAATCCGCGCGAGACGAGGTTGCGCAGCCTCAAGTGCTCGGGATCGTCCATGTTGATGAAGGAGCCGAAAAATTTGAGCAGCTCGACGGGCATATCCGGGATGCTTGTTGCACCCTGGCCGGAGCGGAAGATCGCGGGCTGACGACTCGCCGCCAGAATGTCCGCGTGCCGCGTGACCGCCCAGTAGCCTGCTCCGCGCGGCCATTCGGTCACAGGCTCCTCAAAAAACGCCATCGGGCGCTCGCGACGCAACGTCTGGAAAGCGCCCTCACGTTCGTCTCGCGGTCGGCGCCAGAACTCCGGGTCCGACAAATCGATGGCGTCGAGGCGCGCAATCGGCCGCGGTTCCATTCCATCCCCTCGCTAGCGGTGTCCCGCCACCGCCGTGGAAGCGTAGAGTTCCTCGAGGCGCTCCACGTCCGAATCGGACAGGGAAACGTCCAACGCCGCGACGGCCTCGTCGAGCTGGTCGAGTTTCGAGGCGCCGATGATCGGCGCGACCACGCCCGGCTTGGCGAGCACCCAGGCCAGCGCGGTCTGTACCGGTTTGACGCCGAGCTCCGCAGCGATCTGGGCGTTGCGGTCAATGATCGCAAGGTTGCCCTCGTGCGTGTAGAGCTGCGGCGCGAAGTCGTCGCTCTGGCCGCGCCGCGTCGCTTGCATCGAGGCCCGCGGACGCGCCAGGTAGCCGCGCGCGATAGGACTCCAGGGGATGAGACCCACACCCTGATCGCCGCATAGCGGGTTCATCTCGCGCTCTTCCTCGCGGTAAAGCAGGTTGTAGTGATTCTGCATGCTCACAAAGCGTGCTGCGCCCCGGGCGTCGGCCGTGAAGAGATATTTGGCCATTTGCCAGGCGTACATGCTTGAAGCACCGAGGTAGCGGACCTTGCCCACCCGCACCAAGGCATCGAGCGCGTCGATCGTCTCCTCGATCGGAGTGCGGTGATCGAAGCGATGGATTTGATACAGGTCGATATAGTCGATGCCCATCCGGTGGAGCGAGGCGTCGCAGGCCGCGAGGATGGCCTTGCGGGAAAGGCCCGCGCGGTTGCGGCGTCCGCCGTGGGTTCCCCCGAAGCATTTGGTGGCGATGACGACGTCCTCGCGATCCACGGCGAGCTCGCGGAGCGCCTTGCCGAGGATCTCCTCCGATGCGCCGTTTGAGTAGACGTCGGCGGTATCGAAGAAATTGATGCCCGCTTCGAGGGCGCGGGCGACGAACGGCTGCGCCTCGTCGTACTCGAGCACCCAGTCGCGCCAAGCCTTTGAGCCGTAGGTCATCATCCCGAGGCACAGACGCGAAACGCTGAGCCCGGTGTGACCGAGAGAGGCGTATTTCATCGGAGGTCGCCTTCGAGGCCGTAGAAACGCAGCGCGTTCTCGCCGAGCACTTTGCGCTGATCCGCCAGCGGAAGCGGAGCCAGCCGCTCCCGCAATTCGCGCACGACTCCGAAATCGGCATCGATGTGGGGATAATCGGAAGCCCAGATGAAGTAGTCGGCGCCGATGTGCTGCACCACGGCGGCGGTCAGCGTCTCGTCGGGGTCGGCCGAGACGAGGCACTGGCGATAGAAGTACTCGCTGGGCTTCAGTCGATTGATGGAGCGGCTCCTGGTGACGGCGAACTTGTGATCGAGCCGGTCGAGCCAGGCTGA
>CAZTOE010000505.1:0-1940 GCA_964615045.1 uncultured Spirochaetales bacterium
GATGGCGCAGCGCCCGCTCGCGCTCGAGGTGGACGTGGACCTGCGGGACCCGGCCCTCATCCCATTGCTCGCCGGACTGGGCGTCCAGCTTCCGGCAGGAACCCGGCAGTTGCGGATTGGCGGACAGCTGGCGAATCCGGTCGTGAGGCCGGCCCGGAACACGGGCCGGACGCTCCGATGAGCGCCGAATCGCTGCAGCGCGTTTTCAAGACCCTGGCCGACCCGACGCGGATGCGGATCCTCGCGTTGCTCGAACGCGAAGAGCTCGCCGTGCAAGAGGTCATGGATGCCCTGGGCATGGCCCAAAGCCGTGTCTCGAGACACCTCGGCATTCTGCGCGATGCAGGCCTGTTGCGCGATCGACGCGAGGGCACCCATGTCTTCTACCGCTTCCTCCCGCCGGAGGAACCCGAATGGCGCGACACCTGGGACCTTGCCCGGCGCAGCTTCGCCCGCGACCCGGTGGCGAAGCGCGACTCCCAGGCGCTGGTGCGGGTGGTGGAAGCCCGCGCGGCGCGGAGTCGAAGCTTTTTCGATCAGGTCGGGCCGGAGTGGGACGCGTTGCGTTCCGTCTTCAACGACGATGCGCTGCGGGCCCGGGCGATCGCCCAACTCGTCCCCGACCATCTCACGGTGGCCGACATCGGCACCGGAACCGGCATCCTCGCTGCGGAGCTCGCGCGCCTCGGGCTGCGCGTGATCGGTGTCGACCATTCGCCGCGCATGCTCGAAGCGGCCCGCAGCAAGCTCGAGGCGGCCGGGTTGAATCGGGTCGAGCTGCGCGGGGGGGAGGCTCAGGCACTCCCCCTGGCCGACGGCGAAGTCGACGCCGCATTCGCCCACATGGTGCTGCACTACCTCCCATCCCCCCCCGACGCCGTACGCGAGATGGCGCGGGTGGTCAAGCCCGGCGGCTCGATCGTGGTGGTGGACTTCGTCAAACACGACGCGGAGTGGATGCGCGGCGAACTGGGCGTCCAGTGGCTCGGTTTCGAGCCTTCTGAAATCGAAGCGTGGTGCCACGCGGCGGGTCTCGAGCGCGTAAGATCCGAGGCCTTTCAACCGCCCGCCTCCCAGCGCGAGCTCCCCGCCACTTTTCTGGCTCGAGCCCGCCGCCCGGGCGAGGAAGCGGCGTGAGCCCACCGAGCGTGAGCACACCAAGTTGACGCCGATTCAGGCCGTCTTGTTCGATGCGGCCGGAACCCTGATCCGGCCGCGCGAAGCGGTTGGCATGAGCTATTCGCGTCTCGCCGCCCGGCACGGTGTGCAAGTCCCCGCTGCGCGCCTCGACGAGGCATTTCGGCGCATTCTCCGGAGCGCGCCGCCAATGGCGTTTCCCGGCGCTCGGCCCGAGACGATTCCCGACCTCGAACGCGACTGGTGGCGTGATCGCGTCCGGGCCACCTTTCGAGCCGCCGATGCGACGCTCCGCTTCCGCGACTTCGACGCACTCTTCGCCGAGCTCTTCTCCTTCTACGCGGACGCCTCCGCTTGGGAAGCCGTGCCCGAAGCGGGCACGGCGTTGCGCGACCTCACTGCGCACGGCATCCGACTGGCTGTGGTCTCTAACTTCGACCATCGGCTGCCGGCCCTCCTCCGCGACCTCGGGCTGGCCGACTATTTCGAGTTCGTCCTGCTTCCCGCCGAGGCGGGCGCGGCGAAGCCAGCCGCCACGATCTTTGAGGTCGCCCTCGCGCGACTCGCGCTGCCCGTCGCCCGCGTCGCGCTGGTGGGCGACCACGCCGAGCAGGACCTCGACGCGGCACGCGCGGTCGGGATGCGAGCGATCGACGTCGCGGAGCTTGCTACCCTCCGCGATCTACTTCCCCTGATCGACCCTGCCGCGGAGTGAGCCAATGAGCGCCGAAGCGCCGCCTGACAACTTTTTCTTCGACCACTTCGGCGTCGATCAGCGCGCCCTGGAGCGCACTCTCGGGACT
>CAZTOE010000506.1:0-1928 GCA_964615045.1 uncultured Spirochaetales bacterium
TCCAAAGGCCGGCGATGGGGTTTCTCGGTGCCGTCATGATGGCGTGCCGGAGCCGGGCGCGGGATTGAAGTGCCTTCTCTGAAGCGGCGATCCCCGTCAAGTCTTTTTCGACGAATCTTCCTCCAACGTGGCTGGCTCGTTCTCCTCGGTCAAGTCCGTTCGTCCTGACGCTCTCTACCCCGGCTGCGTCTTCCGCGAGGTCCCTCACCCTTCTCTTCGCGCTCTCTCTGGCGAGTCTTGCCCGCCGGCGCAGTATCAGCGTGCGATGGGTCGGCGGCGCCATCTATCGGACGGTCGTCATCGGCGACCAAGGCATTTCCCGCGCTCACCGAACCCCCTGATTCAGACCCCGTGAAAGAAGACCTTCTCCGGTGGCACGCTCAGGCCGCCTTCGTGGCGCTTGTCCCTTGCGCACCTCCCAGCTTGGCCGGGTCGTACGCCGAGCCATCCCTCCACATCGCGTAGAGAATCCCGCTCAGCTTCCGGGCCAAGGCCACCATGGCGACTCGTCGGCCACGCCGGCGCGAGATCCGATCCGCCCACTCCCGAAGCGCCTCTGTCTCGGGCGTCTTCTTGTGGGTGGCCACGCGCCACGCGGCCTCCACCAGCAGCCACCTCATCCTCGCGTTGCCTGCCTTGGTGATTCGCCCTCGCCTCTGCACCTCGCTCGAGCTCCACTCCCGGGGCACCAGCCCCAGGTAGGCCTCCACCTGGTGTGCTCCCCGGAAGCGCCCCACATCGTCCAGCGTCGCCACGAACGACACCGCCGTGACCGGTCCGATCTGGGGCATCGTCATCAACCGCTTGACGCGCTCGTCCCGCCGGGCCATCTCGACGAGTTGGTCATCCACGTCGTCGATCTGATCCTTCAATGGCTCGAACATCGCCAGCAGCGGGGCGATCTCGGTCACCAGATGCTCGGGCAAGTCGAGATCCCTCACCCGCGCAGCGAACAACCTCGTGGTGCCCGTGGGAACCCGAAAGCCCTCTCGACTCAGGATCGCCTGCACGAGGGCGACGAAGCGCACCCGCGACCGCACCAAGCTCTCGCGCACCGCAAGCAGCGCCCGGACATGCCGCTGCTCGTCAGACGTCCGATGCGCCGGACGATACGCCCCGAGACGGCACGCCTCCGCCAGCGCCTGCGCGTCCCGCTTGTCCGTCTTCACTCGCCGACTCCGCTGCGCGTACATCGGCGCGTAGTTCGGGTCGGCAACGACCACCTCGTGGCCTAGATCCTCCAACACCCGCGCCACCCACTCGCTGATCGTCGAAGCCTCCATAAGGATCCTCGACTTCGGTCGATCCACGAAGAACCGTCGCAACCGCTCCCGCTCGGTCCGAAGCCGCTTCTCCACCAGCTCCCCAGCGTCGGTGATGATCGCGATTTGGCTTTCCCGCTTCCCCAGGTCTATGCCAGCATGCTCCATGGCGGCTAGCCTCCTTGACCAATTGCGCCTCTGAGCGCGTTTCAGTCTGTGGGGCCATCGTGCCACCACGCGGGTGGCTAGCCGCCGCTTCATCTGATCTATCCACTTCCCATCCACGGCCTTTCTGCGCGAGCCCGCCGCGCACGTGGGTGGGAGTACGCCTGGTCGTAAGGCGCGCGAGGCGAGTTTGAGGGTGGCGCGTGCTAGCGGCGACTCCTACTCCGTCGCAATCCCATTCCGATCAAGCCGATACCCAGTATTGCCAGGGTCGTGGGCTCTGGCACTGACACTATCGCGAAATTGTCAACCCCCGTGCCGCCCGCGAATCCGCCGAGGCCGATAGCATTCCCGAGGAGCGCTGAGTTCAATCCGCCCCTGGCGTAAGACTGATCGATGATGCCGTCGAAGTCCGTGTCGAGATCAAGGGTCACGGCGGATCCGGTCCACGAGACGGTCATGTGAGCGGAGCTGAAGGTCGAAGTCAACGGAAAGAAAGCG
>CAZTOE010000507.1:0-1922 GCA_964615045.1 uncultured Spirochaetales bacterium
GAGCTCTGGGGAGTCGTGGGGCGCCCGCACCGCCCGAGCGGTCGCGATCTTGGACGATCTCAACCAAGCGTTGGTCGAACGCAGCGGAGGCAAGGCGAGCCTCGACGACGTGCTCCGACACCTCGCGGAGCGTCGCACGCGGATCACCGTCGCGAGCTTTCTCGAGGCCACGCGAATCGCCACCGGCCAGTCGATGGACGACTTCCTTTACCGCCGCCTGGGCAACGCGAGCGGCCGCAAGGCCGCGCGCACGGCGAACGAGCGCGAAGCGGTCGGCGCAGCGAGGGCGAAGCCCGAGCGGAGTACACTCGAACTGCCGCAGGCGAACGAAGTCAATCGGGATGCTTTCGCTTCGGTGATGTAGCCAGCGTTCCGTCGAGTCTGCCGAAGCGCCGAAGGTAAACGAAGCTCAAGAGCGCGCCTCGACCTTGCATCCACACACGTGAAGTGCGTGCTCGACCGCCTGAACGACTTCCACCGCATTCGGTCCGTCACCGTGCACACAGATGCTCTCGGCCTCGAGTGGCACCAGGGTGCCGTCGACCGCCTCCACCTTCCCGGTCTCGACGTAGCGCTTCACCTGCGCCGCGGCGAAGTCGATGTCGGTCTCGTGTTTGGCCCGCTGCAGGATCAGGCCACCGTCCGGCGCGTAGGTGAGGTCCGGGTAGATCTCGCCCACGACGCGGATCCCGCGCTTGCCCGCCGCGGTGGGGAGGGCAGCGTCAATGGGCGCCGGCCAGTAGAGCGTCGGCCGATCGGAGAGCTCGGCGATCGCCTGGGCTACGGCCGCCGCCAACGCCTCATCGGTGCGCAGCACGGAGTAGAATGCGCCGTGGGGCTTCACGTGGTGCAGCGTCATCTCGTTCACGTGAAGCGCTGCCTGGAGCGCCCCCACCTGGTAGACCATGTAGGAATAGGCGTCTTCGGGCGTAATCGTCATGGCGCGGCGGCCGAAGCCCAGCAGGTCGGGCAAGCCCGGGTGGGCCCCCACGACCACTCCGTACCGCTTGGCCTTGCGAACCGTGTCGAGCATCGTCAGCGGGTCGCTCGCATGAAAGCCGCACGCGACGTTCGCCGTGGTGATGTGGGGCATCATCCCTTCGTCGTTCCCCATCACCCAGTTGCCGAAGCTCTCGCCCATGTCGCAGTTGATATCCATGGATTCGATCATGACGCGCCTCCCGCTCCGACTAAGGTTACCTCACCCCCTTGGGGAAGGGACGGAGTAATCGCTTTTCCGCCGGAGGGTCGCGTGGCACCATGCAAGGGCGGCGCGCGCGCCGCCCAAAGAGCCGCCACTGGGAGGGAACCATGGCCCTTCGCCCGCTACAGGATCGCCACGATGAGGGAGCCGGCGGGACCTCCGCCCGCGCGGCCGCCCGCCCCGACGGTCCGACGCTGCGCCAGCTGGTGGCCGAGCGCGATCGCCTGACCGCCGCCACCGGCCACTACTACGGAGTGACCGAACTCTCGCTGCGCGACGAAGATCCGATCAAGTACGAGCGCTTCTACGCGAAGCTCCACTCGGCGGTGTTGGCGGCGCGCGAGTCGGCGCGCTTTGTGGCCGCGAGTCCCGGGTCGCGGGAAATGGGTGAGTGTCTCTGGGGGCTCACCACGCCGGAAGGCGACACCCTGGCGGTGTCGCTCGGCTTCCTCTCCCATACGGCGATTTTCCCGGTGTCGGTCCGCTACATGGCCGACCACGACTACGACGTCCAGGACGGGATCGACGACGGCGACGTCTACGCCGTCTCCGACGGATTGACCGGGGGCGTCCCCCACCCTGGCGACTTCTACACCTTCGTCCCGGTGGTCGTGGAGGGCGAAGTGGTCGGTTGGGCGGTTGGCATCAACCATCTGATGGAGAACGGCGCGCCGGTGGCGGGAAGCTGGGCGACCTTCGCCGTCGACACGTTCATGGA
>CAZTOE010000508.1:0-1919 GCA_964615045.1 uncultured Spirochaetales bacterium
CTGCTCGGCGCCGGCATCCGACCCATCGTGTGCGTGGGCGAGACCCTCGAGGAGCGCGAGGACGGGCGCACCGATCAGGTCGTCGGACAACAGCTTCGCGAAAGTCTGGCCGGGGTCGGAGCCGACGCCGCCGAGCAGCTGGTGATCGCCTATGAGCCCGTGTGGGCGATCGGCACCGGCAAGACGGCCACGCCGGCGATGGCTCAAGAGGTCCACGAGCAGTTGCGGAGCGAGCTGCACCACATCATCGGGGGGACCGCCGAGCACATCCGCATCCAGTACGGCGGTTCGGTGAAACCCGACAACGCGGCCGCGCTAATGTCTCAACCCGACATCGACGGAGCTCTGGTGGGCGGCGCGAGCCTCGATCCGGAAGCCTTCGCCGCCATCGTCGAAGCGGCTCGGCCCGTTTAGCAGCGAGAGGACAGCAGCGTGGAGATATTTCTCATCGCCGTACACGTCATGGTGTGTATCGTGCTGATCATCACCGTCTTGATCCAGCACGGGAAGGGCGCGGACATCGGAGCCGTTTTCGGCGGCGGCGCCAGCAACACCGTGTTCGGGAGTCGCGGGGCGGGCAACTTCCTCTCCAAGCTCACCACCGGCGCCGCGATTCTTTTCATGGTGACCAGCCTCTCACTTTCCTACCTCGCCAACACCCGCGCCAACCGCAGCTTGTTCGACGACCTCGAACCGGAAGCTACTGGCCCCGTTGCGCCGGGCGAAGCGGAAAGCGCAGCGGGTGGCTTCGAGGAAGTAGAGACTGCGATCCCCGCCCCGCCGGGCGAAACCGAGGCAACCGGAACGCCGGCGGCCGACGAGCCCGGAGCGAATTCCACGACCGAGTGAGAGAAGGGAAACCCCAATGCACGACCTACTGATGCGGGGCGGAACGATCGTCGACGGAACCGGAAAGGCCGCTTTTAGGGCTGATCTCGCGGTCGACGCGGGCCACGTCGCCGCCGTCGGGAACCACCTGGGTCCGGCGCGGCGCACCGTCGACGCCGACGGCCTCCTCGTGACGCCTGGATGGGTCGATGTGCATACCCACTACGACGGACAGGTCGCCTGGGACCCGCAGCTGGCGCCTTCGCTCTGGCACGGCGTCTCGACGGTAATCATGGGGAACTGCGGCGTGGGCTTCGCCCCCGCAACGCCGGACCGACACGAATGGCTGATTGGTCTCATGGAGGGCGTCGAGGACATCCCCGGTCCGTCGCTCGCGGCCGGGATTCCCTGGGGCTGGGAGAGCTTTGGCGAGTACCTCGAGGTGCTCGATCAGATGCCGCGCGCTCTGGACGTCGCAGGGATGATCACCCATGGCGCGCTGCGCGCCTACGTGATGGGGGAGCGCGGCGCGAAGAATGAGCCCGCGACCGCGGACGATATCCGCTCCATGGCGGGCCTGGTGAAGGAGGCGGTCCTGGCGGGCGCCCTGGGCTTCTCCTCTTCGCGCACCCTGGTGCACATCGCCAACGACGGCGAGCCTGTTCCGGGAACCTTCGCCGCGGAAGAAGAGCTCGTCGGGATCGGTCGGGCGATCCGTGAGACGGGCCGAGGGCTGATGGAGATCGTCCCGTTTGGGGTCGCCGGCGAAGACGTGCCCGGCATGATGCGCGATGTGGAAATGATGGTGCGACTCTCCCGCACCACCGGCTGCCCGCTGACCTTCCTGCTGGCGCAGAACAACGTCGCCGCCGACCAGTGGCGCGATGTGCTCGCATGCTGTGCCGCGGCAGTTCGCGAAGGGGTTCCGATCACCCCGATGGTGTTTGCCCGGCCCGTGACGGTGTTGTTCAGCTTTCAGGGCGAGAACCCGTTTGAGTATCTGCCGAGCTTCGCGCCGCTGAAGGGCCTACCGCTCGCCGAGAAGGTGGCGGCGCTGCGAAACCCCGAGCTGCGTCGGACGCTGCTCTCGG
>CAZTOE010000509.1:0-1911 GCA_964615045.1 uncultured Spirochaetales bacterium
GCCAAACTGAAGCAGGGCGGCTCCAGCGACGACGATCTCCGCGACGCCCCAGATCAGGGCGAACAGCAGCATCAACAGGCCCCGCGTCCAGATTCCGGATGCTTCGGACTTTTTCGCTTCCGCTAGGTCACTAGCCATATTCGGTCCTCCAGAGGTCGGCGTCGACGGCCTAGCGTTTCCGCTCGCCGTAGTCGCCCCAGGGTGCGTCGCGTTCGCGGATCACCTCCCGGAAGCCCTTTCTTTCGAAGGACTCTACCCAACGGTAGGCCTCCTCGGTGTGCCGCGTCATGCCGTCGAAGAGGGTCCCCAGTAGCTGGGTGGTGCGCAAACCCATGTTCTCGAAGGCCTGGTTGATCAGTAGCTTGTTCAGCGCGAGCTGGTTCGCCGGGATGTGACGGAATCGCCTCGCCTCCGCTTCGACGAGTTCCGACAACGCCTCGGGCTCGGCGACGTGGGACACCAGGCCAATCCGGTATGCGGTCTCGGCGTCGATCGCGCGACCCGTCAACAGGAACTGCTTGGCGTGCTCGAGCCCCAGTCGGTAGACCCAGAGCATGGTCGTCGGCGTCCCGAAAATGCGGCTCGGCGCGTAGCCGATATAAGCGTCGCGAGCCATGAAGAGCAGGTCGCAGCAGAGCACGAGGTCTGTCGCACCGCCGATCGCCCAGCCCCGGATCTCCCCGAGCACGGGCTTTGGGCACTCCCAGATTTTCATGAACCGCCGCACGTTGTTGCCCATGAACTGCCAGTCGCGCACCGGATCCCAGGCGCCTTCCCGCGGCCTCGGGCCGACGGCACCGTAGGGAGTGCTCCAGCCCCTCGGCTCGCCCGCGGCCGGGCTTGCCTCGGCGCTCGCGGTCAGGTCGTAGCCGGCAGTGAAGGTGTCTCCCGCGCCGCGCAGCACGACTGCCGCAACCGCTTTCGAGCGCGTGGCGCTGTCGATGCCGTCGGCGACACCCTGGATCACAGCGTCGGTGAGGGTGTTCTTCTTCTCGGGTCGGTTCAGCGTGATGATCGCGATGTCATCGCGCTCTTCGTAGAGGACGACGGATTTCGGCATGGCTACAGGGTGGCACATTCGATGGACAACGCTCCGGGCCGGCGGCGACCTACGGAGCGAGAGGCCATGAGGCGAGCCAGACGCAATCCACTATCCTGCGCGAGCGCCGCGCTCGGCGAGCCGGTTCGTGCTGCGTCAACACGAGCCCGCGTCCAGCGCGAAACGAGCCCGAAGGAGGAGAACCATGGCTGACAAGCTGCGAGCCGGCGAGACGCTGCCGCGACTCACACTCGATCTCGTTGGTGGGCGGTCCGTAACGCTCCCCGATGACCTCTCCACCGATTTTGGCGTCGTGCTGTTTTATCGCGGTTATTGGTGACCCTTCTGCCGCCAGCAGTTGGCTGGCTATGAAGCCAAGCGCGACGAGTTGGCAGCGCTGAGTGTCTCGGTCTACGCCGCCAGCGTCGACACCAGTGAGAAAGCCCAGGAGGTGGCGAACGACGTGTCCTTCCCCATCGCCCAGGGCGTCACTCGCGACACGGCAGATCGCATCGGTGCGTGGTGGGACGATCGCCGCGGCATCGTGCAACCCAGCGAGTTTGTGATTCGCCGCGACGGGACCATCTTGCAGTCGAGCTATTCCGACGGCCCTCTCGCGCGGACCCAGGCCGAGGACGTCTGCAGGCTCGTCAATTTTCTCAAATCTAGATAGGGAGGGGAGCCGGAACTTCCTGCCCCTTCTCACTCGACTGCGATGACCTCGAGTTCGTGCTCCGGGCAGCACGTCTCACAAGTTGTTGATCAGCTGCACTACACTGCAGGCCTGCGGGGAGGAGGCGACATGAAGCCGGAAGAGTGCGTTCTGTTCAGTGGAGCGGCGAGCGGAGCCGAGGCCGCCTTCGGTGAGGCCG
>CAZTOE010000510.1:0-1897 GCA_964615045.1 uncultured Spirochaetales bacterium
GGCCTGACAAAGCACGCCCTCGAGAACGAACGACAGCTGTGCGCGGATCTGCGCCTGTTGATACGGCGGAAAGACGTCGACGATGCGGTTGATGGTCTGGACGCACGAGTTCGTGTGCAGCGTCGCGAAACAGAGGTGGCCCGTCTCCGCGACCGTCAGCGCCGCCTCGATGGTCTCGAGGTCGCGCATCTCACCGATCAGCACCACGTCGGGGTCCTGTCGCAGGATGTAACGGAGCGCAGCCTGGAAGTTCTTGGTGTCCGCCCCGACTTCGCGTTGGTTGACCAGGCAGTTGCGATGGGGATGGAGATATTCGATCGGATCCTCGATCGTCACGATGTGTTCGTGTCGTTCGTGATTGATCTTGTCCACGATGCTCGCCAAGGTCGTCGACTTGCCGGAGCCGGTGGGGCCGGTGACCAGAACGAGTCCCCGCGGCTTCTGAGCGATTTCAATGATGGCCTTGGGGAGCCCCAGCTCCTCGAGAGCGATCACCTTGTAGGGAATTGCCCGGAAGGCCCCGGCCACTGCGCCACGCTGCATAAAAATGTTGGCTCGGAAGCGCGAGAGACCCTTTACGCCGAAGGAAAGATCGAGTTCGCTCTGCTCTTCGAAACGGTGCTTCTGGGCGTCGGTCAACACGGAGTAACAGAGCTGCTTTGTCTCGGGAGCCGCGAGCGGCGGCATCTTCAGACCCTGCAGCCGGCCATCGATGCGCAGCTGCGGCGGGCTATTGGTAGTGACGTGCAGGTCACTCGCGCCCTTCTCGATCATCGCTTTCAGCAGCTGGTGCAGGTTGGCCATGGGGGCGAGACTCCTAACGGTCCGAGGTCGAGACTCGGAGGACCTCTCCGAGAGTGGTGACGCCCTCGACGAGCTTGTTGAGGGCGCTGCGCCGCAGGGTCAGCATGCCTCCGCGGATGGCCTCGGCTTTGAGCTCCATTGCCGAAGCCCCGTTGAGCACGAACTCCTTGAGGTCATCGGTGAGCTCCATGACCTCGTAAACGGCGATGCGCCCCTTGAACCCGGTCTCGGAGCAATTGCGGCAGCCGCGGCCTTTGTAGAAGGTCACGGCCGCGGCTTCGTCGTCCGCGAGGCCCGCATCAATGGCGGCCTGGGCGGTGGTCTCCGGATCCGGCTCCTTGCATTCGGGGCAGATCTGGCGGGCGAGACGCTGGGCGAGAATGCAGTTCACCGACGACGCTACCAGAAACGGCTCGATGCCCATGTTGAGCAGGCGGTTGACTGTGGACGGCGCGTCGTTGGTGTGGAGCGTCGAGAGGACCAAGTGGCCGGTGAGGGCCGCCTTGATGGCGATCTCGGCGGTTTCGAAGTCGCGGATCTCACCGACCATGATGATGTCGGGGTCCTGGCGCAGAAAAGAGCGCAGCGCCGCAGCGAAGTTCAGCCCGATGTCTTCGTGCATCTGGACCTGGTTAATCCCGGACAAATTGAACTCCACCGGGTCCTCGGCGGTCGAAATGTTCTCGGTGGTCTGGTTGAGCTCCGAGAGCGCGGAGTAGAGCGTCGTCGTCTTACCAGAACCCGTCGGACCCGTGACCAAGACCATTCCGAAGGGGCGATGAATACAGTCCTTGAAGACGTCGAGCTGGCTCTGTTCGAACCCCAGCTTGGTCATGTCGAGCTGCAAGTTGGACTTGTCGAGGAGCCGCAGCACGACCTTCTCGCCAAAGAGTGTCGGGAGCGTCGATACGCGAAAGTCCATCTCGCGGCCCCGACCCATCTTGAGCTTGATGCGCCCGTCCTGAGGGAGGCGCCGTTCCGCAATGTCCAGCTCCGACATGATCTTGATGCGTGAAGTGATCGCGTTGCGGAGCTTGAGGGGCGGCTTCATCACTTCGTAAAGCGCACCGTCGATGCGGTAGCGGGCGCGAAA
>CAZTOE010000511.1:0-1894 GCA_964615045.1 uncultured Spirochaetales bacterium
GCGATGATTCCGGGCGTCCGGTCCGCGCGAAGAGACGCATTGTTCCGGCTGTCGACCTCTGCACCCCACTCGATGCTGATATCCGGGCTCTCGAGTTCCCCGTCAGCCGCATTGGGATGATAGAAGAGGTAGCGCGAGGCCCCGTCGTGTGCCGCCTGGACCTTGCTCGGTCCGTTGTCGCCTTCCGGCGCCACGCTGTCTTTAAGAAGTCCGAGCGGGTCATCGGGCACAAAATCCGCCAGGTCGATGTCGTGCTGTTCGAAGAACGTCCTGATGTGAATCACATCATCGAGACCGGTAAGCTGCGCGCGCTGCGGCTCGGTAGCACCATCGGTAGACCAGTAGTCCGTGTCGCCCGTTTCGTCGTAAGGAATCACCGACTTGTAATAGGAACCGAAGGCACCCGAACCGCCGGAAAGCAATGCCGTCCAATACATACGGCGATAGAAGTAGGCAGGGTTTAGCGGCTTGGGGATCCACGGCTTTTCGTAAGTGTTCTCGCCATGGAACACGTGCGCTGGAAGATACGTGATATTGTTGTAGTACCAGTTGATCACCTCGTCGTCGGCATATCCCCAGTGCTCCACCTCCAGATAGGAAGCCCAGGTGTCGAAGTCGCTCGGCAGGGTGAGCTGGTTGTATTCCCGCGCCTTTTCGCTACATGCGCGCAGCGTATCCCAGGGATCGTTTTGCGCAAGATACACACCCACCTGCCGGCACATCTCCCGGTCAAGCTCGCCGATCTGCGAGATATCGCGTTCGATTAGAAAGAGTATGTTCGGGAAGGCGGCGAGACGGGCCACCAGCACTTTCAGTGTGCGTAGCCGCTGCGCCTCTGTGAGAGCGCCAAACCATTCGGGTCCGGGGCTGTTGATCTTGGGCAGCAGGTGCAGATCCACGTATATTCCCGGGTAATTGTCGAGCAGCCAGACGAGTCGCTCGTCGCTCTTGTGCAGCTGTGACAGATCGAAGCGATCGTAGTCCCATCCGTCGTAGATCCAGTTGGCCTTCGGATATTTGCCGTCCACCCCTCGATAATCGGGATCCCAGCCGTGATAACCGCCGCCGTAACCGACCCTGAGCAGCGATATGGCTTTGGCAGCTATCTGCTGCACGTAGCGATGAAACAGGTCTTCGGTGCACTCGGGGTTGAAATAGGTCGAGCATTCGTCGTTGAACAACAGATACGGGGCGTCGGCCATCGCCAGGAAAAACCGCCCGTCCTCCGTGGCCCAGCGCTGGTTGTTGCCCGGGTGCTTTCGCAGCTTGCCCCTCAGACCCGAAGAAACTGCGGAAAAACTACCGCTCAGGTTGTCAAGTCCAGGGTCTGTCGCTGAACTTGTCGACCAGGTCCAGGCTCCGGCGTCGGTGACATAGACACGCGCCGACCAGACGGTGCCGCCGTCGTAGAACCCGTTGACCGTCACCGGGGAACCCGAAGGCGGCGTAAAGGTCACCTGAAAATCCGTATCGTACGGATTGGCAACACCTGCGTTGCCGGTTGACAGGGTAATTTGATGAACACCGAAGAGGACCGCATCCTCACTCGCTGCACCCGGTCCCTGGGTTGTGAAGTTAACCGCCGCGTGACCTGTGCGAGCAGACAGAAAGACAAAGCAGGCGATGACCAGCACAGGGAACAGGCGATGTAGTACGTTACGATACAATGCCCCTGTCCCCGATATACCCCTGATTGCGAACTATTGGTACGATTATGCTGACTGGATGGCGTTGATCATGATCCAATCGCACTCGGCTCCATGCACCGGCCTGCAACGAAATACTTCTCTTAGAATAAAGGTAACAGTATTTTTAAACGACGTGGAAACTACGTAGGCAGGACCATTTGCCAGGTATGGTCGCTAAGACACTGTAAAGCGGCGGAAATCACCGT
>CAZTOE010000512.1:0-1882 GCA_964615045.1 uncultured Spirochaetales bacterium
CTCCCGAAGACCACTACCTGATCTGCGACGCGGGAGAGGTCGGACCTTCCTACCAGCCCGGCCACGCGCACGGGGATCTGCTCTCCTTTGAGCTTTCCTTGCGCGGGTGCCGTGTCCTTCGCGACGCCGGCGTCTTCGGCTACGAGCCAGACGAGATGAGGCGCTATTGTCGATCTACGCGAAGCCACAATACGGTCGAGATCAACGGCCTCGATCAGAGCGAATTCTGGTCCGCCTTTCGCGTGGCGCGGCGCGCGCGGCCGATCGACGTCTCCTATCTGCCATCGGAAGCCGGCTTTGAACTCCAAGCGGCCCACGACGGCTACGGTCGCCTCGCCGGCCGGCCGATCCATGCTCGGCGTTTCGTGTGGAGACACGAAGGCTCACTGGCGGTGCGGGACGAGGTCCGCTCCGGGACGAGTGTCGATGCCGTGTCGTGCTGGCATCTTCACCCGGATTGCGAGGTGATCGGAATCGAGGGGGCCATCGCCCGCATCCGCTTTCCGAAGGGAGATTTCTGGGCCGCTTTTGCCGGCCCGGGTCAACTCGATGGGGTGACCTCCTGGTATTGCCCCCGCTTTGGAGTGCGGACCGAGGGGGCCGCGCTGGCTTTCAAGACCTCCGGGCAAAACCTGAATTTCGGGTTCGGCCTTTCGATGGAATCAGGACAAGATGCGGCTGCTCTATCTGAGTCACTACTTCTTTCCTGAGGGCAACGCTCCCGCCACCCGCGTCTACGAGATGAGTCGGCGGTGGGTAGAGGCGGGCCACGAAGTGAGTGTCCTCACCGGGGTGCCGAACGTGCCGGCCGGCCGCCCCTACGCGGGCTACCGAAATCGGCTCTTCCAACGCGAGCCGATCAAGGGAATCGAAACGCTTCGCGTCTGGACCTACCTGGCGGCGAACAAGGGCCACTTCCTCCGCACTGCGAACTACCTTTCCTACTGCGTGTCCGCCACGCTGGCCGGCCTGACAGGCAGGCGCCCGGATCTCGTCATTGCGACGTCCCCGCAGTTCTTTTGCGGGTGCGCGGGCGCGCTGGTGGCGCGCTGGAAGCGCGTTCCCTTTGTCCTCGAGATTCGCGACATCTGGCCCGAATCGATCGCTGCGGTGGGCGCGCTGCGCAAGGGCTTGGCCTTTCGGGCGCTCGAAGCGCTCGAGCGCTGGCTCTACCGAAGTGCCGTGAGGATCGTCACCGTGGGGGAAGGCTACCGGGACGAGCTCATCGACCGCGGCGTCCCGCCCGATAAGATCGAGGTCGTGCCCAACGGGGTCGATCGGGAGCAGTTTCGGCCGCGTGGCTTGCGAGAGCAGTGGCGTGCCAAGTACGACCTCGGTGACTCCTTCGTCGTCTCGTATGTTGGGACGATCGGCATGGCGAGCGGCCTGCGCGTCGTCCTGCGCGCAGCCCGCCTCCTGCGCGAACGCGGCATCGATCGCATCCGGTTCGCGCTGATTGGAGACGGGGCGTTCCTCGAAGAGCTGCGCCGCGAAGCGAAGCGCGAAGGCTTGGAGCAGATCCTCTTTACCGGCCGGCAAGAGAAGATGGACATCCCGGGTCTTCTCGAGATGAGTGATGCCTGCCTGGTTCATCTCGAGAAGAAGCCGCTCTTTCGCACGGTGATGCCCTCAAAAATCTTCGAGGCCGCGGCGCTCGCGAAACCCATCATCCTGGGCGTCGAAGGGCGGGCGGCTTCCTTGGTCGAAGAGACTGGAGCGGGTCTGTGCATCGAACCGGAAAACGAAGGGCAGCTGGTCGAAGCCGCTCTCCAGCTCGCCGGCGACCCTGATCTCGCCGCCGAGCTCGGATGCTCCGGCTCCGAGCGAATCGCGAGCGTCTTCGACTACGACGCGCTGGCGAAGCGGTATCTAAACCTCCTGG
>CAZTOE010000513.1:0-1873 GCA_964615045.1 uncultured Spirochaetales bacterium
GACTCGGGCCAACAACGACCCCATCGCGCCACCCTGAATCGAGCCAAAGCTATTGTGGATCCTGGCATGGTGGTCGAGTTCGAAGCAGAGTTCGGGGTCGCAGAAGCGCAGGCCCAGGTACTCGTCGAATGGGATACGCGGCTCCTCCTGGTCACTCCGATAGTGTCTCCTTCCCGGCGCCTGGCTCGGGTTGGGGGGATTCCCCGCCCGTCGCGGAAGTCGCGTGAAGGTGACCCAGGAGGCGCCCACCGACTTTCCGCCGTCGCCGGCGAGGCGCGTCTCGGACAATACGGTGTTGCGCCCGGCGCGGAGCGGGCGGCACAATCCGCTCACGTAGCCCTCTCGGAGCGCGTCGAACAGGCAGAGCTTGAAATCGAGCGTCGCGACCCAGTCGGGCGACACTTCCTTTGCCGCGAGCGTCCCCGCCATCACGTCGCACATCGGAGCGACCGCTCCCAGGAGGAGCGCTCCGGCGGGATCTAGGAGATCCCTGAGCACCGGCATTTGCGCCCAGACGGCACCGTCGTCGCGGATCTCCTGTTCGATGCGGAGATAGCGAAGAATCTGTTGGGGCGCCGGGTATTCCTGTGAGCCGGTGTCCGGGTGTGCCGTCAAAGCGCCTCCCGCGCGGCGTCGGCGAACGCGTCAGTGGTCGTGTTCCCCCCTCGATCGGAGGGCAATGCTTTGCCCGCGGCAAGGACGGCGGACATCGCCCCGTCGAGCCGCCGGGAGGTCATTGTGCAGCCCAGGCAATCGAGCATCAAAATCGCCGATGAAGTGGGCAGGGCGGCTGTCGTTCCGCCGAGCCGACTTCGAAATGGATGTTGAGCGTCACTGGCATCGACCAATTGTTTCCGGCCGCGATGATATTTGGCATCCCGATCTCCTGCAAAATCCAATCAGGTCCGCGACCGTCTACGCTTGAGTGAAATCTCGCTTGCCAAGGGAGCCGGGCCGCAGTCATTCTGCGGCTCCAAGGGGAGCCTCTCCATGCGCGGACGTCGGGTCGGACTGCTCATCCTCTTCGCATTGCTGCCGGCCGCGACGTGACGATCATCGACGCGCGCCCGTCACCCGAAGAGGAGGCGGTCGACCGCGTCTTCAGAGCCGTTCCCTCCTTTCTCGCGGGAGCCGGCTTCCTCCCCGGAACGGGGCGGGGGGGCGCATCCTCCACGACCTGTTGTCCGGCACCGAGACCACGATCGTGAACTCGACCATCGCCGACAACACGGCGTTCACGGGCTCCGGCGCCGTGGAGTTTGCGTCCGAGCCCGGCGCGGCCGCGCTCGGATTCGCCGCCCTCTCGGCTCTGGCAGCGCTCGGCCGGCCGCACAAGTGAACACCGTTCCGCAAGCGACCCCCGGTACTGGGAAGCAACTGACCATGGACCGACCCCGGTGGGCGACCCCTCTCTCCCTGCTTTGCGTGGTGACGGTGGTTGTCCTCGTGAGTCGAGATCTATTCGTCCCACACGTACGCGACACCGAGGTCTGGTTTGGCTTCGAGCTCCACGGCTTGCTCGCCCGACTGACCGCACCGGTCCATTGGCTGCTTTTCGCGGTCGGCGCCTGGGGCTTCTGGTCGTTGCGCGATTGGGTCTGGCCTTGGGCATCCGTCTACGCCTTCTACATCGCATTCAGCCATGTCATCTGGAACCTCACGAGCCCGTCAGGCGGTGGTTGGCTTTCAGCTTTTTGGCAATTCGGTTTGTTGTCTCTACCAGCGGTCCTGCTACTTCGGGCTCGGTCGCCGCGATCGTGCGGTCAGAGGTCCGGCAGAGCCGCTGTCGAGTGCGTTCCTTGGCGAAATTCTTGATCGCCGAGCCCGCCCGGCCCCATCCCTCCCTTCATCGGGACACCCCCCGGTCCAGGGT
>CAZTOE010000514.1:0-1838 GCA_964615045.1 uncultured Spirochaetales bacterium
GTCAGAATACACTAATCGTGACTGAGGCCCGGTCGAAGCGCGAGCCGAACCGGTCTAGGAGATCGCCATGAGCCAAGGGTCGCCCGAACACATCACCGGCCTGGGATATCTGGGGATCCACTGCCCCCACGCAGACAAGTGGAACGAATACGGCCCCGAGGTATTGGGGCTCCAACTCGCCTCCCCGGGCCGCGATGGCGCAGTGCGCTTGCGCGCAGACGATCGCGCCTTTCGGATTGCAATCCATCCCGCCGAAGCGGGCGGCTTCGCCTACGCGGGTTGGGAAGTGGCCCATGCGGAGGCGTTTCACGCCGCGCTCGAGCGCATGGAAAAGGCTGGAGCCCAGCTCCACGGCGCCACCGAGGACGAGCTCTCCGCCCGCCAAGTACGCAAGATGGAGTGGTTCCTCGACGGCGAAGGATTTCGCCACGAGCTCTTCTACGGGCAGGTCTCGACGGCCCATTCGTTCCGGCCGGGACGCCCCCATCACGGTTTCGTCACGGGGGAGGCCGGCTTGGGCCACCTGGCGCTCGCCGTGCGTGATTTCCTGGGGGCTCGGCGTTTCTATCTCGACGTCATGGGTTTTTCAATCTCCGACGAGATGGACGCCCATTTTCCCATTCTTTTCTTCCACACGAACACGCGTCACCACAGCATCGCCGCCGTGGAAGTTCCGGAGAGCGGTCTCTTCCACTTGATGCTGCAGACCCGCGAGCTCGATGACGTGGGAATCGCTCTCGATCGCTGCGACGCCCTCGGCTACCCGGTGCGGCGCACCCTCGGGCGGCACCCCAACGACCGCACCGTTTCGTGTTACCTGGGAACGCCGTCGGGGTTCGACATCGAGCTCGGTTGGGGTCCGATCGAAGTCATGCCCGGCGCGCACGTCACGACCGTGATGGAAACCGCATCGATGTGGGGGCACAAGCAACTCACGCCCTCCTCCTGCCTGCCACCGGTTTCCTACACCCGCTAGCACCGCCCGCTCCCCCTTTGCAGTGTGAGCGGGGTGCCAGCCGAGGTAGCATGTGCCGGCGGCTGGAGTCGCCCCCCCAACCACGAGGAAATCCATGAAGCTCTACGACTGCCAGATGGCCCCCAACCCGCGCCGCGTCCGCATCTTCATCAAGGAAAAGGGACTCGACATTCCGATGGAGGAAGTGAGCATCCTGGACGGCGCGAACCTCAAACCTGAGTACCTTGCCATCAATCCGCGCGGGCTGCTTCCGACCCTCGAACTCGACGACGGCACCATCATCGACGAAGCGCCGGCCATCTGCGCCTACCTCGAGGCCCAGCACCCGGACCCGCCGCTCCTCGGCACGACCCCGCTCGAGAAAGCGCAGATCATCTCCTGGGAGCGCCACATGCAGTTCGACGGCATGAACGCCGTGAGCGAGTTTTTCCGCAATTCGATGCCCCCGATGGCCGGTCGAGCGGTCGCAGGCCGTTCGGGCGATCCCCAGATTGAGGCGCTCGTCGAGCGCGGCAAGCGCGGCATCGGAGTCTTCTACGACCGCCTGGAGAAGCGGCTGGCCGAGTCGAAGTTTGTCGGCGGCGAGCGTTTCAGCATGGCCGACATCACCGCCCTGTGCGTGGTGGATTTCGCGGGGTTTGCGGGCTTCGCGATTCCCGAGGCGAATGCGAACACCCGGCGCTGGCACGAGTCGGTGTCCTCGCGACCGAGCGCCGCGGCCTAGGGGCGGACGCCACTGAAAATTCGAGCCCTCCCCTTCCGAACCGAGTTCTTCTACGGCGTCGGCGCGGTTGCGTACGGCGTAAAAGAAAACGGCTTCGCATACTTCCTGCTCTTCTACTATTCGCAGGTCCTCGGCTTG
>CAZTOE010000515.1:0-1835 GCA_964615045.1 uncultured Spirochaetales bacterium
CCTGCTCGCCTTCGTGGGGGTGAAGATGCTGCTCACCCACCACTACGAGATCCCGGCGTCGGTCTCGCTGGCCTTCCTGGTCGGTATCCTCGCGGTCGGCGTGCTGGCGTCGATCGCCGGCGGACACCGCGACGAGGCGGTGATCCCCTCGCCGATGGAGGACGATCTGGCGCGGCTGGTGAAGACGAGCCTGCGCACCGCCCGCCGCGTGGTGGTCGGCGTGGTCGGCGCCACCGTGCTGCTGGTGGGCGTGGCGATGCTCGTGCTGCCCGGGCCGGGGCTGGTGGCCATTCCCTTCGGACTGGTGATCCTGTCGGCGGAGTTCGCCTGGGCGCGCCGGTGGCTCCGGCGGGTGCGTTCGATCCTCCCGACCACCGGGTCGAACGGCGACGGGGCGGAGAAGCCGGGGGGAGAGACGGAGCGGCCCGATCGCCCGTAGCGGGCGGGGCGGCCGCCGACCCGCCGGCCCCCGCTTGAACTCTCCGGTCGCGTGGAGGAAGCTCGCGGCCCGGCCGGCTGCTGTGGTGTCGATGGGTGGGGAAGGGTGACTGCGGTTTCGAAGCGGGTCGCGGTGATCACGGGCGCAAACTCGGGTCTGGGATTCCAGGCGGCGCTCCGGCTGGCTCGGATGGGAGCCGGCGTCGTGATGGCGTGCAGGAGCGCCGAGAGGGCCGAGGCGGCGCGCCGCGATCTGGTGGCAGCGGTGCCGGACGCCGAGGCGATCGTCCTTCCGCTCGACGTCTCCGAGCCGGAGTCGATCCGGCAGTTCGGCGAGCAGTTCGCGGAGCAGGTGGGCCGACTCGACCTGCTGATCAACAACGCGGGGATCGTCGGTGTTCCGCTCACCCGCAACAGCGTCGGGCACGAGCTGCACCTCGCCACCAACTACCTGGGCGCCTTCGCGCTGACGGGAACGCTGCTGCCGTTCTTCCGCGAGGAGGTCCCGACGCGCATCGTCAACATCGGGAGCCTCGCGCATCGCTTCGCGCGGCTGGAGCTGGAGGACCTGAACTGGGAGAAGGCCCGCTACGGCGAGTGGCGAGCCTACGCCCGCAGCAAGCTGGCCCTGCTCGGCTTCACGATGGAGCTGGAGCGGCGTCTGCGTCGAGGGGGCGGCAGCGCGATCGCCCTGGCGGCCCATCCCGGGTTCGCGGCCACGGAGATCGGAAGGCACAACGCGTCGCTCACGCCTTCGAACGCGTTCGGAAAGTGGTTCAACGGGAAGCTGGAGACGATGGTCCCCACCGCGGCGGTGGCGGCCGATCCCATCGTCCACGCCGCCACGGCCGAAGTGGTGCGCGGCGGCGACTATTACGGCCCGACGGGCCTGTTGGAGATCGGCGGCAGCGTGGGAAGGGCCCGCCTCAACCCGATTGCGCGAGACGTCGACGCGGGAAGGCGACTCTGGTCCCTGTCGGAAGCCATGACCGGAGTGGAGTACCTGTCGGCGTTCTAGACCTGCGCCGGTGACGCGGGTGTCCCGCGCGTCGAGGAGTCGCCCCGGCGCTCCGCGCCGTCGATCGAGGCCAGGATCGGGCGCTCCACCGCCCCCGCCGACGGCCGCACCGCCAGCGTGCGCAGCTGCATGTCGCTCGTGGCCCGCGCGGACCGCGCGCCGCGCAGGAGCACCAGCGCGGCGAGCCGACCCGTCACCGACACCGCGAACAGCACCGCGTAGGCCTCGGGCGAGCCCTCCATCGCCAGGAAGATGTGACCTCCGCACAAGGCCCCCAGCGCCACCGCCGCCGCGTTGGCCAGGTTGAAGGCGGCGAGCACGCTGGTGCGCTCGTGCTCGGGGATCCCCTCGAAGAAGGAGAGCAGGGTGGCGAACTCGA
>CAZTOE010000516.1:0-1827 GCA_964615045.1 uncultured Spirochaetales bacterium
CGCAGGGCCGAGGTACCCACACTGGCAGCGCTCATGACCACCCCCGCAGGACAGGGGTATCTGCTCCGCGGCTTGGGAATGCTGGCTGTGGTCGCGGCCTGGCTGCTGCTCCGCCGGAAGACGCCCCGCTTGACCGTGCTCTCGGTGAAGCTTCTCGCGCGGCTTCGGCCGCTGCGCGGGCGCGCCGGGCTCCTGGTCCGGTGGTCTGGGCTTCTGCAAGCCACACTCCCCGTGGTGATCGCATTGACTGGGCTCCAGGGGATCCTGCTTCTGATCGGAAGGGACGGGCCTTCGGCGCAGTTCATTCGGGCGGTTGCGGTTCCCGTCTTGGTCTACGTGCTCGGCCGGCAGGCCCTGATCGGTGCGACGAGGAGAATCACCCGAGGGCGACCCGCACTCATCGAGCTGCGTCCCTCCACTCTCGCTCGGCTCCAGCAGACCTACGCGACGCTCGGGATCGTGGTCGCGCTGGCCTACATCGTCGACGGCGTCGCTCGCGCGGTGATCGGCGGTGGCCGGCTCGTGGCACTGCTCGAGGGTACGGTCCTGTTCTGGGTCGGGCTGTGGACCCTCTGGGTAGCGCTTCAATGGCGCACAATCCTCGCAAAGCGCTGGGAAGGGATGGCGCTCGATGCCGATCCGCCCACTTTCGAGAGACGCCTGGCCCAATGGATGGGGCGCTCTCGCCTCGGATTCTTGCTGTCGCCCGTTGCCGCTGTCCGGATCGCGGGGACTCCGCTCGCGAATTTTGTCACGCGCATCGCGACGGAGACCGACTTCGTTCAGAGTCTTCGAGCCCGACTTCTCCGGCATCGTTCGAAACAGTCAGAAGTCGTCGCGGAGAGCACCGGGAACGGGCTACCCGAGGAATACCTCGCTGCGTTTCCGCTCTATCCGATCCTCGGCGAAGACGACTCGCTGCTCGTCCCGCGCGAGGCCGTTCTCGCCGAAGTCATCGATCAGTGGAATCGCTGGAAGGAATCGAGAACCGACGCCTCCCTTGTGGTGATCGGCGAGAAGGGCGCCGGCAAGACGACGCTCGCGGCGCAGATCGCTCGACGGCTGAAAGAGGCGAACGTCGTCCAGCATACGGTTCGAGGCAAGCCCACGACCGCCGACGCGATCCTAAGGGATATTTCCGAGGCACTGGGTTTCGGAAGGACCTCCGATCTAGAAGAAGTCACCCAGTTGATCTGCGAGGGTCCCGAGCGCGTCGTATTCCTCGATGAAGCACACAATACATTCCTTCGGCAAGTCGGTGGATACACGGCGTACGATGGACTGGTCGAATTGGTGAACTCGACATCGAGCAAGGTATTCTGGGTCCTGCTCTTCAACAGCTTTACATGGCGCTTTCTCAACGAGAGCCGCGGCCGGGTGCACTATTTCCGGAAGCTCCTCCAGCTGCCCAAATGGACTCCGGAAGAGATTCAGCGGCTCATCGGGCTTCGGAACAAGAAGACCGGCTTCGAGCTCCGCTTCGATGAAGTGCTCCTGTCCGATGAGAAGGCCACATCGGGTGGCATCGAGCTGGTCGAGGAGGCCGATGGCTATTTCCGACTTCTTTGGGAATCGAGCGCTGGAAATCCACGAATCGCGACTCGGCTCTGGTTGTCCTCTCTGAGACAGATTTCTGAGCGCAGCCTCGCGGTCGGACTTTTTCGCGAGCCCGACACGACCGTCCTGTCGAATCTCCCTGATGATCTGGTTTTCTCGCTCGCCGCAATCTGTCAGCACGAAAATCTGAGCAGTGGCGAGCTCGCCCGGGTTCTGAATGTCTCCGAAGGATTCGCTCGCTTCGCGGTGCAGTTCCTCTCTGAGTCGGGT
>CAZTOE010000517.1:0-1818 GCA_964615045.1 uncultured Spirochaetales bacterium
TTCCAAGACTCCGCTCATGGCACCTACCGCGCATGCTGACCAGGTCACGCACGTGCCGATCTGTACAGAAGCTTGATCGATATCAACGCGCGAAGGCGTCTGTAGCTGCCACCATTGTCCGCCAAATCTGTCTTTGAGGTTTAGACCCATTCAAAGGGGGATATGGATGAAGAACGCGCTTACACCTTTTCTTGTCGCTTCACTTTGGGCCGGATGCGCTTTCGCGCAGGGCTATGTCGGTGATGTCGCAATCGAGGAGGAGGACGTTAGACTTGGGGCGCGGCACTACTCGCCCTTCCTCGACCAGTCCTATCCCAATCGGGTGTTCTGGGGCGACACGCACCTACACACTTCATATTCGACCGATGCTGGCATGATCGGCAACACCCTTGGCCCCGATGAGGCGTTCCGGTTTGCGCGCGGCGAGAAGGTGCGCGCTTCGGTTGGGGACTATGCTCAACTCGTGCGGCCGCTCGATTTTCTCGTGGTAGCCGACCACGCCGAAAATCTTGGTCTCGCGCCGATGATCGCAGAGTCGAATCCGGGCCTTCTCGCAAACAAATGGGGGCGTCAACTGCACGACCTTGTAAAGGGGGGCGATCCCATCGCGGCCTATGTCGAATGGGGCGCCGCGCTCAACGCGGCCACCGACCGGATCAACGATGATGATCTGCAGCGCACCATGTGGAACCGCATTGTGGATGCTGCCGAACGGTATAATGAGCCCGGCGTCTTCTCGGCGATTCACGGCTTCGAGTGGTCATCTGGGCCTAACGCGAACAATCTACACCGGGTCGTCATGTTTCGCGACGATGCAGACAAGGTCGAAGATCTGGTGCCCTTCTCCACCTACGACAGCAGCGATCCGGAAGATCTCTGGGACTGGATGAAGGCCTATGAGGCGAACACAGGCGGCAAGGTCATGGCCTTTGCCCATAACGGCAATTTGTCGAACGGGCTGATGTTTGACGATGTGCGGATGAATGGCGCGCCTCTCGACATTGATTATGCCGAACGTCGTATGCGCTGGGAGCCGGTCTATGAGGTCACCCAAATCAAAGGCGACGGCGAGGCGCATCCCGCATTGTCACCAAACGATGAGTTCGCGGACTATTACACTTGGGATCGCGGAAACTTCGGCACCGAATTGAAGACGCCGGACATGCTTCCCCGAGAATACGCGCGCGACGCACTAGCGCGTGGCCTGAAATATGAAGCTGAGCTCGGCGCCAATCCCTTCAAGTTCGGCTTGATCGGCTCGTCCGACAGCCACACCTCGCTCGCCACCACGCGGGAGGACAATTACTTCGGCAAAGCCAGCATCGTGGAGCCGGGCACCGGTGAGGCCCGCTACGAGGATTTCATTGTACAGCCGGTAGTACTGGGCGAGGATATTGCGGTCCGGCATTACGAAACCCTGGCCTCGGGCCTTGCCGGGGTCTGGTCGCGGGAGAACACACGCGAGGCGATCTGGGACGCATTCAAACGCAAGGAAGTCTATGCCACCACGGGCTCGCGGATCACGGTACGGGTTTTCGCTGGCTGGGATTTCGAGGAAGACGACGTGCATCGCCCCGATTTCGCTGCCACCGGCTATGACCGGGGCGTGCCGATGGGTGCCGATCTTTTTGCCGGGCCCGACGGTGCCGCGCCCACCTTCATGGTGCGTGCGCTGCGCGATCCCGACGGCGCCAATCTCGACCGTATCCAGATCGTCAAAGGCTGGGTAAACACCGATGGCGAGCCGCAGACCCAGGTGTTCGATGTCTCATGGTCGGGCGATCGCGAGGCGGACGCCAATGGCAAGCTGCCGCCGGT
>CAZTOE010000518.1:0-1816 GCA_964615045.1 uncultured Spirochaetales bacterium
GACGCAGCGCATCCACGTGCGACTTCAGCTCCTTGCTGTACGACTTCGGCTTCGTGCTGAAGGTGGGAGCGAGCTCCATGATCGCCCGATAGACGAGTCTTCCGAGCTCGGTCACGCGCTCGACGCCGTCCTCACGCTCGCCCGTGAGGACGAAGGTGACCCGCGAGCTCGAGCAGCCCATCTGGTTCGCGCCGCCGATATCGATCGCCAGACGGCGCGCCGCCTCCTGCATCTGCTGCTCGTCGTCCAGCGCTTCGGGCCCGACGACGCTGATGCTCGTCTTGGGGTCCAGCGAGATCAGCTCCAGGCCAGGCTGGATGTATCTGGTGACATGCTTGATACCCGCCATCCCGCCCCAGGCGATGATCTTCTCGATGTTGTGGGGCTGGTAGAGCTTCTCCTCGACGGTGGCATCTCCACCTCGCCAATAGGCAACGGCGAAGTGTCTGGTAATGGGATGATCGGGTGCCATGTCACACATCGTCATGCCGAGTGCAGCGGAAGTGAACGGATCGTTGGAGGGCGCCTTGATGATGCAGTCGCTACGCGTGACGGCACTTCGCGCGAGCGTCACGATGCCCAATCCGGGCCCATTGCCGGCCACGATGTGCAATCCCCGGGAGCCGAATGCCCTGACCTTGATGATCACGCCGTCGAGCATCCGGTGCTCGACCCAGCCCTCGAGATAGGCGAGCCCGACACTGTTCTCCGCGATCTGCCGGACGTTCTCCCGTCTCAGGAAGCTGCCGAACCCGTTGTAACCCATGTCGACGAGCGCCCGGGGCAGCGGTGCCGCGTCATAGGTCAGGTCTCGCGCCCGCTGCATGTGCTCGTTCTTGTTGATGTCGAGCCTGGCTCCGAGCTCATCGAGGTAGTCGAGGATCTCGTCGAAGCTGAGGTCGTACAGGTCGGAGAGCTGGCCCGGAGAGGCGAGCGGCAACCGGTGGATGAATTTCTTCGGGTCCGGCGCCAGGAAGGTCATCACTTCGCCGCGGCCCGGATACTCGAACAGATCCGATTCGATGACCTCGCCTCGGATCACCGCGTGTGCAATCGGCTGGGTCACGTTCGTCACCTCCGGCTCAGACCGTCGTGAGGAAGTCGAGGGCGTCGGCATGGGCCTCCGGTGTCGCGGTACAGGTGATCTTGTCGGTCCCCCCCTGCTCGACGCTGAAGCGTGTGATCTCCTCCGAGAGATGAGAGGTGGTTCGACCACATGGGCACTCGCTCCAGTCGATCTCGACCTTGTCGCCGGTGATGAGGCCGCCCCAGGTGCCGTTCATCGCGAGATCGAAGAACGCGCCGCGACCGACGTGTCTGCCACTGCGCGGCAACAGGTCGCTCGTCTCCGGGTCGAGAATGAGGGGGATCGACCAGGGCGGGAGATGCAGGCGGCCATGCTCGCATCGGACGCTGAGAGCGGTCTGTTCCGAGAAGCCGTAGAAGTAGCCATACTCACCGTCGAAGTTGAGGAAACGCTTGACGACGTCTTCCCAGTCGTCTGCCATCTCGAAGCCCTTTCCGCCAAGACCGACCTGGAGCGACGAGTTCGGCGCGAAGTTGCACTTCTCGCCCGCCGTCACACCTGCCAGTGCGACGTCGTAGATGAGCTGCGCCGGGGCCATCAGGAAGACACGCTTGCCACTCAGCTTGGCGACCAGGGTCTCCATCCACGCCGCCGCCTTCGCCGGCCTGTCGCGCTTCATCGCGTCGATCTCGGAGAGCCGGTCGAGCAGGCTCTGTGGCACATCCACCCGGCTGTCCCCTCGCGCTTGTGCGGCACGAAGCCGCGCAGCCAGGTACATCACGTCGGTGT
>CAZTOE010000519.1:0-1805 GCA_964615045.1 uncultured Spirochaetales bacterium
GGGAAGACGACGACCTTCTACATGATCGTCGGGTTGCTCGAGGCGGACGAAGGGCACGTATATCTCGACGATCGGGAGCTCACGAAGGTGCCGATGTACAAGCGGGCCCGGGCGGGAATCGGGTACCTGTCGCAGGAGCCCTCGATCTTCCGGAAGTTGACGGTCGAGGAAAACGTCATGGCCATCCTCGAGACCCTGGATCTGACGAAGAAAGAGCGGAAGCAGCGGCTCGAGGAACTCCTCGACGAGCTTTCGATCGGGCACCTCCGTAAGAACGTGGCATACTCGCTCTCCGGTGGGGAGCGTCGGCGGCTCGAAATCACCCGGGCTCTGGCGACTCGGCCCAAGTTCATGCTGCTCGACGAGCCCTTTGCGGGGGTCGATCCTATCGCCGTGGACGACATTCAGCGGATCGTCGCCGAGCTGCGAGAGCGGGGGCTGGGGGTCTTGATCACCGACCACAATGTGCGAGAGACCCTGCAGATCACCGACCGCGCCTACCTCCTTTTCAACGGCAAAATCCACATCGAAGGTCCCGCGGACCGTCTCGTGAAGGACCCGGATGCGCGTAAACTCTATCTGGGCATGGACTTCCGCCTCTAGCCCCCTGACACCCGGCACGCTTCTAGCAATGAATGTGCCACGCCCTCGCACGCGGGACCCCGAGGGCCGTATATTTCACCCTGTTCGTCGGCTTCGCGAACCCCGAGACACGAATGACGGCTGAATATGAGTGAGTTGAGACGGGGGCTCGGACAGAGCCTCGGCATGAAGCAGGAGATGAAGGTCAATCCGCGCCTCTACCAGGCGATGGATCTCCTCTACATGCCCCTGATGGACCTGCAGCAGCACTTGAAGCAGGAACTGCTCGTCAACCCCTTCCTGGAGCTCACCGAACCGGCCGACGAACTGCCGGAGGAGACACCCGAGGAGCAGGAGCCGGACGAGGAGGAGATCGATTGGGAGGAGATCCTCCTGAACGGCTTTGATGCGGGCGGCCGCCGTCAGCAGTACGGCGGCAGCGACGATCGGACCTTCATGCCGACGCCGGACACCCCCCCGGATCTCTGGGATCATCTGCGGGATCAGCTGAATCTCCTGACCCTCGAGCCTCGCGAGCACTATCTCGGCGAGGAGATCGTGGGCAACGTGGACCGCGAAGGCTTCCTCACGTGTGATCTCTCGGAAGTCGTCGAGGCGCTGAACAACCACCTCGAGGAGGACCAGCCCGAGATCTGGGAGGAGATCGATCCGTACACGCTCGAGGATGCCGAGCGAATGCTCGACGTGATCCAGAAGTTCTCGCCGAGCGGCGTCGCGGCGCGCGACCTCCAGGAGACGCTCCTCATCCAGCTGCGTGAGCGGGACGAGACCGAGGGGCTGCCATACCGGCTCGTCCGCGACCACTTCGACGAGCTGGTCAGCCATCGCTGGAGCGAGCTCTCGAAGGAGCACGGGATCTCGGCGAAAGAGGTCCAGGACGCCGCCGACGAGATCGCCAAGCTGGATCCGAAGCCGGGCCTCAAGTTCGCGGACATGAGCGACAACTACGTGACCCCCGACCTCATCGTCGACAAGATCGACGGCGAGTACTATGTGTTCCACAACGACTCGTCGTTGCCGCGTCTCAAGCTCTCGCGTGCCTACCGCGAGGTCGCGAGGGACAAGAACAAGTTCAAGGGCGACAACAAGGCGTTCATCGCGAAGAAGCTGAACAGCGCCCAGTGGATGATCCAGGCGATCGAACAGCGTCGCCAGACGATGCTCAAGGTGATGAACTTCATCGTCGACCGGCAGCGCGAGTT
>CAZTOE010000520.1:0-1801 GCA_964615045.1 uncultured Spirochaetales bacterium
GTCGTTCCCCTGCGCCATGCGGCGGAGGAAGATTCGGATCCAGAGGACCGGATAGCTCAGCAATAGAAGCAAACTCGCTCCCCGGGTGAAGACCACCATTCCCAGAGCGGAAACCGGTAGGGTCACTCCCCAGAGGAGGAGCGAAAGGACTTCCCTCACGCGATACCGCTCCCGTCCCCAGCCGTGCCGGTATGCCGATTCGGCGTAGGCGTGACCGGCGCGCACCTGCCGCCGCCACCACTGCCCGAATGCGTAGATCGCCGCGTCATGACGCGTCATCGCCGCGTCCAGGCGCACGATTCTGTGCCCCGCTCGCCGCAACCTGAGGCACATTTCCGGGTCTTCGCCCGCGATGAGCTCTGGTGCGTAGCCACCAATCTGGCGAAAAGCCTCGGCGCGGATCATCACATCGCCGCCGCAAGCGGTGGTCTCTCCCGGCGGTCGATCCCACTCCATGTCGAGGAGGCGGTTGTAGCAACTCGCCTCCGGATGCTGCTCCCGCCTTCGCCCGCAGACGGCCGCCACATTGGGGTGATTCCGCAAGTAGTCCGCCGCCCGGCCGACCCACTCCGCCGCCAGCTCGCAATCGCCGTCGACAAATTGGACGAACTCAACGGCTTCGAGCAGCTCACAGATCTTCTGAAAGCCCTCGTTTCGCGCTCGGGCAGCCGAGAATGGCACACGCGGGTCGAGCTCGACTACAGTCACGCCGAGTGCTCGAGCGCGCGATGGGCTGCCGTCCGAAGAACCACTGTCGACGTAGACCACGCTGGCGTCGTTTTCCAGAAGGGAACGCAGGCATCGCTCGAGCCGTTCTCCCTCGTTGCGCCCGATGGCGACGATCCCCACGCGGCCGGCCACGTCTCCTCCTTCGACCTGCCCCTCTCGGGTGTGAAGTCGACCCTCAAGAGCTTAACCTGGGGGCCGATTGGAGCTAGACGGTCATGGCCCCAAACGGCACTGGAATCGGGGAGAGTGTTGCGCATGGCGACCGCCGGTCCGAAGGGGCAGCTCGTCGTGATATCACCCTGCCGGGATGAAGAGGCGACGCTGGAGCGCACTCTCCAATCGATGGAATCTCAAACGAGAACACCCGATCGCTGGGTCATCGTGGACGACGGATCCAGCGACCGAACCCCGCAGATCCTTGAGGGCGCTGCGGCCCGGATCCCCTGGTTGACCGTGGTACGCCGCGAGGACCGAGGCGTTCGCAAGCTCGGAGGAGGCGTCATCGACGCCTTCTATCAGGGCCTCGCGGCAGTGGATATCGAATACGACTACGTTGCCAAAATGGACGTCGATCTCGAGTTCTCCCCGCACTATCTTGAGCGACTTCTGGAGTACTTTGCGGCGGACCCCAATCTCGCTGCAGCGAGCGGCAAGGTGTTTCGCCGAGAGGAATCCGGTCTCGTCGAGGAATACATGATCGACGAGATGGTCGCCGGGCAGTTCAAGTGTTACCGGCGCGAGGCGTTCGAGCGAATCGGTGGGTTTGTTAGAGAAGTCATGTGGGATGGAATCGACTTTCACCGCGCGCGGATGGCGGGCTACCGGACCGCGAGTCTTCTGGACCCCGACCTCCGCATCATTCACCTCCGCCTCATGGGATCTTCGGACCGAAGTGTCTACCGGGGTCGCCTGCGGTGGGGGCACGGCCAGTGGTTCATGGGTTCCTCATTCCCCTACATCGTCGCGAGCGGCCTCTTCCGGATGCGAGAAAGGCCCTATGTGATCGGAGGTTTGCTGATCGTCATCGGCTACCTCGGCGGCAAGATAGGACTGGAACTTGACCATGTCGGCG
>CAZTOE010000521.1:0-1797 GCA_964615045.1 uncultured Spirochaetales bacterium
CAAACCGCTTGAGCTCTCGCTCTGCCTGCGTCGCTGCCTCCCCGCTGAGTTTGGCGGCCTCGATGCGCTCGCGGAGCGCGTCGACCTCATCCGCGCCCGAATCCACCTCGCCGATCTCGGCCTGGATCTCGCGCAAGCGGCGCCGCAGCACGCGCTCGCGTTGCCGCGGATCGGTCTCGGCTTCGGAACGGGCGCTCAGCTGTCGCTGCGTCTCGGCGATCGTGACCTCGCGGTCGAGGTGACCCGACAGGCGCCGCAAACGCTCGAGAACATCCGCTTCTCCGAGGAGGGCAATCTGTTCTTCCGGCGGGAGCGGCAGGGTCGAGGCGATGAGATCCGCCAACAGCCCCGGCGTCGGCAGGCCCGACACAAACGCCTTCCATTCGTCCGGGAGGTCGTCGCGCAAGTCGATGATGCGTTGCGCGCGCTCCACTACACTCCGCCACACCTGTTCCCGCTCGGGAGACGATGGGTCGACCTCGGAGATCGGTGCGATGTGCACCCGAAGCGCCGGCGCGTCGTCCTCGAGGGCACCGAGACGGGTTCGCGCGACACCCACCACGATGGCTTGCTTACCACCTCCCTGGGCGTCGATTGCCCGCGCCATGCGGACGATGCACGCGATCGGGTAGAGATCGCCGAGTCCGGGCGTCTCTCGCTCGGGGTCCAGCTGGGTGGCGACCGCCAGAAAGCCGCCGTTGCCGGCCTGCTCCAGGGCAGCCAGGGAAGCGGGACGGCCCACCGCGAGCGGCCGGGTCACGCCGGGAAACACGACCACGTCGCGCACCGGGAGCACCGGAAGCACCGCCGGGAGCTCGATGTGCTCCCCGCCAGCGCCAACAACAGAGATGGTCGATGCACGGCCGGTGCCTTCCGGCACTTGCGGCCGCCGCTCGGGATCGGACACGAACCCCCCGGCTGGTTGAGAAAAAGCAACCGTAAGCGCGGCGAGGGGACGGTCAAGCGCGCCCCCGCGGGCGCCCCGTGAGCGGTCTACTTGATCCAAATCGGGATCGGGAGTCGGGCTTGGGATCGAATGGGAAGGCCGTTCTTCGTGGGCGGCGAGAATTTCCATTCCCGGACCGCGTTCAATACGAAGTCGTTGAAGTCCGGCAGGTCGGAGGCTTCAATCGACGCATCGAGAACGTCACCTTCCCGGCTGAGCTCGATCAGCAGGACGATCTCCCCCGCGACCGGATGCCTGCGCAGGTGGCGCGGAAAATCGAACCCCATCCTGCCAATCGGGCGCGGCGCCTCATCGAGATCGACGACCTCGTGCGCCGCGGCCAGCTCCGTCGCGCGCGCAAAGGCCTCCTTGCGCCGACGCTCGCGCAGGGCCAGCGCCACCTCGGTTTCGCGCGCGAGGGCGCGGGCGTGCAGGTGATCCGCGTGAGTCGGGTCGCACTCGTCGCCTTCGCAGAAGAGGAGATGCAGGATCGCCGCAGCGACGTCGGCGGCGCTCGCGCCCGCGGGTTCTTCCTGGACGACCACTGCCGCAATGGCGAGCCGCGGGTCGTCCGCCGGCGCCACGCCGATGAACCACTGATAGCGACCCTCGGGATGGGTGCCGCGCAGCGTCCCAGTCTTTCCGGCTACCCCGACTTCGCCGAGCAGCGGTCGACCTGTCGCGTCGTGAAACGCGCGCCTGGCCGTGCCGTTCTCGGTGACGCTCAGCGTGAGGTCACGAAGCTCCGCCGCGACGCGTGGCGACCACACCGGTTGTGGCACCGCGCGCTTCGGGGTGGCGAGCGGGCCCTGGGCGTCGCGCACGTCGGCGATCCAGTAGGGGTGCACGAG
>CAZTOE010000522.1:0-1795 GCA_964615045.1 uncultured Spirochaetales bacterium
AGGTAAACCAATCGGGGCGCCGGGATTCGAACCCGGGACCTCCTGAACCCCATTCTTCCCTATAAACCCCCATTTCGCGCAACTTGCGCACAGTTCTGGGAGTCCATGCTGCAACCTGCGTACTCCCCTTCCCCACGATCACGCAGGTTGCATAGGTGAAGTTGGGGGAGTTTTTCGGGGAGTACGCCGTCGTCCTCTGAAAGGTCTCGATGGTTGGCGGCATTCATAGGGTGAGTATGGGTAGTCCGGTCGACTTAGCCAGTCACAGGGAAGGAACATCACTTTGAGCGCGCCCGACAGAGATCCTCCGATCCTACGCATTGCACCAACAAGCGTTTCATGGGCGATGCTAACGAAGTAGCCGAGTACGTACGCGTGCTGGAAGATGGACGGCTCTTTCACCGCGAAAGTCAATCTCTCGAGTTCAAGGAGCAGTTCAACTTTGCGGGCCTGGCCGATTACTGCCGCGACTTTGCGGCATTCGCCAACAACCGGGGCGGTTGCCGCCCGTACGAGGCTCGACCGGCCTGATGCACGTGGGCTACGTGATCGAGTGCCGCCGTGGGGCGCTCAATGCGACTCCAATCCAGGAGGTCCTTTGCCGGGGACTGCCTCGGAGGCCGCAGCGTCCCGCCCGGCAGATTTCGTCAGCGTTTCCGAATGCCCGCTGCCTCCGCATCTACCTTATAGATGTGGCTTCGACCCTCGTGGAACCGTGCGAAGAAGAGGTAGCGACCATCCGGTGAAACGGTGGGACACATCTCATAGTCACTAGTGTTGACCACGTCACGGAGTTGCCGAGGTGACGTCCAGGTACCGTCGACATCATAGCTGATGTAGAGGTCAGAATCGCCTCTATCGGCCGTCATGCGGTAGAATATCACATAGCTGCCGTCGGGTGCGACGTACGGGCTTACGTCTCCGCGAGCCGTATTGAGCATCCCTAGATTCTCTATAGTCGTTGCCGACGCGCTCCCTTCGTCGCCTAGTCTTGCTCGATACACGTCCGCCAGACCAGATCCACCAGGGCGCTCCGAGAAAAACAGGAGCCAACCGTCAGTAGTGACCGTGGGGTATCCCTCTTTTGCCGCTGTGTTGATGGAGCCGCTCAAGTGGCGAGGTTTCGACCACCCGTCGGCCATTCGTTCGGCGAACCAGAGGTCGTGGTCGCTACTTGCTTCCGTCCCTGTTGCCGGCCGAGTGGACGCGAAGTAGAGTCGCGAGCCGTCAGGGCTGACGAATGGGTCGAAGTCGCTGTAGCGATCGTCCGAGAAGTTTGCTGGCTGGGCGTCCTGCCAGCGTCCCGCCGCTAGCCTCGAGCTGAACACGTGTGATCGGCCCCCCGCAGAGTCCGACCGACTGAAATAGAATTCTCCACCATCAGGTGTCAGGGAGACGTTGCACTCCCGCCCTGTGGTCAAGACCTCCTGGGCGAAATCGATCGCTACTGGGTCCGAGACCGTGCTTGCCTGGTCAGCGGTCTGACACGCCGCAAAACCCAGCACAACTGCAAGCAGCATCGCACCCTGGCCGCCCATCCGCATAGCTCCTCCGAAGTATTCAGGTCAATTATCGTATAGAGAACGAGCCTGGTCTTGTACGAAACTGCTGTCCCCAGAGGGGCTGGACCCGAGCGAGCACATGGAGAGCGAGCGACAGACGTGGCGAATGCCGGAGCTCGACGGGCTCCGCACGGAACACGGTTCGCATTCAATCGGGGCGCCGGGAGTCGAACCCGGGACCTCCTGAACCCCATTCAGGAAACTCAGCTATCACCACCCCCGCACGGTTTTCC
>CAZTOE010000523.1:0-1792 GCA_964615045.1 uncultured Spirochaetales bacterium
TATCGAAACTCACGATTCCGAGGGCAGGGGTCCCGCCCTTGCGCCTTTGGATGCGCCGTTCCTGGCAGGTCTACCGGGCCGAACCCACCCTTCGCCCGAGACGGTTTCTGGGGCGATCGAAGCCGACGGAGTTTACCATCTGGCGGCTCCCGGAGAATACGAACTGATCGCGGGACTCGTCGTGCTGGTTGCCATTGCCGGTCTTCTGGCCGCTTACTTCCGCGGCCCCACCTGGACCTTCGGCTTTCTCTACCTTCCGACCGTGCTGCTCGTGCCCGAGCGCGCGTACTGGCAGGTTCAGGGGTTTCCCGAGCTCAACCTCCAGCATGCGGCGTTGCTCGGAATCGTCTCGGCGTACGGCTTGGCGCTGGGCTCCGAACTCGCGGCTCGGCGGCACACGGGCACGCGGGGCCCGGCGGGCTCGCGACCGCTCGGACGACTGCTGCCGGACTTGTGCCTTGCCGACTGGCTTCCCCTCACCGCCATTGTCACCTTCTCGGTGAGCTACGGCTTCTCGGAGAGCGTCACCCTCATCGACTCGGAGTTCAACTTTCGCGCCTGCTACACGAGATTTGTCGAACTCGTGCTCACCTGGGGCCTGCCGTACCTCCTGGCGCGGTCGTTGCTCAGCGAGCCCCGGCGCCTGGCCTTCGCGCTTCCGGGTCTCGTCGGTGCAGCGGTCGTGCTCGCGTTCCTCACCCTCTACGAAGCCCGCATGGCGCAACGGGTCGCAGCTGAATTCTGGAATGCCCTGGTGGGAGCCGACGTGCCCAGCCATTTCCAGCGGGGAGCGGGGTGGCGATGGGGGTTTCTGCGGCCCTTCGCGACGCTCTCACATCCCATCGTGCTCGGCTCCGCATTTGCCACCCTCACGCCGCTGATGCTGCTGTGGGGTCAGGTGAGTCCGCGCTACCGAATTCACGCCCGACTGGCCGCTCTATCCTGCGCGGCGGGATGCGTAGCATCATTGTCGCGGGGGCCGATCGCCGCTCTGCTCGCGATCTCCCTGTTCTTTCCGATGGTCGCGTTTCGCGCCCGCAAGACCCTGGCGCTCGGCGCCTTCGCGGCGGCGGCGGCGCTCTACCTGGGCTCTGGCTTTCTGTCGGAGAGCTACCACTACGCGATCGAATCGATGGAGGAACGGGGGAACGTCGAGAGCGGGTACTATCGCCTCGCACTCCTGCAGATCTACGGAAAGCACCTCACACAGGTCGGATGGTGGGGGAGTCCGTTCGTGGTGGCGGCCGAATACGAGAAGGCCTGGTCGCTGGACAACGGCTATCTCTACCAGTTCGTGATCGGGGGTTGGATCGGTGGTGGACTCTTCCTGGCGATGAGTCTCTTCGGGGTCACGTCGAGCACTATGCAAGCCTGGAGGTCGGGAGAAGCGGATCGCAGGAGGCGCGCATCCACGGCGGCCGCCTTCACGGCGATCTCGATCTGCATGGGAAATGTCTGGTTCAGCCGGGATTTCGCGGCCTTCTACTTTCTGACACTGGCCCTTGCCGTGAACGAGAGCCAACTTGCGAGACGGGCCGCTAGGGCGCCCCTCAATCCCGGAGCGTCGCTCCGACCGGCGGCTATGCCGGCGAAACCCCCTTTCCTCACATATCGCGCAACCGATCTGCCAGCCGAAGCGCCATTGCCACGATGGTGAGGGTGGGGTTGGCGTAACCGCTGGTCGGGAAGACCGAGCTGCCAGCGATGTAGAGGTTCGATAGGCCGTGGACGCGCGCATTGCGGTCGACCACGCCGTCCCGCGGATCGTCGGCCATTCGCGTCGTACCCATGT
>CAZTOE010000524.1:0-1783 GCA_964615045.1 uncultured Spirochaetales bacterium
GCTTCTCGTGATCGCGATAGTGGCGGGCAAGAACGCGATCCCGCTCGTCAGTGGATCCTCGCTGGCATTCCTGGCTCTGCTGGGCGCACTGGCGGCCCGGGCGGGTGGCGCGAGCGCCAGCTTGGGAGCAGCGCGGGTGGCTTTTTGGGGCGCCCTCGCGATGGGAATCACCGCCGCAGTCGGATCGCTCCTCGGGCCCCTGGCCTGATCGTAACCTCGCAACTGTCGCGTTCACCCGCAATCGCCAGTCGATACCTGCGGGGCGGACGAGCCTCCGATCGCCGCGACCATTCGATCCGCCTCGGCGGGTCCCCAGGTTCCCTGGGCGCACGGGTTCACGGGCGACGGCTCGCGCAGTAACGAATCCACGATGCTCCAGGCCGTCTCGACCTCGTCCTGGCGTGCGAACAACAGCGGATCGCCGTTCATGGCGTCGCTCAGCAGGCGGTCGTAGGGCTCGATCAACCCGTGCCGGTCTCGGCACGAGATGAGCTCGACGGATTCGCCCACCCCGGCCGGCAAGTCGCCGCCGGCGAGGACCTCGGCACCGAGTGCGATCTCGACCTCCGGACCGAGCCGGAATCGAAAATGATTCGCGGCATGTTGCCGCATCGCCACGCACGAGAAGACACGTTGCGGAGGGGGTCGCAGCTTCACCAACACCTCCGTGGCGCTCACGGGCATGCACTTCCCCGCGCGGATCAGAAACGGAACCCGCCCACCGCCACGTTTCGATCTGAAGCGGAAGCGCCGCGAAGGTCTCGACGTCGGAGTCGGGCGCCACGCCCGGCTCGTCCCGGTAGCCCCGGAACTGGCCGCGCACCACGTCCTGGGGGTTCGGCGGCCAGATCGCCTTCAGGAGCTTGACCTTCTCGTCCCGCAGCGGTCGCGAGCCGTGGCACGGGACCGCATTCGTGCCCGCGCCTCCATCTTCCGGATCGACCACACTACCTGGGGAAGACGGCCGTCAACAACCTCATGCACTTCCGCTTCGCCAACTCGCTTCTCGAACCCCTCTGGAATTGCAACCTGGTGGACAGCGTCCAGATCACCATGGCCGAGAGCTTCGGCGTGGAGGGCCGGGGCGGCTTCTACGAGGAGGCGGGCGCGATCCGCGACGTCGTGCAGAACCATCTGCTGCAGGTGCCCGCGATGTTGGCCATGGAGCCGCCCGTCGGCTCGAACCAGCGCGTCGGATGCACGGCCCGTCACCCCTTCTCCCTCGGAACACCCGCTCCGGGTGCGAGCTTCTCCTCGTGGCCGCCGAACTCGAAGCGCATGGCGGACAGGAGCTTGTTCGCGGACTCGCCCTCGCCCGAGTCCGAGACGCGTCCTCCGAACTTCGAGAGCTCAGGATCGCCGAGGAGAGCGCGCGCGGTGAGGTCCAGCAGCCACGAGCCAATCGCGCTCCCGCGCCGCCAGAGCTCGGTGATGGCCGGCAGGTCGAGATCGTATTGATAGTGCTCCGACGGGTGCTCGAGCGGTGTTGTCTCGGCTTCGGGCGCCCTCTGCCGCTTGCCGACCTTCGTGTCTCCCAGGATGTCGAGACCCTCGACGTAGGCCGCCATGACACCCGGTGGCGCCTTCTGCTTCGAGGTGAGCCACCGTGTCGGAATCCACGCCGTAGACGACATGAGCGTGCCCGCCACGCATCAGGCGCCTCGCCAGGTTGGTGCCCATCCGCCCCGGTCCGATCATTCCGAGCTGCACGGTTCGCTGTCCTTCCCAACCATCAGGCCGCCCGCATGGTCTTGCGCTTCGACTCGATGCACGCGAGCAGGGC
>CAZTOE010000525.1:0-1781 GCA_964615045.1 uncultured Spirochaetales bacterium
GTGGAGCCCGGAGCAGGTCTCGGGCCGGCTCCGAAGGGAGGGTGGGCTCCGGATCGGTCAAGTCCGATTCTTGCTGGATTTTCTGGAGGGGGACGCGCCCTCTGACCTCGTGTTCACGGGCTCGTGACGACGCTGGTACTCAGCGTCGAGTTCCTTTCCGACGGCTTCGAGCTGCTTGAGCTCGAAGGGCTTGATCTGGACGCCACGCCAGCTCTCGGAAGCACGGATCAGCGCGGCGTACATCAACTTCAGCACGGCGCGCTCGCCGAAGGCGTTCGCGACGATCTTCATGCGTCGGCGCTCCTCACCAAAGAGACGCTCGAGCAGGTTCGTCGTGCGAATCACGCGCCGGTGAGCAATCGGGAATCGCAGGTGCGCGATGCAGGCCTCGAAGTCGTCCAGAAAACACTTCACGGCCGACGGGAAGCGCTTCTCGTACTCCGCGACCACGACGTCGCGTAGCATCCGCGCCACCTCGCGGGAGGGCGCCTGGTAGGCCGCCTTTGCCTTCTCGCGAAACTCCGGCCAGTCCGCATCGGGCACCTTGGATTGCAGATTCCGCATCCGATGGGCGAGACAGCGTCCCCGCTCGGAGCGAGGGAAGCACTCCTCCACGGCTCGGATCAGCCCCGGAGCGCCGTCGGTCGCCACGAAGAGCGGATCGCTGAGGCCCCGCCGCTTCAGGTCCTGGAAGAAGGCGCGACAGCTCTCCGTGTCCTCCTTCGTCCCGGGCGAGAGGTGCAGGAGCACTTTCTGGCCCTCGACCGTGATGCCCCACGCGCACAACACCGCCTCCCGGCGCTGACCTCCATGGAGCCGCTCCGCGATCCCGTCCGCGAACAGATACGCGATCTCGTACTCGGACAGATCGCGGGTCGCGAAGCCCTCGTACTCCTCCCACAGCCGCTCGGTCACCTGGCTCACGGCCGTGCGCGACAGCAGCGATCGGCCCTTCTCGTCGCACAGCGCTGCCTCGATGTCTCGGGTCGAAAGGCCTCGGGCGTACATCTCGACCGCCAGGTCCTCCAGAGCCTCCGTCCGCTTGCCGAGCTCGGGGCGAAGGCGGGAGCGAAACGGCTCTTCGAGCCCTCGCACCTGCGGCACGCTGTACTCGACTTCGCCTTCGGCCGTCGCGAGCCGACCCGTGCGATAGCCGTTGCGGTGGCCCTCGGCCCCGTCGCCGCCGCGCTGGTAGTAGCCCCGGCCCAGACGCTCCGACACCTCGGCTTCGAGCAACTCCTCGATCAACTTCCGCAGACCCAGCTGCTGGAACGACGGCCCTTCCCGGTGCGCTTCGAGCGCGTTCACCAGCTCCTCGATTCGCTCGCTCGTCTCACGCGATGCCGGTACTCTTCGACCCAAGGGGATGCCTCCTCGTCGCCGGCGCCAACCGGCGGTTTGTTGGTTCGTTCACCAACGAGGTTGCATCCCCCTCCTATTTCCAGCAATTCTCGGACATCACCTTCACCGCCAGGTGGGAAGTGCTCGGACCAGAATGGACGCGCGCCAAGCGTCGCCGCGCCGGTAGACCGGTCATGAGACTCGTCCGTTACGCGGACGACTTCGTGGTCTTGGTTGCCGGGACCCGCGTCGACGCCCAAGCGCTCCGCGACGAGGTTGGTGCGGTATTGGCACCGGTCGGCTTGCACCTGTCGGAGGCCAAGACGAGGGTCTGCCACATCGACGAGGGTTTCGACTTCCTCGGGTGGCGCATCCAACGCCGGGCCTGGCGAAGCCGAGACGGCAAGACCGCGGTCTACACCTACCCCTCGAAGAAGTCA
>CAZTOE010000526.1:0-1771 GCA_964615045.1 uncultured Spirochaetales bacterium
AGGGATCGAAGATCCGTTCCAGGATCTCGGGCGCGATACCGTGGCCCCCATCTTGAATCTCGACCACGGCACGCCGCGCGTCCGCGCGTCCTGCGTCTTCGGGCGAAGCTGGACCCGCCTCGGCGCGCACCGAGAGCGCCACCCGCCCGTTTTGCGGGCTCGCGTGGATGGCGTTCAGCAACAAGTTCAGGAGCACCTGGTGCACGTGATCGCGCACCGCCCTCACCTTCGGCACATCCTCGGCGAAGGCCACTTCGACCTGGATCCGGCCGGCCTCGGCGACTGCCCGTAGGAGCTCCACCGACTCGGTGGCGAGTTCTTGGAGGTCACACAACGCCGGTTGGGGCGGCGCCCCCTCGTCCCGACCGAGGCGGACCATATTGCGCAAGAGGCTTTGAATGCGTTCGACTTCGCGCACGACGAGCGCGTGGTAGTCGACCCAGAACTCCGCATCTTCACACTCGCGCTTCTCGGGCGCGAGCGAGAGAAACGTCTGGATCGAAACGAGGGGATTGCTGATCTCGTGCGCCAACCCGGCGGCGACCGTGCCGAGCGTGCTCAGCCGGTCCGCCCGTCGCGCCTGCTCCCGAGAGCGTCGCAAGTCCCTGACCAGGAACGCGTTTTCCAAAGCGATGGCGGCCTGGCGCGCGAGACCCTGCAGCAGGGTTCGATCTCCCAGTTCGAAAGATCGGCCACCCCGGCGGTTGTCCACCGCTAAAACGCCCGCAAATCGGTCGCGGCCCGACAGTGGGATGAGCAAGATCTCTTCGGCAGCCACCTCGGCCGCGAATGCGCGCACCGGCGCTTCCAGATCGAACAGTTGGCCGAGAGACAGGAGCCGAACCCCACCGCGCTCGAGCACGTCGCGAAAGCACTCGGCCCGAGCCAGGGGAATCTCCATGCGCGCGAGTTCCTCGTGCACGCCGTTGTCGCGAGGCGCGCTTCCGACCACGCGCAGGATGTCCCGCGCCGGATCGTGGAGCAACACGAGAGCTCCGTCAAAGTGGAGCTGATCAACAATGAAGGACAGGAACCGCTCGATCAGTGGACCGAACTCGATCTCGCGACTGAGTTCGGCGCCCGCCCGGTTGAGCGTTTCGAGTTCATTGACCAGCGCGAGCCGATTGCTCTCGAGCGCGTAGGCCTCGATCGCGTTGCGAAGCGTGACCCGCATCTCGTCGGGAACCCACGGCTTCGGGATGTAGCGATAGATCCAACCGTTGTTGATCGCGTCGGAGAGTGTCTCCAGATCGCCGTACGCGGTCACGAGCATCCGGACGGTCTTTGGGTCGATCTCTCGAACTCGGGCGAGAAAGTCTACGCCGCTCATCTCGGGCATGCGCTGATCCGAGAGCACGACGGCAGCCGGGTTGGCTGCGAGCGACTCCAAGCCTTCTTTCGCGCTCTTCGCCGTTCTGATGTCAAACTCCCGCCGAAACGCGAGCTCAAAAACCCGCAAATTCTCCGGCTCGTCATCAACGAGGAGAATCGGGAAGCGCGAGTAGTCTATTTGGTGGCCGGATCCGCCAGCGCTCATCATTCTTTCCCCGATGCAGGTAGCATCACCGAGAAGAGAGCTCCGCCTCTTGCCGAAGAAGTGGCTTCAATGACGCCCCCATGATCCTCCACAATCCGACGGCATATCGCCAATCCCAAACCGCTTCCCTGTCCAGCCGGCTTCGTGGTGAAAAACGGATCAAATATGTGTTCGAGTACGCCAGATTCGATGCCGGGCCCATCGTCTTCAAACGTGAGACTCACCCATCCTCGA
>CAZTOE010000527.1:0-1766 GCA_964615045.1 uncultured Spirochaetales bacterium
TGGTGAAGGACGACTCGTTCACCTCGGTTCACATCGAAGAATTCGAGTGCGTCGCGCGCGACACCAAACTCGGCAAGGAAGAGATCACGCGCGACATTCCCAACGTCGGCGAGGAGGCGCTCAAGGATCTGGACGAGGCGGGCATCGTTCGGATTGGCGCCGAGGTTCGGCCCGACGATATTCTCGTCGGCAAGATCACGCCGAAAGGCGAGACGCAGCTCTCGCCCGAGGAGCGCCTCCTTCGCGCAATCTTCGGCGAGAAGGCCGGTGACGTGCGCGACACCTCTCTGCGGGTGCCGCCCGGTGTGTCGGGGATCGTCATCGGTGCCCAGGTCTTTTCCCGACGCGGCGTCGAGAAGGACGAACGCGCGCGCGCGATCGAAGAGCTCGAGATCGACCGTCTCCGGAAAGATCAAGAGGATGAGATTCGCATCATCCGCGAGAGCGCGCTGCAGCGGGTTCGCGAGCTGCTCGCCGGAAAAACCGCCGCCAACCGTGTCGGTGACGAACGCCGTGGCATCACCTGGGTGTCGACTGGCGATCCGATCAACCTAGAAGTCCTCGACGAGATTCCCCAGCGACGCTGGAAGGACCTCCAGGTTACGGAAGCCGCGACCCAGGATCAGGTCGAACGCGTGTTCGCCAACATCGAGGAGCGCTCCAACGTCATCAAGACGGTGTTCGACGAGAAGATCGCGCGGCTGAAGAAAGGCGACGAGCTTCCGCCCGGTGTCTTCAAGATGGTCAAGGTGTATGTGGCCATCAAGCGCAAGCTCTCGGTGGGCGACAAGATGGCGGGCCGCCACGGCAACAAGGGTGTGATCTCCCGTATCCTCCCCGAGGAGGACATGCCCTATACCGCTGACGGCACCCCGGTGGATCTGGTGCTCAACCCGCTCGGCGTACCCTCACGCATGAACGTCGGCCAGATTCTCGAGACCCACTTGGGGTGGGCGGCTCGCGGCCTGGGTTTGCAGATTCAGGAAGCGCTCGAAGCGCAGCGCGAAGTGCAGGTGGCTACGGTTCGCGAGCGGCTCAAGACGGCCTACGACTCGGAACCCATCAACCGGGCTCTCGACACGGCATCGGACGAATCCATCCTGAATCTCGCGCAAAATGTGAGGCAGGGCGTCCACATGGCCACCGCCGTCTTCGACGGTGCGAGCGAGGACGAGATCAAGCGGGAACTGACGCGAGCCGATTTGTCGACGGGCGGCCAGACCGTGTTGTTCGATGGAAAGACCGGCGAGGCGTTCGACAACGACGTCACGGTGGGCGTGATGTACATGCTGAAGTTGCACCATCTAGCCGACGACAAGATTCACGCTCGGAGCATCGGGCCCTACAGTTTGGTCACCCAGCAGCCGCTCGGCGGCAAGGCCCAATTCGGTGGCCAGCGCCTGGGCGAAATGGAGGTGTGGGCGCTGGAAGCCTACGGCGCGGCCTTCGCACTGCAGGAGTTCCTCACCGTGAAATCCGACGATGTGACCGGGCGAACCCGAATGTACGAGTCCATTGTCAAGGGTGAATGCTCACTCGAGCCGGGGCTTCCCGAAAGCTTCAACGTCCTCGTCAAAGAACTGATGGCGCTCGGCCTCAACGTCGAGCTCATCGAAGACAAAACCGCTTAGGGGGTCCTACGTGCGCGATCTCTATAATCTCTTCGAGAAGCCTAAAGACCCGCTCGCGTTCAACTCCATTCGGATTTCGATCGCTTCTCCGGACAAGGTCAAGGAGTGGTCCTTCGGCGAGGTCAAGAAGCCGGA
>CAZTOE010000528.1:0-1756 GCA_964615045.1 uncultured Spirochaetales bacterium
CGGGAGCGGACGTGTCGGCGAAGATGCGCATGGCGTCGAAGGGCGGCACCTCGGCGGCGAGCGTGTCGTCGGCCGTGCCCAGTGTTGCCTCGATCTTGGCGAAGGGCTTGAGCTTGATGAAGTCGCGCTCGCCCTGGCGGGTGACCGTCGAGACCTGCATGACCTGGCGGGTGGCGACCTGCTCTTGGAGCGGGCGCATGCGGTCGCCCTTGCGACCGAACACCAACCCGTCGATCAGGGTGATCGTGACGCAAACCGCCGCACCTCCGCGCAGTAGGCGGAGCGAGTGGTTCGCCGCCGAGCCGTGCAACACCAGAGTGTCGCCGTCCCGCCCGTACACCATCGGGATGCACCTCGGGCCCTCTTGGTCGCAGCAGGCCAGATGGCAGAGGAAACCCTCGTCCAAGATGGCGTATACGGTGTTGCGATCGTAGTGGGCGCGTCCCGATTTGCGCCGAATCCGGGTACGCGGTGTGATCGGGTATTGGTCCATGGGTTCAGGATTTCATATTCTTTGGTCTGATCGAAAGTACCACTTTGGATAAATTCGATAGACCAGTCGCCCGACCCTCCCACCTCCGTCTGACGATCGATCGTACGGACGCTCGCGCCGCGTTTGTACAGATCGCCCGGGGTGTGGCCGACGAGATTCGGTCGGGCCGCCTGGCCCCCGGTGATCGGCTGCCCAGCTCTCGAACGTTGGCCCGCGACCTGGGTGTGCATCGAAACACCGTGCTCGCCGGATTCCGGGAACTCTTCGCCCAAGGCTGGATCGTCGGGGTAGGAGGAAAGGGAACCTTCGTGTCCCCCAATCTCCCGAAGCACTCGGCAGAGGTTGCGCGACGAGTTCGGGCAGCTCCAACCCCCGCGTTTCCGCTTCCCTCGGCGCGCGCGCGAACGGTACACGTACCCGGACCGGCACCGCCGGGCGTGATCTCGCTCGAACGCAACGTGCCCGATCCGCGCCTCTTTCCAGGCGTCGAACTCGCGCGCGCATTTCGCCGGGCGATCACACGCGCGGGTGGCGTCCTCCTCGACTATGGCGACGAACGCGGCCATCCCCAACTCCGCGTCCAGGTCTCCAACTTGCTCAAGCGAACGCGTGGCCTCGCGGTCGAGGCTGAAGATGTCTTGATCACTCACGGAAGCCAGATGGCCCTCTTCCTGCTCGCACATTCGATCGTTCCGCCCGGTGAGACGATCGCGGTGGAGGCCCTCGGCTACCCCCTCGCTTGGGAGGCGTTTCGAGCAGCGGGTGCCCGGATCCTGCCCATTCCCGTCGACCGATACGGTCTCCGTGTCGATCGCCTCGAAGAGCTACTCGCGCGAAAGCGGATTCGCGCCGTCTATGTCACCCCGCACCATCAATACCCAACGACCGTGGGCCTCTCGGCGGAAAGGCGCCTGCACCTGCTCGAACTCGCACGGCGCCGACGGTTCGCCGTCATCGAGGACGACTACGATCACGAGGTTCATTTCGAGGGTCGCCCGGTTACACCCCTCGCCGCGGCAGACGGCGATGACGTGGTCATGTACGTCGGCAGTCTCTCGAAAGTGATTGCACCGGGAATTCGGGTGGGGTATGTGGTGGGCGCCCGATCCGCCCTCGCTCGGATGACCGCTCTGCGCCGCGCGATCGACCGGCAAGGGAACCCGGCGCTCGAGCACGCACTAGCCGACCTTCTTGAAGACGGTGTGCTCCAGCGACACGCGCGGCGAATGCAGCGCATTTACCGGGAACGCCGAGACGCTCTGG
>CAZTOE010000529.1:0-1755 GCA_964615045.1 uncultured Spirochaetales bacterium
GATCCGGCTCGGCCTCGCTGGTCCACTCAAGGGGGACACAGATCGGCCGTCCCTCCTCATCCAGAGCATCAACCGTTCCTACGCCACCCCAGCTACGCCGGAAGCCGACCAGGTCGAGCTCCTGGCCCACCAACGGGTGGAAGGGATGAGTGACCCGCACCCGACGTTTCAACTGTGACACTACAGGTGCAGTGCCTTGGGGTTTCCTTCTCCTGCAAAGCGCGGTTGCTTTGCCCGAGCTGTCACCAACGCATGGCGCTCGTGTGGTCCGAGTGGGTCGCCGACGAGGTGGTCGAGGACGTCGGCCACCGGATGTGGGTGCTGACGATTCCCAAGCGACTGAGGCGCTTCTTCCTCTTCGACCGCGGGCTGCTCGGCGAGCTGTCCCGGGCCGCCTCGCGGGTGGTGCAGGCGTTCTTCGGAATCCCCATGCCCACCTCCTGGTTTCCGAAGGCGCCTTCGACGCGCAGGGGGAGTTCTTCCCGCTGAGCGTCGACCGCCCGACGCAGCTCGCTCGCCTCGAGGAGGCCTTTCGCCGCCAGATCCTCGACCTGCTGGTGGCTCGCGACCTGCTGACCGAGGACGACGTCGAGAACATGCTCGGGTGGCCCCACTCCGGGTTCCGGGTCGACACCCGCGTCCACCTGGCGCCCGGTGACCGCGACGGCGTGCGGGACATCGCGAAGTATCTTGCCCACGGCCCCGTCGCCCTGAGCCGGCTCACCTACCGTGCCGGAGGCGGCCAAGTCCGCTTGCGCCTGCGACGCCCACACTGGAAGACGAGCAAGCGGGAGGTGGTCTTCGAGCCCCTGGAGTTCTTGGCGCGCTTTGTCCAGCACTTGCCGCCAGCAAACCTGAAACTCTGGAGGCAATATGGGGCATACGCTGCCGTCGTGCGTGCAGCTCGCCGCCGGGCGGCCGAGGCAGACGCAGGCAAGACCGCCAGGCCCCCAGTCGCCGAGAAGCCCGAGCGCAAGCCGTGCTCGCGCTCATGGGCCGCCTTGCTGTCCCGTGTCTACGGCTACGACGATGTGCTCGCCTGCCCGCACTGTGGGGGACGCCTTCGTGTGATCGCCACCATCCACGACCCGGCGTCGATCCGGAAGATCCTCGACCACCTCGGCGTCGACGGCAGCGTGCCGCCGCTGCAACCCTCACGCGCCCCTCCCCCAGGCGAGCAGGAAGAGCTCGATCTCGTCGATGAGTTCCCCGACCTCGACGACCTGCTCACCGACCCTACCTGGCAGGATGACGTCGCCGTAGCGAGCGCCAACAGGTAGCCACACCTCATCCGCCGACCGTGCTGAGCGCCCCGAGCCCACGAGCTGGCAGGGACCCGTATGCTCTCGGGACGGCACGCCCCCACCCAGGCGCCCGCTGATCGCACCTTCGACAGTCCGACGCTCACCGCCACCGGACGATTCCGCCCCGCACAGGCACGACCCTCGCCCCCAATCGGACCGCGGCTGGCCCCGCGGACGACCTTGACACCCTGCGACCTCGACGGCATGCTACTCGACAGGTCATCAACACAGGCGAGACGCGAACTTGCGAGCTTTTTCCTATAGCGTGTTGCCCTGGCGTGCAACGGTGACCAGGGACTCGACGCCGAGATGAGCGCCCACTTCGGACGCTGCCCCGGCTATGTGCTGGTGGAGATCGCCGACGGAGAGGCGGGCGAGCCGCGCTACGTCGACAATCCCCACGCAAACGAGCATCGTCCGGGCGCCGTTCCCGCGTTCATCAAGAGCGTCG
>CAZTOE010000530.1:0-1754 GCA_964615045.1 uncultured Spirochaetales bacterium
TGGGGTCGGCCGCGTCTCCGAGCCGGGTGGCTGTGCGATCGGTGTGCGACCGGTCGATCAGCACTTGCGCGGGCTCGAGGCGCTGGGTGCCAAGGTTCGCCTCGACCACGGCTATGTCGAGGCGCGCGCCGCGGGCCTTCGGGGTGCGAGATTTCGCTTCGACGTCACGACGGTGAACGGGACTCAGAACGTCATGATGGCGGCGTGCCTCGCCCGCGGCCGTACCGTCATCGAGAACGCTGCGCGAGAACCCGAGGTGATGGAGCTTGCGCAGGTCCTGGGCGAGATGGGGGCGGAGATCCGGGGGGCGGGAACCGAAGCGATCGAGATCGAGGGCGTCGACAGCCTCGACGGAATGGACCACGAGGCATGGGGCGATCGCATTGAGGCCGGAACGCTACTCGCAGCGGGACTCATTACGAGAGGTGCGGTATCCGTGTCGGGCGCGCGGGTGGCCGACCTCGAACCGACCCTCGAGAAGTTGCGCGAGGCGGGTGCCGAGATCGAGGTGAGTGGCCGGGGCGTGGCGCTCTCCACCACGGATCGACCGCGGGCGCTTCGCTTGTCCACGGCTCCCTACCCCGGTTTTCCGACCGACATGCAAGCGCAGATGATGGCGGTCCTGGCGATTGCCGACGGCTCGAGCGTCATCAGCGAGACGGTATTCGAGAACCGCTTCATGCACGTGCCCGAGCTTCGGCGCATGGGCGCCGAAATCGACCTCGACGGCCGCTCCGCGTACGTGCGCGGTGTACCTCGCCTCTCCGCGGCGCCGGGCATGGCCACCGACCTGCGCGCTTCCGCGAGCCTGCTATTGGCAGGTCTAGCCGCCGAGGGCGAAACCGTCGTGAACCGCGTGTATCACATCGATCGAGGTTACGAGCGCATCGAAGAGAAGCTTCGACGACTCGGGGCCGAAATCAGACGCGAGGGTTGACATGGCGGCTCGCTCGTCCGCAAGGGACTCGTTGCGCATGCTCTCGACGGCGGAGCCAGGTTTCGGCCGCGCCTTTGCCGGCCTGGTTGCCCGTCGCAACGCCGACGGGGAATCGGTTGAGGCTGCCTGCCGCGCGATCCTGGCTCGTGTTCGGGAAGGCGGCGATGCGGCGCTGCGCGCTTGTGTGGCCGAATACGACGGCGCCGAGCTCCAAAGCCTCGAGGTCACGGCCGAGGAATGGGACGCGGCCGTCGAAGCCGTGGATCCGGCGGATCGCGCCGCACTCGGGAAGGCCGCCATGCGGGTGCGCGAGTTTCACCGCAAACGCATTCCCTCGAGTTGGGAAGTACGCGAAGAGGGCGGCGCTTTCATGGGGCAGCAGGTCCGGCCGCTGGCACGCGTCGGCATCTACGTGCCGGGTGGCAAGGCCGCCTACCCTTCGAGCGTGATCATGAATGCGATCCCAGCCTCGGTCGTCGAGGTCCCCGAGATCGTGATGGCGACGCCGCCGCGGGCCGACGGCACGCTAACTCCCGAAGTGTTGATGGCCGCGCGCCTCGCCGGCGTGCACCGCGTCTTCAAGATGGGGGGTGCCCACGCCGTCGGTGCGTTGGCCTTCGGCACTGAAAGTGTGCCGCGCGTAGACAAGATCACTGGCCCGGGGAGTGTGTGGGTCGCAACCGCCAAGCGTCTCGTGTTTGGCGAGGTCGGGATCGACGTCGAGGCCGGCCCCACCGAAGTGCTCGTCATCGCCGACAAGACGGCCAACCCCGCGTGGGTCGCCGCAGACATGATTTCGCAGGCCGAACATGACGAA
>CAZTOE010000531.1:0-1745 GCA_964615045.1 uncultured Spirochaetales bacterium
GAACCGGTGTTCATGCGGATGATCCACGCGAACGCCACGAGGGCAACCCGAGTACAATCCCCGGAACCGAGGAAATCGGCACCGCAATACCGGGACCCCGACCCTTGGGACTCTGCCGATTGGCCGAAATAGTTCAAAGATCGCGGGAGCTTAGACTCCAAGAAGGCGAGCTGTTGGGAGACGTACGCTGCGCAGCCCCCGAGCCACCTGGCTAGTTCGTGCGCTGGGTCTAGAGGGATTGATTGGGAGCACTGCCACCCCCATCGCCGCTCTCTCCCCGGCCGAAGGCGAAGTAGCCAATGGCGAGGACCGCGACCAACAGGCCGCCTACCAGAAAATACAACGGGGAGGTGCTGGAAGCCGTTTCGCTCATGGTTCGTTCTCCTTGTGGGCGTCTCGTCTGGCGAGGCCACCAGCATCCCGAGACCCAGGGAGAACGCCAGTCGTCTGCTGGAAGGATCGCCGGGCATCCCGCGGCGCGGGCTCACGGAATCCAGGGAGAAACTCTTCGAGAAGTGAGGATGATCCCGTCGCCGGGACCCGTGTGGGCGGCGCAGATCCGGCCTCGATGCCCTATGGTCGGCGGCGAAAGAGAATCGAGATGAAACCGATGAACAAATTCCTCGCGATCGCCCTGGGGCTGGCGGTGGCGTCGGGTACGCTGGCTTGCGAGCGGGACAAGGGGGCGCTCGCGAAAGCCGGGGAGAAGATCGACAACGCGGTCGACGACATCACGCATCCGGGCGAGGGGCTGGTCGAAGAGGCAGGCCGCAAGGCGGGCGAGCAGGTCGACGAGATGAAAGAGGACCTCGCGGAGTAGTGCGGGCTCATCGGAGCTCGCACTTCTCGGCGGCCTTCACCAGGTCGTTGCGATAGTAAGCGTACTGCCTGCCCACGACCTCGAGCCACTTCTTGCGCTCGGGGTTCGGGTCGATCTTGGCCGCCTGCTCGGCGATGACCGAGATCATCCGGGTTGCCTGTGCCTGAAGGAAGACGAATCGGATGTTGAACTGTCCATCGGGGAAGATCATCTCCTTCGTCCCTTCCCGTTTCGCCCCAGCCTGAATGGCGTCCCCGATCAAAGACGCCGGCCCTTCCCCCGTGACGTCCGGGGAGAGATTGCGGAGGCTCGCGAGCTCACCGGCGCGCCTTCCGGACGCCTCGTGAATGGTGGTCATGAGGCGCTCGACGTCCGCGGCGGTGCCCTGCAGGGTCAGTTCGCGTAGCCAGAGGAGCCACTTCAGGTCGGCCTCGGCGGTGAGCGACTCCTGCAGAAGGGCGTAGGCTACACGTAGATCGTCGTACGTCCCCTCCTCGGTACCGTCGGCGGCCACCGGAGCTGCCGACGAAAGCAACATGCTCATGCCTGCTACCACGCCGACGAGCCATCCACGCGCCCTTCGCGATCCTTGCATCACCCGATGGTATCAGAACTGGGGGCTGCGAAGGGCGTTCGTCGGTCTCGATTCGGAGTGCCATCAAGAGCGGGAGCAGGAACGCCAGCTCGGCTCCAAGCCCACAGGCGGCCGGCGCGGCGCGAGCCGCGGCGGCGTCCACACGGCCGTGGCCGAACGACCCTACGCGCCCTGCGTCGCGCGAGGGTCGAGCCACGTGGCTCAGCGCACACCGGTCCCGGCCAGGCGGCGAGCGCGTGACAAGCGCATCGAGCCGCGGCCCGTGCGGGTGATCGGGAGGCTGGGGCAGGCGGAAACAGGTTTCGCGGTCAGCGCTTGGTCGCAGACTTC
>CAZTOE010000532.1:0-1731 GCA_964615045.1 uncultured Spirochaetales bacterium
GAACAGGATCAGCGCGAGGACCATCATGGCGGCAAGGTCCACCTGCCCGCGCGCCGGAATGGGAACAGGGTGGATCACGGCGGTGACCCCGAGCACGAACAGCAGGTTGAAGAGGCTCGATCCCACCACGTTGCCCATAGCGAGATCGCTTTCCCCGCGGCGTGACGCGATGAGCGTCGTACTGAGCTCGGGAAGACTGGTTCCGACCGCTATCACGGTGAGCCCAATCAACGCACCGGGGACTTCCAGCGCCTCGGCGATCCCCACGGCCCCGGACACCGTCCACTGGCCTCCTGCGGTCAGGCCGATCAGCCCGCCAAAAAACCAGAGCAAGCTCCAACCGAGGGGGCGGCCCGGCGTGGACTCGGATTGGTCGCGCGCCTGTTCGACCAGGGGGTCTCCCGGGCGATCGCGGAGCGTCTCCCCGATGGTGTAGTAGAGGAACACGCCAAACAGGAGCAGCAAGAGCAGGCCCTCGGCGCGGTCGTATTGCGTGCGCGACTCGCCCCGGATGGCGTCGACCCCAAGCACGAGGGACACGGCGCACGCCAGGAGGAGCATTGGAATCTCGCGGGTGACAACCACGCTGCGAACCCGGATTGGGCCGAGCATCGCCGCGCACCCGAGCACCAACCCGACGTTGGCGAGGTTCGAACCGATGATGTTCCCGAACGCGACATCGCCGTTGCCGCGCAGCGCGGCGATGACGTTGACAGCGAGCTCGGGCGCGCTGGTGCCAAAGGCCACCACCGTCAAGCCAATCACCAGGGCGGAAACGCCGAGGCACTGCGCCAGCGCGACGGCGCCGCGCACCACGGCGTCGCCCCCGCCGATCAGGAGCGCGATACCGACCAGCAGCAGCACGGCGTGCAGCGTCATCGAGCCTCCGGCGGCGGCGTGCAAAGGAAATGTGGCTAGCCAGCCCGCGCCCCGAGCTCCGGCGTCGCGGGACCCGCTTCGAAGAACTCTTCGCGCACGCGATCGCAGACCGCCGCCGTCGCGTTCACGATCCAGGTCAGTACCTCGTGAAGCCCTTCGGCCAGAACCGTTGCGATCTCCATGCCCTGCAAATGTTCGAGAGTCGCACCGAGAGCGGCCTCCGCGGGTCGACCGCTTGGACTCGACCCGGGCGGACGCACGAGGCGCAGAAAGTTCTGCGCGCGGAGAAGATTGTGGAGCACCGAGCCGGGAAACGCCGGGTCGAAGAGCAGGAAATCCGCCACCGCGTGTCCCGAGAGCGTGTGGTCCTTGCGCTTCAAGAAGGGTTCAACGCCAGAGCAAAAACGCAGCGTGGCGAGCCACTCGGCGGTCTCCACTGGAGTCTCCAACTCGGAGCGGGTGGGGCCCAAGGCGTGATATTTCACATCGAGAATCCGCGCCGTCTGCGCCGCGCGCTCCAGTGCGGTGCCCAGGCGCATGAACTCGAAGGGGTCTTCGTGAAGCATCGTCGCCATGGCGACACCGTGAAAGAGCAGGCATTGGTCGCGCAGGTGGACGTAGAAAACGTGGCGGTCGCGCTCGTAGAGGCGGCGGGCGGTCTTGTCCTGCAACCAAACCCACAGGCGGTTCAGGGTCTCCCACATTTCGAGGCTGATCGTCTCGCGAATTGTGCGCGCGTTTTCCCGGGCAGCGTCCAGCGAGGCGGCGAGCGAACTCGGGTTGTCCTTTTCCCACGTGAGGTAGTGTTGGACGATCTCCCCGTCGTCGGCCGAGGGTTCGGGTACGTGCGCG
>CAZTOE010000533.1:0-1724 GCA_964615045.1 uncultured Spirochaetales bacterium
GGCCGAGGCCGCAGAGCAAGCCGAGGTAGCCCCACTGGAGGTATGCCTCGCGCTCGAAGTGTCCCCGCATTCACCTCGACCGCCCGGCCGGAGCGGATCGCTGCATCCCACGGACAACCTCGCTCAGCCTCCAGCGATGCTCCAGCGCCACCATTCCCAGCCCGAGGAGCGCCGCGGTGCCGGGCTCCGGGACGATGGTGAGCGTCGTCCCCGGGAGGCCGAAGAAGCCAGCGCCGTCCGGGTCCAGGCTGAAGAGGATGTCGCCCGTGGCGTCGGTCGTGTCGAAGGTGAAGGTCGACAGCGTGGAGGGAATCAGATCGAGCGGGTAGCTGTTGATGCTGCCGGCGCTGAAGGCGTCCACCGCAACACACTCGTTGGATTCGAGGTACGGCCCCACGCCGCAGGTGCCGACCAACGCGGTCTGCGCCCAGTAGAAGAACTGGCCGTACCGCATGCCCGAGTCGCTCAGGGTGCCCGCCGTAGCGCTCTCCAAGTCCAGGCTCGGATCCACAGTCAAGAGCGCACCGAGTAGCGGGGCCTCCCGGCCCTCCGAATCCCCAGTCAGAGTCAGCGTGACCGGGTCTCCTGGCCGGTACGTCGCCGGCGCCTCGATGTTCAGCCCGGCCGCTGCGGGTACCGACCAGAGAAGTGAGCCGATCAACGCGAGATTGCGCCGATGCATCTACCCGCCTCCTCTGCGCGCCAGCGCAGTGTGACCAGCCCCACCGCCAGGAGCAGTGCCGTCGCAGGCTCCGGGACGAACGCGACCACAGCAGTCGTACCGGGCAGGCCGAAGAAGCCGGCGCCGTCCGGGTCGAGGCTGAAATACAGGTCGCCGGTGGCGTGGGTCGTGTCGAAGTGCCAAGTGGAAAGCGTGGAGGGCAGGAGATCGAAGGCTGCTACTCCGACAGTGGCCTCGAAGGCGTCTACAGCGGTGCACGTGTCGGGGGGCAGGCCACCCGGACCGCAGGTTCCGACCTCTGCAGTCTGGCTCCAGTAGAACGACGAGTTCGAGTCGTACAACATGCCAGCGGCCCCGCTGACCAGCTCGAGGTTTGGCTCCACGATCAGCAGAGCCCGTATGATCGCCGCCGTCCGGCCCTCTGAATCGCCTGTCAGGGTGAGTGTGATCAAGTCTCCAGGCGTGTACGTCGCCGGCGCCTCGATGTTCAGCCCGGCCGAGGCCGGTACCGAGCAGAGAAGCGCAGCGATCAACGCGAGGCTGCACCGATGCATCTAGTGCCGCCTTCCGCGCGCGCCGGCGAGCACGACCAGCCCCAGCCCCAGGAACAGTGCCGTCGCCGGCTCCGGAACGAGCGCGACCACGGCGGTGGTGCCGGGCAGGCCGAAGAATCCGGCGCCGTCCGGGTCGAGGCTGAAGAACAGGTCGCCGGTAGCGTTAGTGGTATCGAAGGTGAACGTGGAGAGGTTGGAGGGAAGGAGATCGATACCATCTTGTAGGAATTGGTAGGTGAACGCGTCAACTCCAACACATACATTCGCTGCGAGACCACTCGCTCCGCATGTAGCCGAGACGCCCGTCGGCTCCCAGTAGAAGAAGGGAGAAGAGTCGTTGAGCGCACCCACTGAACTAGCAATGTAACTGAGAGCAGGATGGACGGTCAGAAAAGCGCGGATGACGAACGTCATCTGCCCCTCCGAGTCTCCTTGGGTCTGCCCCGATTCCGTAGACACTCAGCTTAGATCGTGAGGCCAGGTCCCTC
>CAZTOE010000534.1:0-1721 GCA_964615045.1 uncultured Spirochaetales bacterium
CCCGTCGCTTTCCGCGTCGGCGAGTGCCACGAAGACATCGCCGCGGCGAACCTGACTATCACGCCGAGGCGTGAGGCGCTCGTGGACTTCTCCGTCCCGGTCTACAGCGGTGGGCGGGAAATTGTCGTGACAGGAGCAGCGGCTCCCGACCTGGCGGTGCTCGAGGACCTCTCCGGGGTGGACGTGCACGTACGCAAATCGTCCAGCTACTACGACAGTCTCGACGCACTCAACGCAGGTCTGCGCAAGACCGGCAAGGCGGAGGTGCGCATCGTGGAGACCGACGAGCACCTCCACGACGAGGATCTTCTTTCGATGGTCAATGCGGGCCTGATCCCCGTCACCGTTGTCGACAGCCACAAGGCGGAGTTCTGGGCGCAGATCTTCGAAGACGTCACGTTGCGGGAAGATCTCGCGCTGCGCAGCGGCGGCGAGATCGCGTGGGCGTTTCGCAAGAGGAGCCCCCGACTACGCGCCGCCGTCAACCGCTTTCTCGAGAAGAACCGGAAGGGCAGCTTGCTCGGGAATCTTCTGCTCAAACGCTATTTGAAGAACACCCGATGGGCGGAGAACGCGCTCTCCGGAGCGGAGCTGGCCAAGTTCAACGCGACCATCGATCTCTTCCGCAAATACGGTCGGCGTTACGACTTCGAGTGGATTCTCCTGGCAGCGCTCGGCTACCAGGAGTCGCGGCTGGATCAAAGCAAGCGCAGCGCCGCGGGTGCAGTTGGCGTGATGCAGCTCCTCCCGCGGACGGCCGCCGACCCCCACGTCGACATCCCCGCTATCGAGGATCTCGAGAACAACATTCACGCGGGCACCCGATACCTGCGCTTTCTGGTCGATCGCTACTTCGAGGCGGAAGCCATGGCACCCCTCGACAAACTTCTCTTCGGCCTGGCTTCCTACAACGCCGGCCCCGCCCGCGTGCGCAAGCTCCGGGCGGACGCCGCCGCGGTGGGACTCGATCCCGATATCTGGTTCGACAACGTGGAGCTCATCGCGGCGCGCCAGATCGGCATCGAAACCGTCCAGTACGTCCGCAACATCGTGAAATACTACGTCGCCTATCGACAGATCGTGTCGCAGCGCCAGTCCAGGGAGCAGGCCGCGCCCACGGGCCTGTAGAGCGAGCGGCGGCGAGCAAAGGATTGAGCCGTGGCTGGCGAAGCCAAGCGCATCGGCGATCGCTTCGGACCCGGCGTCATCGTGGCTGCCGCGTTCATCGGACCGGGCACCGTCACGACCGCCAGCGTGACGGGCGCCCGCTTCGGCGCGGCGCTGCTTTGGGCCGTGGTGTTTTCGATCTTCGCGAGCATCGTCCTGCAAGAGATGGCGGCGCGGCTGGGCCTCGTCACGGGCGCCGGCTTCGGCGAAGCCGTGCGGCGCACCTTCACGGCGCGATGGGCTCGCGCGGCGGCCGTCGGGCTCGTGATCGCGGCGATCGGGGCGGGCAACGCGGCGTTTCAGGTCGGCAATCTAACCGGTGCGGCGCTGGGCATCGGCGGGCTCACCGGCACGGCCCCGCCGGCCTGGGCGGCGGGGGTCGGCCTCGCCGCTTTCGGGCTGCTCTGGTCGGGTCGCTACCGGTCCATCGAACGCGCGTTGATGGCTCTCGTGGCGTTGATGAGTGCGGTCTTCCTGGCCACCGCGGTGCTTGCCCGGCCAGACTATGGGACGCTTCTCGCAGGAATGGTTCGACCCTCGCTCCCGCCCGGCGC
>CAZTOE010000535.1:0-1717 GCA_964615045.1 uncultured Spirochaetales bacterium
GCGCATGCGCACGATGATGGCGGCGCCGGCGAGGTTCACTTCGAGCTCCCGTACCAGATTCTGGGCGACCCGCGCGCGCTCGAGCATGCGCGGCGAGTAGCGCAGGGCCTCCACATCCGGAGCGACGATCTCCTCGCGCTCGAGCTCGAGCAGAAACGACTCTTCGAGCGCCAGAATCCTCACGACCTCGCTGCGCGTGTAGGTCTTCATTCCGTCCTCCGCAGCGCTGCTCGCACGTCGCGTCCGGCGTAGAGGGGTTCGAGCTCCCGCGCGACCGCCTCGAGCTTCTCCGCTTCGGCCTCCGGAAAGACGGGCACCAGGACCGCCAGCAGATGCCCGCGTCCACCGTCCCGCCGGACTGCGCCCTTGTCACGCAGGCGCAGGCGCTGACCGGGTCGCGACCCCGCTGGCACCTGAACCTGGGCACGCCCGTCGGGAGTCGGAACCTCGATCGACGCCCCGCGGATCAGCTCGGGAATCGTCACCGGCACGTCGAGCTCGAGGTCGTCCCCGCGGCGCCGGAACAGCGGGTGGCTGCGGACGCGAACCATCAGGTAGAGATCGCCCGCCGGACCCCCGCCGGCGCCGGGCTCGCCCTGCCCGGCCAGTCGAATGCGGGTTCCGTCGCGAGCTCCGGGGGGGACGCGGACGCGCAGCGGATCGCGCCCGACCAGCGCCACGCGAACCTCGCGGGCCAGTACCGCGTCGAGGAGGTCGACCTCCAACTCACTGACCAGATCCCGACCCCGCAGTGGAGCGGTGCGCCACTCCCCGCGGGCAAATGGGCCGAAGCCCCCGGCGCCGCCGAGGAGATCGTCGAGATCGATGTCGGTGTGGAAGGCGTCCGAGAACGGACTGCGGCGCGCGCCCTGTTGCCACCGTTGATAGGCCCGCGCCTTCTCGGGATCGAAGCCGGGTTCGAGGCCCGGCAGACCGAACTCGTCGAAGCGGGCCTTTTTCTCCTCGTCGGAGAGCACGTCGTAGGCGAACGAGACTTGCTTGAAGCGCTCCTCGGCTGAGGGGTCGTTGGGATTGACATCGGGGTGATACTGACGCGCGAGCTTGCGATAGGCAGAGCGGATGTCGTCGGCGCTGGCGTCGCGCGCGACTCCGAGGACGGCGTAGAGATCTTTCTCGTCCATGGCAGCAGGATATCAGGCGATGACCGCGGGACCGCGGCCTAGCTTCCAGTCTCGGGCTGCGCCGCGATCTCCTCGCCCAGCGGCCGAGGCTCGAAACGCAATTTGCCGATTCGCAGCCGCCCGACGTCGAGTACGCGGACGCCGTAGCGACCCACCTCGATCTGGTCTCCCACCTGAGGCATCCGCCCGAGGAGTGCGACGACGTAACCGCCGATGGTGTCCGAATCGTCGCCCAGATCCCCGAGCCCCAACAGATCCTCCGCCTCGGGGAGAGGCCAATTGCCCGGAACCACGTAGCTCCCGTCCGCCAGCTCTTCGATCTCTTCCGCTTCTCCGGGTAGCACGTCGAATTCGTCGGCCATCGGTCCCAGAATCTCCTCGATCGCGTCCTCGAGGAATGCCAGGCCGATCGCGGTTCCGTGCTCGTCCACCACGACCGTGCAGTGGTGCTGGGTGCGCTGCATGCGCACGATCATGCGCGACAACGGCTGGGTGTCGGGAACGAAGACCGGCTCGCGTCCGAGCGATCGCAGATCGGGGATGTGGCCCTGCGCCAGCTCCCTCATCACGTCCTT
>CAZTOE010000536.1:0-1710 GCA_964615045.1 uncultured Spirochaetales bacterium
TCTTTGGTTAAGCTAATTTCCCGGAGTTCGGTACCGATCTCTGTACAATGTCCGAGTTCCATTCCTAATTCTAATTCCTTCATTTAACATTTAAGCGCATGTACCATTTGCTTGATCGGTTTCCGCTCAGAGAATTGGTATATACTGTATTTCAATAGTGGCGTTTGGGGGAAACCGCCATACCTTCATCGACCCCAACCCTACCTCACGTTGATCTTGGGTTTCCTTCAACCTATGCCTCATGCATATTCGCCTGGGGGGTGATATGCCATCGAAGGAAGATTCTTCCTTCCGAGGTTCAGTCTCGACGGACTCTTCTGGAGACAGAGGGGTAACACCAACTCAACGCGTCAGCGGAACACATCTATCTGCTTCCAATCCTCTTTTTCAAGCCCCATCAATATCTCTCCCTAAAGGCGGAGGTGCTATCCGTGGGATAGGTGAGAAATTCGCCGCCAACCCGGTCACAGGCACCGGGTCCATGTCGGTGCCTATCGCCACAAGCCCCGGCCGCTCCGGGTTCGAGCCCCAACTCTCGCTCTTGTACGACTCGGGCGCTGGCAACGGGCCGTTCGGCATCGGCTGGAGCCTTTCCCTGCCGTCTATCACCCGCAAGACCGATAAAGGCTTGCCGCGATACCGGGATGCCGAGGAGTCCGACGTGTTCATCCTGTCGGGCTCTGAAGATCTGGTTCCGGTGGTCAACGAGGATGGCACGCGTTTCGAGGATCGCGCGACGAAGCCGGGGTTCATGATTCACCGCTACCGCCCGCGGATCGAAGGGCTCTTTGCACGTATAGAGCGCTGGACTGATTCGGCGTCGGGCGAGGTCTGCTGGCGCTCGATCTCGCGCGACAACATCACGACCTGGTACGGAAGAACTGCCGAGTCGCGCATCGCCGATCCGGACGCCGCAACCCGCGTCTTCAGTTGGCTTATCTGCTCGAGCTACGACGACAAGGGCAACGCGATCGTCTACAGATACCAGCACGAAGACTCCAAGGGAATCGATCGCTCGGGCGCACACGAGGCAAACCGCACCGATGCGGGTCGGCAGGCGAATGCGTACCTGAAGCGCATCCGGTATGGAAATCGCGAACCGAACCGTGATCCCCAGTCCTGGGTGCCGATGGACCCCGCGACCATCGCCGACACCGACTGGTTATTCGAAGTTGTCTTCGACTACGACGAATCACACTACGCAGACCTTCCGCTCACCGCAGTACCTGAGGCGAGCCAGCACCGCTACGTCAGCTGCACGGCGGCTGCGAGGGCGGACTGGAAAGTTCGTCCTGACTCCTACTCCAGCTATCGCGCCGGGTTCGAGGTGCGCAGCTACCGCCGTTGTCGCCGCGTCCTGATGTTTCACAACTTTGCCGAACTTGGCATTCAGCCCTGTCTTGTGCGCGCGACCGAGTTCGATTACGACGATTTCGATTACGGCGCGCCCTTCACGACATCAGAGGAAGCCGCCTACCCGGGCAGCACGCGCCTAGGCTCGGCCATCCGAGGTGTTACGCAGTTAGGCTTCGTGCACTCGCCCACTCCGGAGGAACCCACGCGTTACCTCAAGCGGTCATTGCCGCCGCTCGAGTTCACGTACAGCCGGGCGATGATCGACGAAACGGTTTGCGACGTCGAAGGTTCCGAGAACCTTCCCGCGGGCGTGGACGGCACGCTCGGCTACGACACGACCGACCACGGCGAGGA
>CAZTOE010000537.1:0-1700 GCA_964615045.1 uncultured Spirochaetales bacterium
GGTGGCGGCCCGCGGCCGCGGGCGGGTTTAAAAGGAACACCAGCTGAGCCAGCACGAGGGTCTCCACCCGGACGGACGGGAGGTGCTCTTCTGGGGCGACATCCTGCGCAACCACCGGGAGCTCGTCGGCGAACTGCCGCGACGGGACACGATCCCCCTGATCTGGCACTACGAGGCACCGGGCGCCCCCGAAGAGCTTCCGCGACCGGTGCGCGAGACGCTGGCCGGACTGGGCGTGGCGCTCGATTCCCTGAGCGGCTTCGCCGCCCAGGTGGAGGGGTTCGCCGAGCACGGACTTCCCTACTGGGTGTGTCCGGGCACCTCGAGCTGGAACGCGCTGGTCGGACGCCTGGCCAACGCGCGCGCCAACCTGCGCGATGCCGCCGAGGTGGGCCGCGCCCGCGGTGCGAGCGGCTACCTGGTGACCGACTGGGGCGACAACGGCCATCTGCAGCCGCCCTCGGTGAGCTTCGCGCCGCTGCTCGACGCCGCCGGCCTCGCCTGGAACACCGAGCGCCACCGCGATCTCGATCTGGCCGGCCGTCTCGACGCGCTCGTCTTCGAGGACTCCGCCGGAGAGCTGGGCCGGGTGTGCGTGGAGATGGGCGACCTCTACCGGGAGACGGGGCTCTTCGGGTACAACGCGAGCCCGCTGTTCAGCGCACTGCTCGGAGTCGCCCCGCTCGGTGCGATCGGCACGCCCGACGCGGCGCGTGCGTCCGCGGTGGCCGCGCGGGCCGAGGCGTTGATGGAGGCGGCGAGTCGCGCCCGCCCGGGCTGTGCCGACGGCGAGGTCGTCGTTCGTGAGCTGCGCCAGGCGCTGCGGCTGGCGTGCCTCGGCGCCTGGCGGATCGCGCGTCGCGCCGGCGGCGCGGATCCCGACGACGCGACGCTGGCGGCGGAGCTCTCCCGCGCGATCGACGAGCAGCGCGCGTGCTGGCTGGCCCGCGCGCGACCTGGCGGCCTGGACGACAGCCTGGCGCGGCTTCGCGCCGCTGCGACCTAGCGATTCGCCAGCGCCGGGATCACCTTCTCCCCCATCAGCTCGATGCAGCGCATCACGGCCTTGTGGGGGATCTTGTAGGGGTTCACCAGGCAGAAGAGCATGTCGCAGCCCGACGCCGCGTAGCGCACGCCGATCTCGATGCAGCGATCCGGGTCTCCGACCATCGCCGCACCGGAGTCGCGGATGTAGTCGAAATCGAGCTGGTCGAGGGTGCCCGCGTCGCGGCTCTGGGCCATGTCGCCCGCGTAGGCGTAGTTGCCGAGGTCGCGTCCCTCCATCCAGTCGGAGAGCGAGGCGATCTGGCGCGCACCGACCTTCGGATACCAGACCATCGACTCGGCCGCATCCGCGAAGGCCTGCTCGTTGGTGTCCGCGCAGTGCACCATGGTGAACGTGGCCGCCTGGTTGTTCATGAACTTCCCCACCGGCTTCTCGCACTCCGAGATGCCCTTGCGGTACTCATCGACCTTCTCCTTGAAGGACTCGGGCGGGAGTCCCACGCTGAACGAGCACAGGCCGATCCCCAGGCGTCCCATGTTGCGGTGGCCCTCGAGGCTGGTGGTGGCGCCCCAGATCGGCGGGTGGGGATCCTGGAGCGGCTTCGGCAGCACGCGCCGGCGCGGCATCGACCAGTAGCTGCCGTTGAAGGAGTACTCGTCGTTCGTCCAGCAGCCGACGATGTGCTGGAGCGCCT
>CAZTOE010000538.1:0-1700 GCA_964615045.1 uncultured Spirochaetales bacterium
GGTCCGCCCCAGCAGCGGGTGCAACCAGCCGCCCGCGATCTCGGTGGCCGGCGCGCCCGACGAGCTGACCCGCATCGAGGTCCTTATCAACCTTCAGGTGCCCCGCCGTACCCTCGATGGCTTCAAGCCCGGCCAGGGTCCCGCGCCCGAAACGCCACCCGCCAAGCCCCCCCGCCCCACGCGGACCGTCATCGGCGGCAAGGTCCGCAAACCCAGCCGCAGGCGGATGCGCTAGACCCGTTGCCTGTCCAAGCATGGCCGAGGTCGAAACAAAGCCGCTTGCCCCGAGCAAAGTCCTGACTCCGCCGGTACAGGTTCAATACATGGGTGGCGCCTGTAGGGATAATCGGATTCCGAAAGGAGTCCGAGGATGCCCTGGAAGGAGAGCGACGCCATGGAGTTACGGACGGAGTTTTGTCTTCGTGCTTTGCGTGGAGAGGAGCCATTCGGATTGCTCTGCGAGCAGTACGGTGTCAGTCGCAAGACGGGGTACAAGTGGGCGGGTCGGTTCGAGCAGGACGGTCGCAGGGGGATGTGGGAGCGGTCTCGTCGTCCTCAGGGTCACCCGAAGCAATGCCCGGAAGAGACGGTGTGTCGAATTGTCCGACTGAAGTTGGCGCACCCCCGGTGGGGTCCGGCGAAGATTCACAACTTGTATGAACGGGGAGGCCAGGAGGGCGAATCGGTTCCCTCTTTGAGCACGGTGAAACGGATTCTGGCCCGTGCGGGTCTGGTGCAACGTCGCAAGCGTCGCAAGGCCTCACAGGCGGGCGCGATCCGTTATAGCGGCCCGGTGGAGTCACCGAATGATCTTTGGACGATCGACTTCAAGGGCTGGTGGTATGTTCGTAACGGTCGACGGTTCGAGCCGTTGACGGTTCGGGATACGGCCAGTCGGTACATTCTGTGCTGTCGAAGCCTGGCGAACAGCCGTGGCGAGACGGTGGGGAAGGAATTCGAGAAGCTCTTTGCGTGCTATGGTCTTCCGCGTGCGATCCGGATGGATAACGGGAGCCCGTGGGTCAATGCGTCGTCTCCGTTGGGCCTGACGCGATTGTCGGCCTGGTGGGTGACGCTGGGGATCGACCTGGATCGCATTGAGCCCGGCCGTCCGGACCAGAACGGCGCCCATGAACGGATGCATCGTGATCTGGCAGCGGACGTCGAGCAGTATGCGGAGCTGGACCTTGCCCACCAGCAGGCCGCGTTGGATCTGTGGCGAGAGGAGTTCAACCATGCGCGTCCTCACGAGGCGTTGGAGCTTCGGTTCCCCTCGGAGGTGTATCGCCGGTCGGATCGGGTGTACGAGGAGAGCGAGATCGAGTTGAGCTACCCCGGCCTGCTGCGTCGGAAGGTGAGCAGCCCGGGGCGGATCGCGATCGACGGACGGAAGATCCGGCTCTCGTCGGCCCTGATAGGTCGGCACGTGGGGCTCAAGCCCACGGGAGATCGGCAGTATGTCGTCTGGTTCGGCCGGCTGTGTCTGGGACTGCTGGACGTGCCGAGTGAGTCCTTCGAACCGTCGGATTGCGTGTCGCAGACGGCTTTGGCCCTCGCCCATTCCTAGGGGCGAGGGCGAGGGCCAAAGCGAATGGTTGTCGATGAGACAGGATCGCCGCCACCGGGGCGGCATCCACAACCAAGGTGGCGCGCCACCTATGTTCTGAACCTAAAGCGCCACCTATGTATTGACTGCACCC
>CAZTOE010000539.1:0-1686 GCA_964615045.1 uncultured Spirochaetales bacterium
GCGACGAGCTCCATCGCGTACTCGCGCTCGAGGCCCGCGTCGCGCAACGCGCGGTAGGCCGCAACCGTGAGCACGGCGAAGAGCACGTTCTGGCGGTTTCCGTGGGCGGGGATCTGCTCCAACCGGGCCTCCGGGAGCATCTCGTCCAGGAGCTGCCACGCGCGTGCCAGAATCGCGTCGACCTCGTGAGCCAGCAGGCGCCCGCGTTCGGGACGGCTCCGATCCCACATCCGGCCCCTCAGGGCGTGCGAGGCCGCCCGCCGGGCCTCGCGACGCAAGAGGGCGCGAATGATCTGCATCGCCACTTCTCCTTCCGAGACCCCCGACGAACGGTAGCAATTTGCATGGCGGGGACGGTCTCTTGGGCCACATCCCGCCCCAGGGCTCCGCCTGCGCCGTGGGTTGCTCAACTCCGAGACGGCTACCCTCATCGTTCGAATGAACGATCGCGCTCTGGCCGAGGGACGGATCCCGCCCGCAACGCAACGGGTGCGCGTCGTCTACCACTGGGTCGCACCGTTCTATGACGCGTTCCGGGTGGTCTGGAGCCGCCTCACGCTTCCCATCGAGCGCGAGCTCGACCGGCTCTTCCGCGAGCGGATCGGACCGGAGGCGAGAATCCTCGAGCTCGCGCCCGGTACGGGCATCAACGTCCTAGGCCTGCTCCGCGAGGCCCCACGCTTTGCCAGCTATCTCGGGATCGACGCGAGCGTGGACATGCTCGCGCGGGCACGCCCCCGAGCTCGAGGCGACGCCCGGATCGGCTTTCGCCTCGGCGACGCGACCGACTCGATCTCCATCGACGGCGAGTTCGACTTCATCGTGTGCACATGGATGCTCTCGCACCTGGACGCACCTGCTACGGCGGCCCGCGCCGCGCTCGCGAAGCTCGCTCCGGAGGGCACCGCGGTCTTCGTCTTCTTCAGCCGGCCATCTTCCGTGCCACTCCGTTGGCTCCTCGAAGCACTCGGCCACGTCTTCCGCTACCGGCTCCTGGAGCCGGCGATGCTCACCGATTTGCCGGACCTCGAGGCGTCGGCGTCCTGTGCAGCCGGCATGGCGACGCTGGCCGTCTTCCGACGACCGCCGCGCGGTGAGGGGCGGAGCTTCGGGCGCTGGCTCTCGGGGTGAACGACACGGTCGGGGGGGCTCGCCGCCGTCGCGCTCGGGATCTTTCTCTTCCACCTGGCCACGCTCACGCTCGTATTGGCGACCACCACGCCCGTGCCCGCCGGGTAGGCCCTCAGGTGTCAACAATCTCTTTGGGACCCACACTAGGGACATTCCTCGGGCCCTTCTCGGACGTCGAATGCTCCCTCGCTTCGCCTGTCCGCGGACCCATCAGCATCGGCGCCGGCCCATCCGCGACGCGGCCGCCTCATCCACGAGCACCAGGGACCGCTCTGCCCTTTGCAGCACCAGCGCGACGGGCAGCGACGAATCCGGACGCTCGATGGACTCCTGCATCGCGCCAGCCTTCGACTCGCCCATCGCCATGACGACCACGCGCTCGGCCCCGGCGAGCACCGGCAACGTGAGGGTGAGCCGCCGGACGTTAGGCTTAGGCGCATCCACCACGGGGACGACCATCCGCCGATCGTCCGACAACGCCGAGTGCCCGTATGCAGAACAGGAAGTCCGTGTTGGCGGGGCCGAGCTCGGACAACACCGCCGGCCGGCTGCCGT
>CAZTOE010000540.1:0-1681 GCA_964615045.1 uncultured Spirochaetales bacterium
GTGGCGCGGGCACGCGCTCGTGGGGCTTGCTGACGTGTATCTCGAGCGCGAACTGAACGCCGTGAAGGCAGCGGCGACGCTGGAGCGATTTTTCAAGGGACTCAAGAACAAGCTAGCACTACAACGCTATATCTCCTTACGAGCATTTGCGCAGCTCCGAGAGTCGGATACCGTGACCGTGTAGCTCTTTGAGTCTGTGTTTTCGGTGGGACTTGGCGGAGCGCTTTCGACTCTTCTGTCGGTAGACGATCTTGCGCAGGGCTTTCCCGAGCCTCTCGCGGCGGGTGTCGGGGGTGTCGGTCGGGTCAACCTGCGCGTCGATGGCGCAACGCACCTGCGAGATACTCCACCAGCGGTTTTTCCCCCCGAAGGCGCTTCACCTCTTCCGAGAGAAACAGGAGCGACACCATGCTGAGCGCAAGGTGCCGCATGACGGGCTTGTAGTGGCGCACCTCGAAGTGCCTGATGCCCACCTCGCCCTTCGCCTCGTGAAAGAGGTGCTCGACCGCCCAGCGAGTGAACGCCACGCGCAGCATCGTCTCGCGCGGCGTCGACTCGGGCGCGTTCGACAGGAAGTACTTCACCTCGTCCGTGAGGACGTTCCGCGCGACGATGAGCCACTGCTCGTCGCCGGCGACGCCCGTCTCGCGCGGCCGGAAACGCACCGTGCGCGCCTCCCACACAACCGGCCCCTTCTCGGTGTCCTTCACGTGATACATCTCCCACGACGGCCCGCCCCGCGCCCACAGGGCGTCTACTCTCCTGGCATCATCGGCGCGCTCCGTCATCGCGGCCGTCCAGCCGGTCGTGTCGCACGGGACCTCGACCACGTACAGAAGCCCCATATCCGCCGATTCGCGGCGGAATTCGCCGACCCGGCCGTACGTCTCGTCCGAGGTGAGCCACTTCATGCGGAGCCCGTCGGCCATGCTTCGCTTCAAGAGGTCGAGCGCGATCCGCCACTTCGGGCGATACGCGACCTCCTCGGGCACGTCGGCCTCGCGGCGGCGCTCCGGGTCGTTCGACCATGTGTGCTCCGGCAGAAAGAGGTCGCCGTCCACGATCGCGGCGAAGTCCTTCGCGGAATAGGCGAGATGCACGGTCACCACGCAGTTGTCGATCTTGCCCGTCTCGCCGCAGTACTGGCGCTGGATGCCGACGGTCTTTCGTCCCTTCTTTGCAAAACTCGTCTCGTCGATGACGCCGACGGCCTCCGGGTCGGCGTGGCGGTCCATGACGATCTCGCGGACCCGGCGGCCGAGCCGGCCCTCGTCCCATCGGTGTATCTCGAGGAACTCCTGGAGCGAGCGGACGGGGACGTCGGCCTCGAGCGCGATGGGCTCGACGGACTTGCGGGCGAGCGGCCCAAGCTGACCGTTCACGTAGGTCTTCAGGTGGCGGCGGGAGGGTGTTGTCTTGATGCAGTCGTCGAAGCGCATGAGGAAGTCGTCGAGGCGTGGGCGGAGTTCCTCGAGTTCGCGGATGTCCATGTCGGTTTCCTCCAGGACGGCGGTCGGCCTGACCGCGTCTCTGGAGGTGTTATCGGCAGATCATGACTCGAACTTGAGAAAATAGCGTTGTAGTGCTAGCGTGGCCTCAGGCCTCGAGCCATTCACGAACGGCCTCCGCAAGCCATTCTCGCTCGGGAAGGCTAAGGCGCTCTCCAATATCCATGTGGAGA
>CAZTOE010000541.1:0-1677 GCA_964615045.1 uncultured Spirochaetales bacterium
GTCGGGTTGCGATAGGGATCGTGGAGACCCTTGATATTGCCGCAGAGCACCGGTCGAACACCGAGACCCCGGACAAAGCGGTAGAGATTCATCTGCACGCCGGGCTGATCGCCGTCGGCATTGGTCAGGATCACTCCCGCCCGATCCGCATGAACCTTGAGGATCGGACCCAGGGTGCCATCGAGTTCGGCGTTCATCAGCACGACGTGCTTGCGACCCTCGATCCACTGCAATGTCAGGTTGGCCGCGTATTCGACGGTGCCCGTCACTTCGATGACCGCTTCGACCGAGGGAGACTGGGCGAACAGCGCTGCATCGGTCGTGATCGCGGGTTCGCCGCGAGCGATCGCAGCTTCCAGTTGGTCGGAGCTGGCGACCGTGGCGACCCCCACGGCGCCCGCCTCCCGGTAGGCTCTCGCGGCTCCCTCGAGGTTGCGATTCGCGATGGCGACCAGATCCATTCCCACGACGTACTTCTGGATCTGCAGCGCGATGCCGCGCCCCATGAAGCCGGCCCCCGCCATCGCGACGCGAACCGGCCTTCCCAGTCGCTTTCGCTCTTCGAGTGCCCGGTCGACGATGATCATCGGTCCACCTCCCAAAGGGGCCAGCTGACATCCTTCTGGGAGAGGACCCGGATTTCGCCCGGCCAATCGATGCCGAACGCCGGGTCGTCGAAACGGACCCCACGCTCACACTCGGGCGCGTAGAAGCCGCTCACGTGGTAGCTGACCTCTGAATCCGGAACGAGGGTCAGGAATCCATGCGCGCATCCTTGGGGGATATAGAGCATTTCATCGCGATCGGGGGTCAACTCGAGACCGACCCAGCTCCGAAAGCTCGGCGAATCCGGTCGCAGATCGAGGGCAACATCGAAAATTGCGCCGCGCGTGCAGCGAACGAGCTTTGTCTCCCGATGCGGTGCGATCTGGTAGTGCATGCCGCGGAGGGTCCCCACCTCGCGACTCAGCGATACGTTGCTTTGAACGACGTTCGGGTTCAGGCCGTGCGCTTCAAACTCGCGCGCGCAGAAGCTCCGGGCGAAGAAGCCGCGCTCATCCGAACGCTTTTCCAGACCGACAACAAAGACATCCTCGACATGCGTTTGTTTGAAGATCATACAGGCTTCCAGAAGAAGTTCGGATCGAGCTGGCCGGTATCGACGAGATAGCGGAGCTGCTTCAGCCGTGTGTAGGCACGGTTCTCGAACATTTCTCGGGTGAGGTCCACGGCCTCGAAGAGTCGCCGCAATTGCTCGGCACCCTTCTCGGGACTCATCGCGCAGGCGAAGTCGGGGAGTCGCGCGCGGATCTTCTCGAAGGACACGCGGTAGCTGCGGTTGTCTCCGTCGCTGCGTCCGAAGCTGAGCTTGCAGTCGGGGAAGACATCAGCCACCACAGCCGCAATCTCGCGTACCTGGTAGTTGTGCTCGGTGTCGCCCACGTTGAACGTCTGGTCGTAGACTACATCTTGGCGCGCCTCTAGCGCACACGTAAAGGCGCGACAAATATCCAGCACATGAACGAGGGGGCGCCACGGAGTGCCGTCGCTCGTCATTCGGATCTCCTTGGTGGTCCACGCGAGGCCGGCCAGGTTGTTGAGAACCAGGTCGAAGCGCATTCGCGGAGACGCCCCGTAGGCCGTAGCGTTGCGCAGGATCACCGGCGCGAACGACGG
>CAZTOE010000542.1:0-1660 GCA_964615045.1 uncultured Spirochaetales bacterium
GAGCACCGGCCTGTCACGCCGGAAGTTGCGGGTTCGAGTCCCGTCCGCCCCGCCATAGGTGAACAGCTTTTTCTGTGTCGAAACTGCCTGCACACACGCTGCACACACGACGAGCTCTCCAGCTCGCGGGTTCCTCCGCCAAACCAGAGGACCGTTCAGGCCAGCAGAGGGACCGTGGGTTTTACAACGCAGTTCCGCCACTGCGAAAGCGCATTCTCCGCCGCGCCCAGTTCGCTCGAACTCCATCGCCGCGGACGTAATCGACGTCGACACGCTGGCCTCGGGCGAGCAGCGCTCGGGGCTCTACTTCGCCGTCTGGGGCATGACCACCAAGCTTTCCCTCGCGCTCGGTGTGCTGCTCGGAACGGCTCTGCCGGCGGCCTTCGGCTACGACCCGACCGCGGAGGGCGCGTCGCCCACCGTGGTGGCCCGCCTGATGGCGATCTACGGCGGGGTCCCCGCGCTGCTGATGGGGATCGGGGCGCTCTTCCTGCGCGGCTTCCCGGTCACCCGCGAGCGCCACGCCGCCGTACGCGCCGAGCTGGCGAGACGCGCGAGCGCCTGACTCTGGACTCACGGGATGTGGCCGGGGGGGCGCCGACGATCGCGCGCGTCCCGAACCCTGCGGTGGCTATCGCGCCAGGCCGGGAATTCGCGACCCCTCTCACGCTCGGTTAGGGGGCGTGACATGGAGCACGAGCTGGCGAGCCGTCTTCCCTTCAAGGGCTCGCGCTAGCCTGCGCGAGTGTGCGTCGAGGGAGCTCTCGTCAAGGCGCGGAGCTCCTTGCGGCTCAACGCGCAGACAGGAGCGAGATACGCCCCTGCCGGCGCAGCGCCTCCAAAGACGAGACCGTTGGCCAGAGGAGCGCGCGCGCCGCGCGGTCGGCGCGCTGCGCGGCGCGGGGCAGCCGGCGCCACCAGGGCCGCGCATCGAGCTGTGCCATCACGAGCTCGAACACGGCCTCCTTGGCGGCCCCGAGCGACGGCCCCGCGAGAGCGCGCTTGCCCACCACGAGGAAACAGGTGAGGTCGCCGAAGGAGATCAGCGTCGGCTTGGCGGACGGTCGGAACGGTGCGAGCGCTCGACCCGCCATCAGCCGCTCCGCGTTGCGTGCAGCGCACACGCCCATGTCTAGCGCGTGGTAGCCCTGCTTGGATAGGGCCGTCGGGAGATCGGCCGCATCGCCGGTCACGAAGATCTCGGGGTGGCCCTTGCTCTGGAGCGTTACGTCCACGGGCGCCCAGGCGCCGCGCGGGGCCAGGCCGCACTCCGCGAGCAGTGCGGGCGGCGCTGGGCCCCCGGTCCAGATCGTGAGATCCGACGGCAGCGAGCGGCCCGCCTCGAGCACGACGGCCTCGGGCTCGATGCTTCGCACGGGGGCGTTCATCTCGAAGTCGACTTCGTAGGGCGTGCACAGCTCCCGCACGTGGGCGTCGAGCGTCGCCGGAGCCTCGGGAAGCAGACGCTCGCGGGCCTCGACGAGTGTCACGTGCAGGTCGCTGCCCCGGTGGCGGCGTAGGATCTCGCCGAGCGCCTCGACGCCTTCGAGCCCGCCCCCGACGATCACGACCCGCGCGGGCTTGCGGCGCGCAGCGAGCCGGGTGAGGCGCTTGCCGATGCGGTCGCACTGCTCGACGGACTTGAACGGAAACGCATGCT
>CAZTOE010000543.1:0-1659 GCA_964615045.1 uncultured Spirochaetales bacterium
GCCCGCGCCGCCGGTGTGACGGTGGTCGTGCCGGAAGTCACGATCATGGGGCTCAACGAGTCGGATTCTTCGAGCGTGGAGGGCCGGGTCGTCTCCAATTTTTTCCTGGTTCCCTCCGAGAGGGTATGGGAGGGCTACAGGTCGTATGCGGCCGTAGCGAAGCGCGAGGCCGAGCGGTTCGGAGCCATTTTCATTCCATCCGACTCGTTCGGACTGGATGAAGCAGGATCCTATGCCGACCTGGACGCCATCCACTTCAACGATCAGGGCGCCGATCGTTTCGCGGAGAGGCTGGCCGCCGCGATCGGAGATACGCTGGCCGCGCTGCCGGATGATCGAAGCGACGCGCGGCGGGCGTGCACCAGAGGGTGAGCTTTCTCGAGCCGGGCGTTCGATGCGTGGGCCTACTCCGGGACAGCAAGCTCCTGTACATTCAGCCCGGCAAACCGATTCTGAACTGCTTCGCCTGTAGTCTTGTCCCCTTTCTCGCTGGTCGAAATGACTGAAGGAGCTGCCGAAACTCCATCTACCATGGAAACGACAAACTCTGAATCGCCCCGGGTTCACCGGAGAGCTCCGGAGTTGAGTGTCGTGGGTGCTTCCAGGGTTGCCTCACGACCGTAGAACGCCTCCTCGTACTCGACCGGTGGCACGTATCCGATCGGCTCGAGGAGGCGATGATGATTGAACCACCAGACCCATTCCAGGGTGCCGAGCTCGACGTCCTCCAGGCCCTTCCACGGGCCCCGCTGCCGGATGAGTTCCGTCTTGTAGAGGCCGATGACTGACTCGGCGAGCGCGTTGTCGTAGGAATCGCCGCGGCTCCCGACTGACGGCTCGATCCCGGCTTCTGCCAGGCGTTCCGTATAACGGATGGACAGGTACTGCGTCCCGCGGTCGCTGTGATGGATCAAACCATCGGTCTGATCCTCCTGCCGCTCCCAAAGCGCCTGCTCGAGCGCGTCGAGCGCCAGGTCGCTCCGCAGTGAGCTCGAAGCGTGCCAGCCCACGATCCGGCGCGAGAATACGTCGATCACGAAGGCCACGTACACGAATCCACGCCAGGTGGCCACGTAGGTGAGGTCCGCGACCCACAGCTGGTTTGGACGATCCGCCGTGAAGTCGCGGTCCACCAGGTCCAGCGGTCGCTCCGCTCCAGGCTCGGCGGTCGTCGTCCGCTTGAACCGCTTCCCACGGCTCACGCCCTTGAGGCCCAGCTCCCGCATCAAGCGGGCGACCGTGCAGCGCGCGACCGGGATGTCTTCCCGGTTCAGCTGCCGCCACACCTTCCGCACCCCGTAGAGCTCGCGGTTCTCCTTCCACACCCGCTCGATCTCAGGGCGCAGCTGCTCGTCCCGTTGGGCCCGGGCCGATCGGCACTCCGGGTCTCTTTCCCAGCCCTTGTGCGCGTAATAGGTCGATGGAGCGATCGGAATCACGTCGCAGATCGGCTCGACTCCGTACGCAACCCGGTGATCGTCGATGAACGACACCATCACTTTGCTCGGCGGTCGAGCTCCGCCTGGGCAAAATAGGCCGACGCCTTCCTCAGGATCTCGTTCGCCCGCCTCAGCTCACGGTTCTCACGCTCCAGATCCTTGAGCCGCGCGCGCTCGTCGGTCGTCAGGCCCGGTCGGCGTCCCCCATCCCGCTCCGCCT
>CAZTOE010000544.1:0-1657 GCA_964615045.1 uncultured Spirochaetales bacterium
AGTCTCCCACTGGTCGGACCTGAACCTCCGTATCGTCGCTTGCGTTCCTGGGGACGTGCGTGAACGTTGCCTCTGCGCGCTCGTCTTCTGGAGTACAATTGAAGTAGAGAGCGAGCGTGTCGAAGAATTGCAGCTGTTTGTAGTTCTGGAACAGGTGTGTTTCGTCAATCCATGCCCTTGTCTGAGGACTCGCCTCCAGTTGCTTCTTGAGTTTCTCCTGGCGCGACAGTTCAGCGTTTAGCATGGTTTCGGCCATCGTCCGATTCTCAGCCGCGAGCTTGTCCAGAAGGACCATCTCCGACATCCCGTAGCGACCGTTGTAGAGCCCCCAGCTGTGCATGCTCGAAATCAGCCCACAGTAGGGATGACGGCGGCTGTTGAAATCAGGAGACGCCGAGCTGGTTTCGAGGATGCGCTCAATGGGAGTCCTGACCAGGTGGTAGGGGAGACCCGTGTCAGGGTCACAAGGCGCCTCTGCGTCCAGGTCCTTCCAACCCGCGTCGTGGTGATCGATGACGTACAGCATCAGGTCCCGAGGTTCCACGGGTTGGAAGTTGTCATTTCCGAATGCTCGTGCCAGCTCGCCGGCGAACGCGGTGTGTTCGTCCATCGTGATGACGAAAGCTTTCTCGCCCGCCGAGGCACGCTGCACAATCATATTGCTCCCTCCCAGTTTCGTTAGCTTCTGCCGAATCACTAGCAGTTGTCAAAGGGAAATGGGTTCAGCGGGCGCGCGCTCCGCGATCCCGATCGTGGAGCCCGGTCGGCATGATCTCCAGTAGCCGTTCGAAGCGCATTGCTGTCGAAGGACCCCAGAGTCAGATTCTCACGGTGAGTTCGAGGCCGCCGTCGAAGGGGACCGTCATGGTGCGAAACTGGTTCCTTCGGTCGTCGATGAACTGGAAGTAGTCGCGATAGTGGTCGGCGAAGGCAGCCGTATTGTCGCAAGCCACGATGGCCCCTCGGCGCAGGTGTGGCGCTACTAGCTCAAAGGCGGGCAAAGCGACGTCCCAAATGTCGAGCAGCAGAAAATCGATCGGGCCAGGGACGGTTTGTAGCGTCTTGCGCAGATCTCCCTCGCGGAGCTCGATGTAACGCTCGAGCCCCGCTTGCCGAAAATTCGCACGTGCCGCTTTCGCTTTCTGGGGTTCGTACTCCGTTCCAATGACGACGCCGTTCTCCAAACCGTTATCGCGCACCGCGGCTGCCAGATAGAGCGTGGAGATCCCGTATGAGGTACCCGCTTCCACCACTCGCGTTGCCTGAAGAGCGCGACACAGCTGATAACAGAACAGCGATTTCTCCCGATCCAGGGCGACCATCTTGTCGGACAAGAAGCGGTGCGTGTCGTCGTCGAACCTCGGCCCGTCGAGCGTGCCTTTCTCTGCTCGTTGGGCGAAGTATGCGTTCATCTCTTCGTTCTGCGCGTCACTCTGCGCGTGAAGGTGATCGAGGAAAGCCTCGAGCTTCGGATCGTTCAGCGGGGATCCCATGGCGGGTTTCCTTTGGATGGCTGACGGCGTCCAAGTCAGGGGTCCGTCCAGCTTGCCGGGAGCGATTCCATCAGGTGCTTTTCAGGTCTTCGGGAGCCCTGCCTTGAGCAGCCCTTCTCTGTGATGCGCCCGATCTGCATCATGCTCATAGGGCAGGCCCTCGA
>CAZTOE010000545.1:0-1652 GCA_964615045.1 uncultured Spirochaetales bacterium
TCGAGACCCCGACGGCACCGTTCTCGAATACGCACAGGTCGACGTGCAGGACTAGATCAGTCCGACATTCACTAGGTCTCGTCAGGGCGCACAATCACGCCGGCTCTAGGCATTCCATGGTAGCGGCCGGCTGCAATGCCGTAGGGATTGCGTCTCCTCGGCACGCGGGTGATGGTACTGTTTGGAACACTGCGACTGATACCGAGGAGAACACCCATGGCCACAACAATGACACCGCCTACCCGGACCAATGCTCAGGCGGCACCCTACGACTACGAAGTCATCGTGATCGGCGCGGGAGTTTCCGGCATCTACCAGCTCAAGCGACTTCTCGATCTCGGCGTGCGTGCGACGGTGCTCGACGCGAACAACGGTCTGGGGGGCACGTGGTACAACAATCGCTATCCCGGGGCGCGCTTCGACTCCGAGAGCTACACGTACGGCTATTCTTTCTCTCAGGAAGTGCTGGATGAGTGGCACTGGAAGGAGCGATTCTCACCCCAGCCCGAGACACTACGCTACCTGAACTTCGTGGTAGACAAACTGGATCTGCGAGAGCACATGCAGTTCGGCTGTCGCGTCGAAGCGATGGTCTTCGACGAGGAGACGGACACCTGGGATCTCTCGCTCCGCGACGGGCGGGAGCTGTCGGCGCGTTTCGTGATCTCCGCGATGGGCCCTCTCTCCACGCCCACCCTTCCGAAAATCGAGGGGATGGATGATTTCGAGGGAATCTCGTTTCACGCGGCCGAGTGGCCTCACGAGCCTTTGAATCTCAAGGGCAAGCGAGTTGGCATTATCGGTACCGGCGCGACGGCGATCCAGATCATCCCTGAAGTCGCACAGGAAGCGAGCCGGTTAACGGTGTTTCAGCGTCGGGCAAACTGGGCCGCCCCACTCAACAACGGACCCATCACGGAACAAGACATGAACGCAATCCGCGCCCGCTACGACGAGATCTTCGCGGCCTGCGCGCAATCTCCTGCTGCCTTCGAACACGCACCGGATCCCAGAAGCTTCTACGATGTCACGCCACAAGAGCGCCGCGAGTTTTGGGACCGTCTCTACGGCGAACCCGGCTTTGGCATCCATTTGGCGAACTTCCCCGAAATTTTCACCGATGAAGAAGCGAATGCGGAGCTGTCGGCGTACATCGCCGAGCGGATCCGCCAGCGCGTGGACGATCCGGAGGTGGCGGAGAAGTTGATCCCCAAAGACCACGGTTTCGGTGTCCAGCGGCTGCCGCTCGAGACGGGTTACTTCGAGGCCTACAACCGCGACAATGTCGAACTCGTCGACGTGAGCGCAACCCCCATTGAGCGGATCACACCGACCGGGTTGCGCACGTCGGACCGCGATTTTGAACTCGACGTCATTGTTTACGCGACCGGATTCGACGCGTTTACTGGCGCGTACGACCATGTCGATATACGCGGAATCGGTGGGGAAAAGCTCCGCGACAAGTGGGCCAATGGGCCGCTCACCTATCTCGGAATCCTCGTAAACGGGGTCCCGAACATGGCGATGTTGGGCGGGCCACAAATCGCAGCAGCGAACTTTCCGCGCGGCTCAGAGGTGGCCGTCGATTGGATTACCCCATTGCTCCAATACATGTGGGACAACGGCTACACGCGCTTCAATGCCACGGAAGA
>CAZTOE010000546.1:0-1649 GCA_964615045.1 uncultured Spirochaetales bacterium
CGGGACGCGGCTAAGGGCTGCCGCCGAAGATCTTGTCTTATGACTTCTTCTGGTTCCCTTGCGAAAAGGGAGCCGCTGTCCGGCACACCAAATATGCCGGACAGCGGCGGGGGACGGATCGGCAAGAGCTGGGTCGTTTAGGGACCGAGCTGAAGTAGGGTCGCCCCCGTCGGCTGTGTCCCAACGGTTGGTGTAGGAGGCCGCGCGCGGAGCCCCGGCGTAGCGCAGCGCGCGGCCGGTGGCGACGCTGGCGGTCATCGTCGATCTTCGGAGAAGGTTCGGGTTGCGAGACCTTGAACCGAGAACGGAGATGACGATGACCGACGAGAGAATGGCGCTGATCGAGCTGGTTGAAAAGCAGGCCGACAGAGATCTGGTGCGCGAGATGCTGGCCTTCGCGGCCGACCGGATCATGGAACTTGAGGTGGAACTGCGCACGGGTGCTGCGAAGGGCGCGCGGTCGCCACTGCGCGAGGTCCAGCGCAACGGATACCGGGAACGGGACTGGGACACCCGTGCGGGGCGGATCGCGCTGGAGATCCCCAAGCTGCGCAAGGGGAGCTATCTGCCAAGCTTCCTCGAACCCCGGCGGACGGCGGAGAAGGCCTTGGTTGCGGTGATCCAGGAGGCTTACGTTCAAGGCATTTCCACCCGCTCGGTGGACGACCTGGTGAAGGCCATGGGCGCGGGCGGCATGTCCAAGAGCCAGGTCAGCCGCCTCTGCGGCGAGATAGACGAGCGGGTGAACGCCTTCCTGACCCGCCCCTTGGAGGGTGCGTGGCCCTACCTCTGGCTCGATGCCACCTATCTGAAGGTGCGCGAGGGCGGCCGCATCGTCAGCCGTGCGGTGATAGTGGCGGTGGCGGTCAACGAGGACGGCAAGCGGGAGGTGCTGGGCGTCGCCACCGGCCCGTCCGAGGCCGAGACCTTCTGGACCGATTTCCTGCGCAGCCTCGCCGACCGCGGCCTGCGCGGCGTGAAGCTGGTGATCGCCGACGACCACAAGGGGTTGCGGGCCGCCGCGCGCCGAGTGTTCAACGCCACCCATCAGAGATGTCGCGTTCACTGGGTGCGAAACGCGCTGGCACACGCCCCGGCCAAGCAGCGCACGGCCGTGGCGGCGATGCTGAAGACGATCTTCGCCCAAGAGACCAAGGCCGACGCCGAAGCTCAGTGGAACACGGTCGCCGACGCATTGCGCGAGAAGATCGAAAAGCTCGGCACCTTCATGGACGCCTCACGCGACGACGTTCTCGCCTACATGGACTTCCCGCGCGAGCACTGGGCGCAAATCTCGTCTACGAACCCACTCGAACGGGTGAACCGCGAGATCAAGCGACGTGCCGACGTCATCGGGATCTTTCCCAATGACGGAGCCATCATCCGGCTCGTCGGCGCTCTGATGCTGGAGACCAACGACGAGTGGACCGTCGCGCGGCGCTATATGAGCCTTGAAACCATCGCCCGCCTCACCGACAATCCCACCGTCAGGCTGTCCGCCGCGGCAACCTGATCAGGCTCGGACCTCTCCGAAGGTCAGCGATCCTACACCAAGCGTTGGGACACGATCAAAATCTGTCGTCGGGGCAATCTCACGTTTGTCCTCGCCATGCCGGAAACGCCACCGCTCCAAACAAGCGGGCCGGTCC
>CAZTOE010000547.1:0-1644 GCA_964615045.1 uncultured Spirochaetales bacterium
CATTGGACTCCCGTTCACCTTGATGTGGTCGTCGAACATCTCGAAACGGCCCTCGAACGGGCTTTGGCTGCCGGAGCGACGACAAACGGGGAAGTGGTTCAAGAAGTGCCCTGCCGCTACGTCACGATTCGCGATCCCTTCGGACACGGGATCTGCCTCCTCCAGTTTGAGAAGGGAGGTTATGGAACAGTCGAGTCTGCGTGAACGGGCACCTCGTCCCACAGCTTCCCGATCGCCCCGGTCTAGTGCGGGACCTTGCACGAGGTCGCTTGAACAGCGTCGCGAGGAACCGGCCCTCGGCTCGGTTCTGACGCCTGCGAAGCGCTAGCCTACCCGCCATGCAGCGAACGGATCGATTGCCTTCGATTGCAGGAGCGGCGATGCTTGCTATCTCCGCCGCGGCCGGCGTATCCGACGGAAAGGAACCCTTCGTCAACACACCGCCCCCGCCAGGCGCAATCTGCCCCAAGATCGAAGCGCTTCGCGCCCACCCCCTCGCAACGCTGGATTCCCGACCCAGCTTCGAACTTGGGCCCCGACACCGCGCGGTTTCGGACGACGAAACCCTCGGGGAGCGGCGCTAGATGACGGCCCCGAAGCAACTCAGTGCGGAGCACCGGCGTCGCATCGGTCGCGGCGTCAAGCGGTTTCACGAGCGCAAGCGTGAAGAAGCCCGCCGTCGCCAGCCGTTGCCGCGCGATCTCGAACTGTGGGAGGCGAAGGGCGTCGTGCGCCCAGAGCTACACGCCGTGGTGAACGCCGCTCGCGGCGAGATGCTCGAGGTCCTCGATGCCCTTGGAGGCGAGAACGAGGTGAGCCCGCAGCGGTTGGCCCTGCTACGGGAGTTCGTGCGCCTGGGCGTCGCTGGGCAGCTTCTGATGGGTCTGCTGCTGCGGGACCCCGACCAAAGCGGTCTGGCGAGTCGCCTCGCCACCGTGGCCTCGACGCGGGCGAAGCTGTTGAACCTGTGTGGGCTTGATCGTGCTACTCAGGACGTTCCCGACTTGCGCCAGTATCTGCGAGACCAGCAGTCCTGACGCCCTCGAATCCGTGGTGGGACCCAGAAGCCTCCGTCGTTTGCAAAACTCCTCGCACCGTGGGCACGATCGCACCTTCCAACTTCCCGGCCAGGGTGTTGTTCGAGACCTAGTCCACGGCTTACAAATTCGACCGTTTTTGGAACGGCGGGGAGCGGTTGCGATGACCGGCCGATCGACTCTTGGCGACCTACTGACCCAGCGCCTGTCGCAGAAAGACGCCGTGCTAGTGCCGCCGCCGTCTCACGATGGCGAGCATCGTCAACCCTACGGCCAAGGCGACTCCGGGGGGCTCGGGCTCGGGCACCGGAACGGGCCGGATGGTGACACCAGGAGTGAGCGACCTCACCTGGAACACTGCTGTATTGGAGCTGTCCATAGTGACGCCTTGGTCCCGATCGAAGGTTCCGAGGATCTGGTACGAGTGACCAAAATTGAACGTCAGATGGTCCTGGCGCGGCACGTTATAGTGATAGGTGGCATCAACGTGGACATCCCAAATCTCGTCCTGCTCATCACTGCGGTCGGTCAGTTGAATGTTCGCCTCCGAGCCATCGCTTTCGAAACACTCAATCGGAAGACCGAATTTCGTACACCGAATATCGAA
>CAZTOE010000548.1:0-1639 GCA_964615045.1 uncultured Spirochaetales bacterium
CGAATTGGCGAAGAGTGCCAATCGCGTCGGTTCGCGATCATGCGATCCGGAGCTGGCGGTTCGGTAGCCGATCGATAGGATAGCTGACCGTCGAAGGATGGTCGGGACGGTCGAGGTTGACCCAAAGCAGCCTCAATCGCCGGTTGGTAGGCTTCCGCCGCTTCGTGAAGACCACCGCGGGCGATCGCTTCGTGACGATCGGGTCAAGGTCGAAGCCGATGCTCGCTTCGATGGCATCTTCGTGCTGCGCACCAACATCAGGCTCTCGGCGTTACAGGCCGTGCTGCGCTATCGCAATCTTCTGGCCTCCACAAAACCGATGCCAGTATCCGTGGTCACGTGTTCTGCACGTTCCTCGCGCTCGTGCTGCGCAAGGATTTGATGGACCGCCTGGCCGCACGCAAAACCAAGCTCCTCGAATGGCAGCGTAACGTTCAAGGTAACCGGCCTTGCGCGGCTTTATGCGCAAGGTCCGGTTGACCGCAGGGTTCGTCGGCGTTCTGGGCGACTAGCTCGTTGCTCCCTTCGTCAATCACGAACACCAGCCCAGATGGAGCGAGCACTGCGACCTTCTCCTTGGCGCCGGCGAGATCCTTGGCGCCGGCGAGGGCAATGCCGGTAAGCAGGAGAACGGCAAGGACGAGCAGGCGAAACCACATGGCGATTCCAGCTGTCTCATCTCTGTCGGGCTCAACATTGGTGCCATCATTCCATCACCAGTTGCTGCAGATCTATTTTGCGACAGGCACAGGTGTTTGTGCACCCAACCTATTGACTTTCTTCCACCCGCCCACTTCCCTAGGGAGCGCCAACAATTTCAAATATTTACGCGAGGTCGGTGTAGTCGGGTGTAAAACAGGTGCAATATCGTCACTGCCGGCCGCGCCTTTCTTGCAACAGGACCTTGCGTCAATGCGAGCCCTCGCGCCGTGCTATGAATTCTCTGAATTCCTCGTCAAACACGACCTCCGCACCACAGGACCGCCCGAGATGACGACCGACTACGACCAGATCGCGGAGCAGTATCGCAAGGAGAAGGAGCGCCCCTGGCGGTCGCGGATCGAAGCGTACTCGCTGATGAAGCTCGTGGGGGACGTGACGGGCAAGAAGGTCGTCGACGTGGCCTGCGGGGAGGGGTTCTTCACCCGCAAGCTGCGACAGGCCGGCGCCGCGGAGGTGCTGGGGACCGACGTCTCCGAGCGGATGATCGAACTGGCGAAGGCGGAGGAAGCGAAGAACCCGCTGGGCGTGGAGTACGCCGTGGAGGACGCCCGGGCCACCGAGCCCCAGCGCGACTGTGACCTGGCGGTTGCCTCCTGGCTGCTCGTGTAGGCGCACGATCGCGGCGAACTGGATCAGATGTGCCGAGGGCTGGCCCGGTTGCTCAAGCCGGGCGGTCGGTTTGTGACGCTGACAACGAACCCGGACCTGTACACGTTCGACCGGCCGGACTACCGCAAGTACGGATTCGACGTCTCCGTTGAGGATCGCGTGTACGAGGGAGCGCTTATTCGGTTCACGTGCTACGTGGAGGACTCGACGATCGAGATCGAGAACTACTACCTCTCGGTCACGGCCTATGCGAAGGCGTTCCGCAATGCCGGATTCCGCGACTTCACGGTCCGTATGCCAGACCGAA
>CAZTOE010000549.1:0-322 GCA_964615045.1 uncultured Spirochaetales bacterium
GCTCGGCGGCCACCTCCACTACTGCAAGCGGTGCGATTTCGAGCGCATCTCCTACAACTCGTGCCGCAATCGCCACTGCCCGAAGTGCCAGTTTTTGGCCCAGGAACGCTGGCTGGAAGATCGGCGACGAGACCTCCTCCCGGTCTCGTACTTCCACCTGGTCTTCACGCTGCCGCACCAGCTCAATCCGCTCGTGCTGTGGAACAAGAAGGCCATGTTCGCCACCCTGTTCGAGGTCGTCTCCGACACGCTGAAGGAGTTCGGGCGCAACAACCTCGGGGGCAAGCTCGGCTTCACCCTGATCCTGCACACCTGGGATCAG
>CAZTOE010000549.1:332-1625 GCA_964615045.1 uncultured Spirochaetales bacterium
CTGCGTGATCGCGGGCGGGGCCCTCGCGCCGGATCAAAGCCAGTGGACGGCATCGAGCCCGGAGTTCCTGTTTCCGGTGCGCGCGTTGAGCAAGGTGTACCGCGGCAAGTTCGTGGCAGCGACCGACGCCCTGCTCTGTCGTGACCAGCTCGAGCTCCCGGAAGGTCTTGAACATCTCCGCAGCCCCGACGGCCGAGCGCTGTTCTTCCGAGATCTCTGCCAGAAGGACTGGATCGTCTACGCGAAGAAACCGTTCGCGGGCCCTGACCAAGTGCTGCGGTACCTGTCGCGCTACACACATCGCATTGCGATCTCCAACCGCCGGATCGAGCAAGTCACCGACACGCACGTCACCCTTCGATACCGGGACCGCAAGCGAGACCGGAAGCAATCCACGACGATGACCCTCGACGAGTTCATCCACCGATTCCTGCTCCACGTCGTCGACAAGGGCTTCGTTCGCATTCGTCACTACGGCTTCCTTGCCAGCGCCACCAAGGCACGTGATCTGGCAACCTGTCGAGCCTTGCTCGGTGCGAAACCCACCGCGCCCGAGCCGGCACGCCCGGTCGAGGAGCTCTACTTCCAAGCGACCGGCACCGACCTACACACTTGTCCGCGATGTGGCGCCCGGCTGCTCACTCGCGACATTCCTCGGGAACCGCGCGCCATCGATTCTTCGTGATCCACTCGCATGTGATCGCCGACTGCTGGTCCGGATACAGCGATCGACTCTCGGGTCGACGCGCGACCGCTGTCCGTACTCGATACGGCCCGCAGCGAAGCCGAGGATCCTCCGGGCTCCCCAGCAACCCACGCCAAGCCGTCGCCAGCCGCTCCCCCAGAGCGCGCTCGCCCGCTCGCCAAGCTCATTCGCACCGCCTCCCGCGCGGCCATGGCCCGCTCGTCTCAACACGCAGCCCCACACCGGCTTCCGAGCAATCCCCATAGCGGTCACTCGCCTCCACCGGCGGCTTGGTCCAGGCCCCTCTATCCGGAGTGCTCAGCGGCGGCGCCTTCGTGACGCCACGACCCGACGCGCTGAGCACTCCGGATAAAGCCAGTGTCCTATCGCGCGGTACCGCGCGCGGATGGTGCGGGCTGGGGACCTGGGGTACCATGGGTCGGTTGCGGGGGTGCGCCTTCGGCGTGAAGGTTGCCGAAGTCGGCCTGCCGGAGATCCGAGCTCTCCTCCGCGGAACCGAGGACTGCCACCATGCGCGTTCGCCCGTCGTCCCTCGTCTCGGCTTCGTTGCGTGGCCAGGCATCGTCGCACAACACACTTCTCACGGC
>CAZTOE010000550.1:0-1598 GCA_964615045.1 uncultured Spirochaetales bacterium
CGCCGAGGCGATTCGCGAGATGCTCGGCAGTCTCGAGGTCGAGGACGAATGCAAGCGCCTGCGCGTCGAGATGCGCGATGCCACCAGTGAGGCAAAGCGCAAGAAGATTGCCAAGCGTCTCAAGGTCCTCGACGCGTTTCGGGAGTCGACCAACAGCCCCGAGAACATGATCCTCGAGGTGATTCCCGTACTGCCGCCTGATCTGCGACCACTGGTGCCGCTCGACGGTGGGCGCTTCGCGACCAGCGACCTGAATGACCTTTATCGCCGCGTCATCAACCGGAACAATCGCCTCAAGCGGCTCCAGGAGCTCAACGCACCCGAGGTCATCATCCGGAACGAGAAGCGGATGCTGCAAGAAGCGGTCGATGCGCTCTTCGACAACGGTCGGCGCGGGCGCGTGATCACGGGGCCGAGCAAGCGTCCGCTGAAGTCGCTTTCCGACATGCTCAAGGGGAAGTCTGGCCGGTTCCGCCAGAATCTTCTCGGCAAGCGGGTGGATTACTCCGGCCGCTCGGTGATCGTGGTAGGGCCTGAGTTGCGCCTGCACCAATGCGGCCTCCCCACACGGATGGCGTTGGAGCTCTTCAAGCCCTTCATCTACTCGAAGCTCGAGCAGCGCGGTTATGTGACGACCATCAAAGCGGCCAAGAAGATGGTGGAGAAAGAGCGCCCCGAGGTGTGGGACATCCTGGCGGAGGTGGTCCAGGAACACCCGGTGATGCTCAACCGCGCCCCGACGCTCCACCGGCTCGGGATCCAGGCGTTCGAGCCGCAACTCATCGACGGAAAGGCGATCCAGCTCCACCCCTTGGTGTGCGCAGCCTACAACGCGGATTTTGATGGCGACCAGATGGCGGTTCACGTCCCGCTCTCCATCGAAGCGCAGATCGAGGCCCGCGTGCTGATGATGTCGACCAACAACATCCTGTCGCCCGCGACGGGTCGGCCGATCATCGGCCCCACGCAGGACATCGTGTTGGGCTGCTACTACATGACCCGCGAACGACCCGGTGCCAAAGGGGAGGGCGGGCGCTTTTCGAGCCCGGCAGAGGTCGTGGCCGCCTTCGATGCGGAGGAGCTCGACCTGCACGCCCGGATCCTTGTGCGCATGGACGGGGCAAAGATCGAGACGACGACCGGTCGCGTCCTTCTCGCCGAAACCGTTCCGAGCGAGATTCCCTTCGAAATCATCAACAAGGTGATGGACAAGAAGGCGCTCGGCGAGCTGATCGATCAGGCGTACCGGCGTCTCGGCAACAAAGCCACCGTGATCCTTGCGGACCGTCTGCGCACCTTGGGGTATCAGTACGCCACCAAGGCCGGGATCTCTTTTTGTGTCGACGACATGACCGTTCCCACCGACAAGGACGCGATCATCGGCAAGGCCAACGACGAGGTTCGGGAGATCGAACAGCAGTACCAGGAGGGACTGATCACCGACGGGGAGCGCTACAACAAGGTGATCGACATCTGGGCGGAGGCCACCGAGAAGATTTCGGGCCAGATGATGGAAAACATCTCCTCCGAGAGCGGCTTCGATCGGGAAGGGCGCGAAGTTCGCGCCCCGAGCTTCAACTCGATCTACATGATGGCGG
>CAZTOE010000551.1:0-606 GCA_964615045.1 uncultured Spirochaetales bacterium
GGATGCCGAGCAGGATCAGGGGGGGGGGCTCGTCGCCCTGGGAGACCGGGCGACCACTCAGCACCATGCGCCTTCGTCCGGTGCCAGGAAGCTCCTGAACGATCTCGAAGCCTTCGAAGGCAGCTCCGCCGCGCAGGGTGGCCTCCATGAGGTTCCGGAGCGGCGGGGTGCGCCATTGGCCCGTGCCCAGCTCGTCGAGCGCGTGTCCCTCGGTATCGGCGGGAGACGCGCCGAACGTCCGGTAGAAGGCCTGGTTCGCGCGTACCACCCGGAGGCTCGGGTCGAACACGAGAAACGGCTCGCGCAGGGAGTCGATGATGCTCTCGGCGAGGGAGCGCGCGGCCTGGTTGCGCTCGGCGCGCTTGGTCTCCGTGATGTCGACGAAGGTCACCACCAGGCCCTCCACCGCGTTGCGCGCGGTCCGATAGGGCCGGATCCGCACCGTGTACCAGATGCCGCCGGGCGCGGCGGCCTGCTTCTCGACGGGCCGAAGCGTCGCAAGGACGCTCCCCGCGTCGGCGAGGAGATCGGGATAGTCGAGCAGCGTCGCGAGATCGGCCAGCGGGCGCCCGACGTCGCCGTCGATCAGGCGCGCCACGCTGCGGG
>CAZTOE010000551.1:616-1597 GCA_964615045.1 uncultured Spirochaetales bacterium
GAAGTCGCCGGCGCCGACACGTCGTGCCTTCCCGATCAGGCGCGCCACGGGGCGGGCCTGGGGCGTGACGCGCTTCACGCGGAGCTGGCTGTCGAGAAAGATGGTGGCGATCTCGATGTTGCTCATCAGGTTGAGGAGATCGTCGTTCGCTTGCTCGAGCCCTCGGAGCTTCTCCGTGAGCTCGGCGTTCACGGTCTGGAGCTCCTCGTTCAGGGATTGGGTCTCCTCCTTGGAGGTCTGGAGCTCCTCGTTCGTACTCTGGAGCTCTTCGTTCGCCGATTGCACCTCTTCGTTCGCCGAAGCGAGCTCCTCGTTGGAGGCCTGCAGCTCGGAGATGGTGGCTTGCAGGTCGTGGCGCATGTTCTGGAGATCTTCTTGCATCTGCGCTTGCTCGGGTCGGCTCGCTTCGCGGCGCGGCTCGCGCGCCTCCCTGCTCGCCTTCCGAGGCGGGGTCGCCTCGAAGGAGACGAGAAGCAGCGCGCTGGGCAGGCGACGATCCTCGATGCGCCCCACGGTCAGGAGCAACGAGTGCTCGCGATCGTCGGCCTTCAAGCGAACGTTCCTGTGAACGGGAAGGCCGCCGGCGTCTGCGGCCTCGCGCAGCGCGGAGGCGAGCGGGGTCCGCAGGCCTTCGCGCGCCATCTCCACGACGTTCAGGTTGGCGCGGCCGGGGGCCAGCCCGAGATAGGGCCCGACGTGGCCGTGGGTGTGCTGGATCTGGCCGCGGAGGTCGACGACGACGGACGGGGGTCCAAAGCGCTCGGCGAGACACGTGCGCATCGTCTCCGCCAGGTCGAATCGCGGTCCTTCAGGGAGCGGAGGCACCCCCTCGGTCCTCGCCGTGAAGGGGAGCGCCCATTGGACGCGCGGTTGGGTCGCGATGGAGTCGTTGCGCCGGAAGAGCTTCCAGCGAGTGTCGACGGTCGAGAAGAGCTCCTGGGAACCGCCGAGATGTTCGCTCGCGCCGAGCAGCAGCAGGCC
>CAZTOE010000552.1:0-1581 GCA_964615045.1 uncultured Spirochaetales bacterium
GCCGGCCTGGTGTTCGCGTTCTACCGCTCGCCACAATATTTTCTCCTCGCGTCCCTGCCGGTGTTCGCCGGGATCCTCGTGGCTATCGCCACCGGGATCTTCGTGTTCCGCCGAATCGACGGGATCACGCTCGGCTTTGGCGCCGCGCTCGTGGGCGTGGCGATCGACTACCCGATCTGTCTCCTGACGCACCTGATCCTCGCCGCGCGCGGCACGGCCGTGCGCGACGTCGTGGGATGCGTGCGCGGCTCGATCTGGCTCGGCGCCCTCACGACCATGGCAAGCTTCGCGGGGTTCGGGCTCACCGATTTCCGCGGCTTTCGCCAGCTCGCGCTCTTCGCTGTCGCGGGCGTGCTCACGGCGGTGCTGGTCACGTTCTACGTGCTGCCGGGCCTGTGTGGGGTGCCGGGATCGCCGCCTCGACTCGCGGGGCGGCTCTCCGAAGCGCTCGGCCGCTCGGTCGAACGCGCGGCCGCGCATCGGGGTTGGCTCGTCGCACTCGCCGGGATCTGTCTCCTCCTCGCGCTACCAGCTGCCGAGAGCCTGCACTGGGTCGACGATCTCTCGAGGCTCTGGCGGATGGACCCCGCGCTCCAGGCCGAGGATGCACGCGTGCGCGAGCGCGTGTCGCAGCAGGAGGCGGGCCGCCTGGTGATTGCGGTCGCCCACGACCGCGAGAGTGCCCTGGCGCTGAACGACGCTGTGTATGCGCGCCTCACGCGCGCGGTCGCGTCGGGTGCGCTCGGGGGCGTGCGTTCGCTCCACGCCTTCCTCTGGTCGCAGGAGCTCATGCGAACGAACCGGGAGGCGGTGAGGGCCGCAGCCGCGCGGGGCCTCTCCGTGCGCGTGGACCGCATCTTCGCCGAAGCGGGCTTCCGGCGGGGCGCCTTCGAGCCCTTCTCGCGCGATCTCGCCGCCCGGCCGTTGGACTTTCTCACCTACGATCTTCTCGTCGCCTCACCGCTTGCCGACCTCGTGCGGTCGAGCCTCGTCAAGATCGGGCCGGATACGGCCGCGATCACCTACCTCCAGGGCGTGAAAAATGAAGCGACGGTGCGCGCTGCCGTGACCGACCTCGGGGGCGTCCACTTCTTCGATCAGCAGACCTTCCTGAACGAAATCTACGCCGCCTTCCGGTCGACGACGTTGAAGCAGTTGTTCGTCGGCAACGGTCTCGTCGTCGCCTTCCTGCTCGCGCGCTACCGGCGGCTGCGGCCCGCCGTCGCGGCGTTTCTCCCCTCGGCGCTGGCGGTGGGCGTGCTGGTCGGGATGTTCGCGCTCCTCCGCACGGAGACGAACCTCCTGCACGCGATCTCGCTCGTGATGGTCTCGGGCATGGGGGTCGACTACGGGGTGTTCGTCGTGGACGCAGCGAGGCGGGGAAGGGGGCTCGGACCCGCCCTCCTCTCGATCCTGCTCTGCGCGCTCACGGCCATCTTCACCTTCGGCGTCATGGCGGCGTCGCGGCACCCCGCGCTGCAGGCGATCGGAGTGACGGTGGGGCTGGGCGTGCTGCTCTCATTTCTGCTGGCGCCGCTGGCGCTGCTCGTGCTCGAGCGCGAATGAGGCGCGTCGTCCCGC
>CAZTOE010000553.1:0-1574 GCA_964615045.1 uncultured Spirochaetales bacterium
TATGAAAACGGTTCTTTTTATTATATTTGTTTTTCTTGGCATCTGTGGTGCATCGCCGTCGCCTAGAGCCGGCGATTCAGACCGCCGCAGGATGACCCCACTCAGCCAACACCGCGGAACGCCCGCTACAACACCGCTCATCGCTGCGCGATGTTTCGCGTCCTTGGTCGACGAGTTGAGGACCCATTGAAGACCGGCCAACTGTCGTCATAGCGCGAGCGCGTCTGCGAGACGATCGACCTGCTTGATATCGGGGACGCTGGGGTCGAACACGAGGTCGTCGAAGCCCGCGCGTTCGAAGGACTGGACGCGCTCGCGCACTTCCGTTGGGCTTCGAGCAGCTCCCTCGACGAGCGTGTCGAGATGGTCCGGCATGTAGGCGTAGTAGTCACGCAACCAAGCCCGAGAGCGCTCGGTCGCGTCATCTCCTAGCGAGTAGTAGTCGGTGCCGATCACGCGCAACGAGCCAGGCTTGCCGCCAGAGGTCCACGCTTCACGCACCGGTGCGACCACCGGGGCTAGGAGCTCAGCCGGCAGGCCGGAGATCGTATAGCCCGTTCCCCAGCGCAGGATCCGCGGTATGGCGAAATCGGGGAGGCCGCCGAACACGATTGGGATCCGTCCCGCGCGCACCGGTGGTGGGCACACGGGCTGCTCCAGCGCGAGATCCTCGCCGGCCCACGCCCGGTGCATCAGCGCGAGGTCTTCGTCGAAGCGTCGCCCGCGGGTCGCGAAGTCCATACCGACCAACGAGAAGTCCTCCGGACGGGCTCCTACCCCGAACCCCAGCGTAAGACGGCCACCGGATACCTGGTCGATGCTCGCGGCCTGCTTCGCCAAGTGAACCGCCGCGTGGCTCGGTGCGATGAGGATGCTGGTCAGGAGCTCGATACGGCGTGTCACGGCTGCAGCCGCTGCGAGCGCGACGAGGGAGTCATAGTTCGGGTAGCTCACCCGCCCGGTGGTGACGAGGCTCGAGAAGCCCCGCCGCTCGGCCCGGCGGGCCCACTCCACCAGAGCCTCGCCCCCGAGGCCTCGTACCGCGTTTGGGAGACCGACGCCGATCCGCATTCGCGACTCCTACTGTTCGTTGAATGTTAACATCTATCTGGACCTAGCCGGCGGCGGGCTGCGCGACGAGGAGGGAGGCCGTCATGGACCTCGGGCTGGACGGACGGGTGGTGTTCGTCACCGGCGGTTCTCGCGGGATTGGCCGTGCGAGCGCCCTGGCGTTCGCCGGCGAGGGCGCGAGGGTCGCAATCAGCTATCACCAGAATCGCGACGCCGCCGAGCAGGTGACCCACGAGATCGAGAGCGTTGGGAGTGAAGGCTTGGCCCTGCCTCTTACGCTCACCGACGACCAGTCGATCGCGGAGGCGGTCGGGGCGATCGTTGATAGGTGGGGTGGGCTGCAGGTCCTGGTGAACAACGCCGTCGACTACGCCTACCTGATGGAGATTCAGATGCCGGAAGGTGGCAGGATGGGCGCACGCCCTTTCGAGGACGTTGAGCCCGCCCAATGGCGCCAGATGCTGCGCGGGTCCCTCGAGGGCGCCTACCGAGCGATCCAGTGC
>CAZTOE010000554.1:0-1542 GCA_964615045.1 uncultured Spirochaetales bacterium
TGGTCTCGGGCTTCTGCTTCCTCAGCAGAGACAGCGAGGCGATGGTCATCTCCTCCATTACCCAGAAGAAGCTCCTCAAGTGGGATGGCGGTCGACTCAGCGAGTTCGCCGACGTCGCCTCGACTGACTGTAACATGGTCAACGACATGGTTCGGACGGAGAGCGGAGACTGCTACGTCGGGAGCCTCAGCTTCCCGGAGGGAGCCAAGGGGCTCTTCGACCAGGTACCCAGCCCGATCATCCGGGTGGACTCGGGCGGGAACGTGTCGATCGCCGATGAGAAGGTGCTCTTCCCGAATGGCTTTGTCGTCACACCCGATGGCGGAACCCTCATCGTGGCGAGCACGGGCTGGTCGAACCTGCTCGCCTACGACTTGAATCGTGACGGCACGCTCTCCAACCGACGGGTGTTCGCGACGATTCCGGGATCCGCCCCGGACGGGATCTGCCTCGACGCGGAGGGGGGCGTATGGGTGACGACCCACGAGCACGTCTACCGCGTCCTCGAAGGCGGCGAGATCACGGATCACGTGCACATGGGTTCGTACAAGGCATCCGCCTGCATGTTGGGCAGCGAGGACCGGAGAACCCTGCTGATCACTGCTCCCCAGAGCCACGACCGCACGGTGATCGGCGGGAAGCATGTCGGGCGGACACGTGCTCGCGCTCGCGAGCGAGCAGCCAGAGATCGCAGCGGTGATCGCTCAGGTCCCGCATGTCGACGCTTGGGCTGCTTTCGGGGAATCGGGAATCGCAGGAGGGGTGCGCCTGACACTCCATGGTGCGTGGGATCAGGCAATGGGGCTCCTTGGGATGTCCCCTTCACTATGTCCCGGCATCCGCCAAGCCAGGCTCGGTCGCCTTCATGAACGCGCCGGAGGCCGAAGGCTACCTGCGGCTGGTTCCGAAAGGCTTCGACTTCGACCAGTCCATTGCGGCCCGCTCCGTCTTCTCGTTGATGAACTACTCACCGGGCGCTCTGCAGACAGGATCCCGGTCCCCACGCTGGTGCAGGTGGCGCTACACGACCAGACCACGCCCGCGGCAGCTGCAGCCTCGGTGGTGAAAAAGATGCCGTTCGGTGAACTCAAGACCTACGACACGGACCACTTCTCTCCCTACCTGGGAGAGGCGTTCGAGGCCTTCGTCGCCGACCAGATCGCCTTTCTCCACAGACACGTCGACGTGGTCTACTAGAGGTGCATGGTGCTTGCTTGGACTCCTGCATGGAGTCGTATGCAATAGCGCGCGACGTTGCGCGCCGAGGGTAGAAACATGGGCGGCAAGACCGATCAGGTGAAGGGACGGACGAAGGAAGCGGTAGGCGTGCTGACGGGCGACAAGGGTCTCGAGCGCGAGGGCAAGGGCCAGCGCGCAGGCGGCGAGATCAAGGAGCACGTGGAAGACCTCGCCGACGATGTCGAGGAGGAGGCGACCAAGCTCGGCAGGGGCATCAAGAAGGCGACGGAGAAGGTCATCGAGAAGGTGAAGTCTGCGACCAAGCGCTGACCGCGAAACCTGTTTCCGCCTGCCCCAGCCTCC
>CAZTOE010000555.1:0-1539 GCA_964615045.1 uncultured Spirochaetales bacterium
CGACGCGCTTTGGCCGAGCTCCAGCGCACGGACCTGCTAGGGGCCGATGCCGTGCGCGAGGACCAGCAGCAGCGGTTGCGTGACATGATCGCGTGGTGTGCGCGGACGGTCCCCTTCTACCGGGAGCGATTCGCGCAAGAAGGCATCGACCCCGACTCGATCCGCCGCATCGAGGACCTGGAAAAGATCCCGTACCTCGACAAGGAGACCGTACGCGCGCGAGCCCGCGATCTCCGCAGTGAGGCGATTCCGCAACGTGACATCATCCCCGGTCACTCGAGCGGAACGACGGGGACCGCCCTCGAGCTTTTTCATACTCGCGAGTCGCTCGGGTGGGAATACGCCGTGATCTGGCGACAGCGGGGTTGGTACGGATTCCGGTTGGGCGATCGCTTCGCTTCGTTCGGCGGGCAGCTCGTCGTTCCACTGAGCCAGGAGACACCGCCGTTCTGGCGCTACGACCGCGCGCGAGCTCGTATGGCCTTTTCGCTCTATCACATGCGGCCCGAGTGGCTCCGCGCGTACGCCACCGAGTTGCAGCGCCCTGGATACTGCTTCTGGCAAGGCTATCCCTCGTCGTTGGGGCTGATCTCGCAATATCTGATCGACGAAGGGATCGAGCTCCAGGCGTCTGCGCCGCGTGCCGTGTTCCCCTCTTCGGAGACGCTGCTCGACTTCCATCGCGACCGCATCGAGCGCGCCACCGGTGCGGTCATCGCAGATCGGTACGGAAATTCCGAGTTCAGTGTCTCCGTGCTGCAATGCCCGGAAGGTTGCTACCACGTCGATACCGAATTCGGGATCGTGGAAATCGACGCGCACGAGCGGGGCGACGGCTGGGTGCGGGGCGAGGTGATCTCCACGGGGTTTGCGAACCGGGCGATGCCCTTTCTGCGCTACCGGACGGGAGATGTCGCGACGCTCTGCGTCGATGCCCGCTGCCCTTGCGGTCGGTCGCGCCCCATCCTCGAGCAGATCGACGGCCGCATCGAAGACTACGTGTTGTTGCCCGACGGTCGCCGCATCGGCCGACTGGATCACATCTTCAAGGATGCCCTACAGGTACGCGAAGCTCAGATCCTCCAACCCGAACAAGGGCGCATCGTCGTTCGGCTCGTGCCGCGACCCGGCTTTGGAGACCTCGACCAGCAGGAGCTCGAACACGAGTTTCGCTCCAGGCTCGGCTCCGAGATCACGATCGAATACGAGGTTTGTGATCGCATCGAACGCGGCCGGAACGGGAAGTTTCAGGCCGTAGTGTCGAACCTCGCGGAAGCGAAGGCCGAGGGATGACGAGCGGTCGGCAATATGGGCTGCTCGCTCGCCAGCTGATAGCTCACCGCGGTTTCGTGTTGCGAAGGGGCGCGGCGGAGCTCTTCGCCGCCGGACTGGTGCGGCTGGGACGAGCGTGGCCGGGGGCGGCGCGGATTGCCGTGAAGATCGATCCGCTTTCCGCCGAGCCGCACCGCCTGCTCGCGGCCCGCGCGGAGGGCCGGGGGGACACCGAGGGAGCCGCAGTTCATCGCCAGGAGGCGGAAA
>CAZTOE010000556.1:0-1537 GCA_964615045.1 uncultured Spirochaetales bacterium
AATGGATGTGCAGCGTCAGGATCATCGGCGTCGGCTGCGGGCAGTCGTAGATCAGTTCGTAGCCAACTCGGATCTGCATGACCTAGCTCCTTCCCATCCTTCGTCCTATCGCGACGACAAGCGCCTATCCGAGCACCACCTCCACGCAGTGCTCCGAACCGTCGTCGGACAAGGGCAAGAGAGCTCCTCCTGAGAGGAGGCTTCCGTCGGGACTGACCCGCGATACGCCTCGGCAGACTCCGTTCGGGTTCTCGACGCGGATCCGGTAGAGCGAGCTGCCATGTCGATAGGTAATCGCGAAGCGCTTCCACTCGCGGGGAATGCAGGGGTCGATGAGGAGGGCGGAGCCTTGCTTGCGGAATCCGAGAATTGATTCCAGGCCCGCGCGGTAGAGCCAGCCCGCAGCCCCCGTGTACCATGTCCATCCGACCCGCCCGACGTGGGGCGGCTGCGAGTAGATGTCGGCGGCGACGGCGTAGGGCTCGCCCTTGTAGCGGTGAAGGTTCGCACGGCGGCTCGTGTGATGGATGGGGCTCAGCAGGTTGAAGAGCTCCACCGCCCCGCGAGCCTTTCGCGTGTCAAACTCGTGATTCGCAGCTTCACCGTCGAACAGGCACGGGCGCTCCTCGAGGCAGCACTTGGGAAGGAGGACGAACTGTCCGTCCACCGCTTGCTGAATGCCGCACTTGAGGAGGTCGGGGGTCTGCGAGCAGAGACCGCGGATGGTTAGGGCGGACGCCAACGAGAACGAAGACAAGCTCGCTGGATCATTCCCTTCGTAGATCGAATGGTCAAGATCAGCCTTCGCGAGATCGTGATGGATGTCCCCGTGCAAGAGGTGATCGCCCGCGACAACGTGTCGGTGAAAGTCAACGCTGTCCTCTACTTCCGCGTCCTTCACCCCGAGAAGTCAGTGATCCAGGTGGAGAACTACCTGTACGGGACGTCGCAGCTGGCTCAGACCACGCTGCGGAGCGTCTGCGGTCAGGCCGAGCTCGACGAACTGCTCGCCGAACGCGACGCCATCAACCGCAGGCTTGACCGAGAGAAGCTCCAGGAGCGGCTCGCGAAGCTCGCCGGCGGGGTGGCGGTGATCAAGGTGGGCGCGGCCACCGAGACCGAGATGAAGGAGAAGAAGCACCGCGTCGAGGACGCCCTTCAGGCAACGCGGGCGGCGCTCGAGGAGGGCATCGTGCCCGGCGGGGGCGTGGTGCTGGTCAACTCCATCTCGGTGCTCGACGACCTGGGCCTGGAGGGCGATGAGGCCACCGGGGCCAAGATCGTGCGCCGGGCGCTCGAGGAGCCGCTTCGCCAGCTGGCCGACAACGCGGGCCTGGAGGGAAGCGTCGTGGTCGGAAAGGTCTCAGATCTGGAGACCGGCATGGGCCTCGACGTCGACTCGGGCGAGTACGTGGACCTGGTCGAGGCCGGCATCATCGACCCGGCCATGGTCACCCGCTCGGCGCTTCAGAACGCGGCCTCTATCGCCAAGAACATCATCACCACCGAGGCGGTGGTGGCCGACAAGCCCGAGGAG
>CAZTOE010000557.1:0-1531 GCA_964615045.1 uncultured Spirochaetales bacterium
CCGACCTCGATCACCGTGGTCGAGACGAGGACCGAGAGCGCGCCGGATGCGAACACCGACGTGCTGTTCCCCGGCTCGCAGGAGGGTGGGGAGATCACAGTGACCGGGGTCCTCAAGGCGCGTCACTTGACGATTGGCCGCAACGTCAAGCTCACTTTTGAGGTCAACCCCGGGCTTCACGTGACGGGTAATCTTTGGGTGCAGGCCCGAGGCGTGCTGGACGTCCGGTCGCCGCATTTCGTCGGCGACGGGCACGTCTTCGCGCGCAACGAGAGCGGGAACAAGCGCATCATGCACAAGATGCCGCAGTTCAGCAAGACCGCCGACGCCTCTGTGGAGCTGCTCGGAGGATGGGGGAACCGCGACGGCCTGAAGGTGAATTCCGGCGTCATGATCATCGGGCCGGACAGCTCGTTTCACGGCGGCAACCGCCACTCCAATGACATCGCCCCCAAGGCCAGGATGGTCCTGCTGTCGGGCGCGACGTTCCAGACCTGGAAGGTGAGGAAGAAGCACTCCGACCTGGACGTCTACGGCGCCCTCGAGGCCGGCACGCCCGAACGGCCGTTGACGAAGGACGCGTTTCTTCTTCTGAGTCCCGGGGGCGAGCGGTTCCTCGGCGGCAGGAGCCTGGAGGTGCACCCGGAGGGCTCGCTGGGTGTTCACAGCGCGGACCCCAAAAGGGCCCGCCTGGTCTTCCGAATTCATCCGGACGTGCAGGACGACAAAGAGCGCCTGTCCACCCTCGAGATGGCGCTGTTGGGCACGCTGAAACTCAACGGCGTCGAATTCAGCAATATTCACCGCGGGGGCATCAATTTGGCCGACATGAGCGTTCGCAAGGAATGGAAGAACGTGTTCTATTGCAAGGACAATGACGGCGAGCCCGACGAGCTGTTTGCGGCAGCGCAGGCACGCCCGCGGAAGCAAGAGGACTGAGACAATGGCACGGCGCCACGCCGCAGCAACCATGGTCGCCCTGACGCTGCTGCTCCTCCCGGCCCGGGTCGCCGTCGGCCTGGTCAATCCTTCCTTGCAGCCGGAGCACCTGTTCGAGCGCTACGAGATGGTGCTTTGCATGAGAATTGCCTCGGTGGACAAAGAGGCACGGACCGCGGTGATGGCCGTCACGGAAGTCTGCAAGGGCGAGTTCGCCCCAAAGAAGGTCACCATTACGGCCAGCGACAAGGCCGTGGAGTACGCCTTTGAGGTCCTCGCCAAAGAAGGCACAACGGTCGTGGCCTTCGCGGGGCAGAAGCGCCAGCAGAGAAAGGACAACGTGATCTTCTATCCCGGAGGCGCCGGGCGGTGGCAGCTTGGCCTGATGAATGAGAAGGATCGGTCCCGCTGGCAATGGACCGAGGACATCGACCCCTCTGAGGATGAGCGGATGTTCGGCACGTTCAACGGGGCGAGCGAGCGTCTGGCCGACATGATGGTGGACAAGAAGCACGGGCACTATTTCTTCCCATCCGTGCCCTTCGCTCGGTTCAAGCAGGAGCTGGTGGTCGGCCGTTTCGACAAGCGGATC
>CAZTOE010000558.1:0-1524 GCA_964615045.1 uncultured Spirochaetales bacterium
CTCAGGAGCGCACGGCATTGGAACTCACTTGACACTGGAACTGCGCAGTTTGTAGCTTCTACAAAGCTTTGAAATAGGGCAGCTGCCTGATCAAAGCCGGCGCGTCACCCTCCGAATGCGTGAAACGGGCTTTCAGTCGCGAAGCCACTCATTGAGCTTCTTGGCCACGCGCTCCGTCACGTTCTCCCACCCTTCGGTCAGCGTTGAACGCAGCGAAGCCAATTCCCTCTCAGCCTCCTCCCTCTCCTTGCGGGCCGCTGCGGTAGCATCGGCCTTCAACTCCTCGACTCTCGCCTCCAACCGCCTCCGCTTCGCCTCGACGCGACTGCGAAGTTCATTTTTCTGCGTCACCTCTTGCCTCTCCCTTCTGTCTGGTCGACCTGGGACCCCCACTCACATCGCGCGCGGGCATCGACACGTCCCTCCTCCGTGGCCGCAATTCGGGCACCCCGAGGCTGGCACTGCGCGCGAGCCGAATAGTCACGAGCTCGTCCAGAATCTCCAAAGCGACTCTCGGCGTCGATTGGGATGACGCCCTGCGAGTGTCCGCGAACTCGGCCACGCGAGTGCGACCACCAGCGCGGCGCGCAGAAGTAGGGGACGATTGTGCGCCAGCATCTTTCTACCTCCGGCTCGCTGTTCGTGTGTTGTGTCACGCGGCGCTCGATCGCAGGAATTCGCAATAGGAGTTGAGAGAGCAAGGAACATACCAGCTTCCGAAAACCGAGAGGCGAAAGCAACAGACTTGTCACTGCATCGAAAGCGGTCGCCGACCCCGCGCGCACGGCTTGTTGATCGGTTCTTTGTACAAATTTCTCTAGCGTTGTTCGAAGCCACTCATCCCACAGAAGCCACTTCGCCGACTTCGAGCATCCGGCTTCGACTTTGATTAAGCTCGGCCCATGGGAAACAGCGAACTCGAGCACAAGTGCGAAGCGGTTCGGGATGTCGTGGGCGCCTTCCCGGAGACTTCGATCGAGACGAGCGTGGACCCTGAGACCGGCGGGTATGTATTCCTCTTGCAAGTCGCTACCGCAGAACAAGTGCTGCGCCTCGAGATCGATCCGGAATGGCTTGCCCACAACAGCGAAGCAGAGATCCGCTCGAAGCTCGCTGCCTACGAGATTCTGGAGAAGCTGCGAACGAGCGGAGGGATGGCCATCGAGGTCGATCGGCGCACGTGCCCCTGAGCCCCTCCCTTCCGAGCACGATTGCAGAAGGCGCGGACCATGAGAGCCAGGGATGTCGTATCAAATCGGCTCGGGGGGCCCTAGGGCGTCACCCTGGGCGCCCAGGGCACTCCGACAGCAGGAGCTCGGCGCGCAACGGCAGGTGATCCGATGCCTGTCGTGCAAGTTCAGTGGCATGAGCGTGAACGTCGCTGAGCATGGCGATGGGCCGACACCAGATACGGTCGAGGGATAGCAGGGGTCGGGTTGCCGGAAAGGTTCGATGGCGGGGTGCAAGGCCAAGGGCTCGAACCAGCGGGCGAAGTGAATGGGCGACGGGAACCCACTCGTTCAT
>CAZTOE010000559.1:0-1519 GCA_964615045.1 uncultured Spirochaetales bacterium
CCCGAGCGCAGCCTCACTTCGAGCTGCGCCCAGCGCAGGCGTAGAGCGCGCATCCGGTCCAGACAATCTTTGAGCGGCCCGATCGGTACGGATCCGAGTACCGGCAGTGCGGCCAACCAGCGCACCGCGGGGTGCTGCCGCCAACCCCGCCGCGGCGGGGTACCCGCGGCCCTCAGAGCTCCACCCAAGGATGCGCGGCCCGGATCTCGTCGCACACCCGTAGGTGATTCCGCAGCGTATCCGTCGAGCGCCGCAGCATGGAACGCCCGTGCAGCCGGTAGCGGCATAGGATCTCGGGCACGAGGACGCCCGAGAGTTCTGACTCCACGCAGCGACACCAGAAGTCGTAGTCCTCCCACCCACCGGTCGACATCGCCCGGTAGCCGCCCACCCGCTCCCAGGTGGTCCTTCGAAGCAGGGCCATGGCGTCGACATAGTTGCCCCGCGCCAGCTGGGTGGGACTCCAGCCGTCACAGCCCTGCAGACCTCGCACCTCCCCGAACTGTTCGATGATCGAATAGGCGAAGGCCACGCCGTCCGCCGAAGCGGCGCGCGACAGGGCTTCGAGGCAGCGTGGATAAAGCAGGTTGTCCGCGTCGAGGATAAAGACAAACGGGGTTCGGGCGCGCGAGACTGCATGGTTGCGTGCGGCGGCGAGGCCGCGATTACTCGCATGCCGGATCAAAGTCGCTTCTGTGAAACGCCCGCGGTGTTCCTCGATCCAGGTCGAGACGCTCTCGGGTCCCTGATCCGTCGAGGCGTCGTCCACGACGATCAACGAGAGTGGTTCGAGGGTCTGGTGTGCGACGGACTCCAGACAATCGATCACGTAGTGTCCGTAGTTGAAAAGGCTGACGCACACGGTGACGGAGGTACCGTCCGGTGCAGAAGCAGTCCCGATTGACGCCCCGGGGCGCTCGCTGGGTTCGCTCAAAGTGCGAGCCACGGATGGCGCTCGCGCATTTCCGCTTCGACCTGGTCGCGCTTGCCGGCGACATTGGTTTCGTGGTGGAGCATCGAGGTCCGGTGAAAGCGGTAGCGGGCCAGGATCTCCGGAACGAAGAGGCCCTCGATCCCTGCCTCCACACACTTGCACCAGAAGTCGTAGTCCTCCCAGCCGCCGACTTTCATCTTGGAGTATCCGCCCACGCGTTCCCAGGTGCCTTTGCGCAGGAGCGCCATCGCATCGACATAGTTCATCGTCCGCAAGAGCTCGACGTCCCAGCTGTTGCTTCCCATCAGCCCCGAGCGCTGGTCGAACTGCTCGATGATCGAGTAGGCGAAGCCGCACTCCGAAGCCTCGAGGCTCGCGAGCAGACGCTCGACGCAGCGCGGATAGAGCTGGTTGTCGGCGTCGAGCACCATGGCGTAGGGCGCCCCGCAGAGATCGATGGCCCCGTTGCGAGCGTGGGCGAGGCCGCGGTTGCGGAGGTGGCGGGCGAAGCGAACGGCGGCGAAGCGCTCGCCGTGCGCTCGGAGCCAGGTTTCGACCCGTCGCGGACCCGAGTCGCGCGACCGG
>CAZTOE010000560.1:0-1518 GCA_964615045.1 uncultured Spirochaetales bacterium
GGCTACGACGAGCGCGAGAACACGCTGAACCAGCTCCTGGTGGAGATGGACGGCTTCGACGGATCATCCGGCGTCGTGATTCTCGCCGCGACCAACCGCCCCGAAGTCCTCGATCCGGCGCTCCTGCGCCCGGGCCGCTTCGACCGTCGCGTGGTTGTGGACCGGCCGAGCCGGGCAGGGCGCCGGGCGATCTTCGACATTCACAGTCGCAAGCTCCCCCTAGGAGACGACATCGATTTCAACGCCCTGGCCGCTCAGACACCTGGGATGGTCGGGGCCGATATCGCGAACGTATGCAACGAGGCCGCGCTCCTGGCCTCCCGCGAAGCGCGAAGCCAGGTCATCATGGCCGACTTTCAGGAAGCGATCGAGCGGACCATCGCCGGGCCGCAGAAGAAGAGCCAGATCGTGACGCCCGGAGAACGCCAGCGGATCGCCTACCACGAATCGGGGCACGCGCTGGTGGGTCACATGACCCCAGGCGGCGACCCGGTCCAAAAGATCTCGATCATCCCGCGCGCGGCCGGTGCTCTGGGTTACACACTGCAGATGCCGCTCGAAGACCGCTATCTCCTCTCGCGGGGGGAGCTACTCGATCGCGTCCGGGTGCTGCTAGCAGGTCGCGCGGCCGAGGACGTCGTGTTTGGCTCGGTATCTACGGGCGCCTCCGACGACCTGGAGAAGGCGAGCGAGATCGTGCGCGAGATGCTCACCGTGTATGGCATGAGCGAGAAGGCGCCCAACCTCTCGCTGGTGGCTCGCCGCGGTCCCGCCTATCTGGCGGGAGGACTCGAGCAGGCGCCGCATTCCGAAGAGCTCAGCCAGGCGCTCGATGAGGAGACTGTCGCGCTCCTCGGCCGCTGCTACGGAGAGGCCAGGGCGTTGCTTGCGCGCGAGCGGGATCGTCTCGAGTCCCTCGCGAGGCGGCTCCTCGAGACCGAGGAGCTGGACCGGGCAACGGTGCTGCGTCTGCTGGGGGAGCGTCCGAGCGAGGTGCCGTGGGGTGAGTCCCCAGGTTCCCCTGCTGCGTAGGGCTCGGCTCCGCGCGTTGAAAGCCTGCTAAGAGGGGTTGCCGACCGGGGACTTCGCCAGGAATCTCTCGCCCATGTGGAGCCTCCCTCGCCGTTTCCCGCCTCGGTGCGTCCTCGCCTGCGTTCTACTCCTCGCGAGCAGCTCACGTGCTGCGGGAGCATTCGGTCTCGAAGACGTGGTGCAGCGGGCCAAGGAGATTGCCGGCAGGCCCTACGAAGATCCGTCCCGCAGAGTGCCGCAGTGGCTCCTCGACCTAAACTACGAGGAATACCGCGAGATCCGCTTCCGGCCGGAGCGCGCCTTGTGGCGCGACCGCGGGCTGCCGCTCAGCGTGCAGTTCTTCCATCCGGGTCTCTACTACGATCGGACGGTGAGCATTCACGTCGTCACGCGCTCTGGAGAGGTGTCGTCCGTCTCCTTCTCTCCGGATCAGTTCGACTACGGAAGGAAGGAGTTCGGAAGCCGCGTGCTCCAGAACCTGGGCTA
>CAZTOE010000561.1:0-1510 GCA_964615045.1 uncultured Spirochaetales bacterium
GCATGATCGGCGATCCCTCCGGAAAGGATCGCGAACGCCCCCTCCTCGACCGCGACGCCATCCGCGCCAATATCGTGGGGCAACGCCGAATTCTCGAGCGACTACTCGATTTTGATCCGGGACGGGCCAACGCCGCGGAGATCGTCGACAACGCCGATTGGCTGGCCGAACTGCGTTTCCTGGACGTCCTCCGCGACGTCGGCAAACACTTCTCCGTGAACGCCATGGTGCAGCGCGACTCGGTGCGCGAGCGGCTGGCTAATCGAACCCAAGGCATCAGTTACACCGAGTTCAGTTACATGATCCTGCAGGCCTATGACTTTCTGCACCTTCACCGCGAGCGCGGGTGCACTTTGCAGCTCGCGGGTTCCGATCAATTCGGCAATATCGTCTCGGGAATCGACTTGATCCATCGTCACGAAGGACCCGACACCCCTGCCTTCGGGATCACCGCCCCCCTTGTGACCCACGCCGACGGTCGGAAGATCGGAAAGAGTGAAGGGGGCGCGATCTGGCTGGGTGCGGATGCCACGAGCCCCTACGCGTTCTACCAGTACTGGATCAATTTGCCGGACGAGGACGTCATGGACTTCGCGCGATGGTTCAGCCTGCTGAGCGTCGCGGAGATCGAAGAGCTTGAGGCGCGACACCGTGCGGCTCCCGAGAAACGCGAGGCCCAAGAGGCGCTCGCTCGGCACATGACAGAACGCCTTCACGGCCGAGACGAGCGCGAACGGGTCGAACTGGCAAGCCGGGTGCTTTTCGGGGAAGGCGATCTTCGCCAACTCGACGGGCGAACCCTGAGCGAGGTCTTTGCCGACGTGCCGCACTCGGAACACGGGAAGGCGCGTCTCCTTGAAGGTTTCCCCTTGGTCGAGCTCCTGCCGGAAACCACCCTCTCCTCATCGCGGCGCGAAGCCCGCGAGTTCTTGCAAAATGGGGCGATCTGGGTGAACGGACGGCGAGTCGACGCGGACGCGTGCGTTGGGGATTCGGATCTACTTCCCGGCGGGCTGATTTTGCTCCGGCGAGGCAAGAAGCGATGGCATGCCACACGCTGGGCCGATTGAATCCCCAAGGGGGACATGCAGCTCCGGGTCCCTTCTCCGGTCCGAGGGAGGAATAATCTCCTTCGCATGTTGACGAAAAAACTTTGTGTTCTTACAATACTGGGCCCGTTCAGGATCATGCCTGGCCGGGGTGCTTGCCCAGATCCTTCTCTCTGAGCTGTTTTTGCTGTTTGAGTACTCCTGCTGTCCGCCCCTGGCGGGCGGCATGAGGCCTGGCGCGAGCAGGACTCTGCCCGAGGAACCTCGAACCGGTTCCGCCCTCGACCAACTTCTCGGTCGAGCCGGGCTTCGAGCGATCTTTGAAAACCGAATAGCGTGTGGTCCGGCGGATGTGGGGACATTCGCCTGGACGGTGACGAGCACATTAATCAAACCCCGTTCGTAGTAGTGCAGGCTTCTTAGCTGAGCCTGTGCTGCGTGATTCTGCTGCAGTAGGTCTT
>CAZTOE010000562.1:0-374 GCA_964615045.1 uncultured Spirochaetales bacterium
GTTCTTGATGTTACTGATCTGACAAGGCCAAGACTGATAGGCAACCTGCCCCTGTGCCCCCCTTTCTCGAGCTACTACGCGGGAGCGAAGACTCACACTGCGCTTCCGGTTCCCGGAAGAGATCTCGTTGTTGTTACGAACGAAGGCGAAAGATACATGTGGTTCGTACCAAACAACGACCCCGACGTTCGGGGCAAGAAGATCGGCAACATGGCCCAAGCGCTGAACAACCTGCACATGGTTGACGTTGGCGATCCCACGAACCCGACACTTATCGCCGAGTTTCCGTATCCGGAGGTTCCGGAAGATTTCCCATACAAGAACTTCCAGCAGATCGGTCTCGGTGTCAACGGCACCTTCGGACCGCATAACGT
>CAZTOE010000562.1:384-1509 GCA_964615045.1 uncultured Spirochaetales bacterium
GAGCCCATGCCCGGCAAGCCCTGGCTCGAGGCCCGCGGCGATAGGCTCTACTGCTCGTATTTCCATGCCGGTCTAAGAGTCTATGACATATCGGACGAATATGTTCCAAAGGAAATCGCGCACTTCATTCCTCCCGATCCTTCCCGTCCTCCGCGCCTTCCAGGACCCAATATCGCCTGCGCCGAAGACCTCGTGGTCGACGAGCGCGGCTACATCTTCCTCAACTGCTCAAACGACGGACTGTATGTGCTGAAGCTCTGGGATGGTTGACGGATGCGTTTCTGGCGCACAGGAGCTGACGTTCCTTCACGATAAACTCTCGCTTGAGGAACGCGATGAACTCCTTCAGTGTCTGCTGATCCCCGCCGCATCGCCCGGGGGAGAGGCGGTGATATAACTCCTCGAGCAGACGCTGCTGTGCCATTCGGGCGAGGCATTACTGGACGAGTTCGCGGACGCGCAAGGAGGCGAAGCAGATGACGATCCCGATTCGCATCTTCTCTGACTACATCTGACCCTTCTGCTATGTCGGCACGGGCATTGTCGACCAGCTGAAGGAGGAGTTCCCCCTCGAGGACACTTGGGTGAGCTACGAGATCCACCCGGAAACCCCGACAGGAGGCGTGCGGCTCGAGAGCCTCTTCGGTCCCGGTTACCGGCAGATGCAGGACGGCTTGGCTGCGCGTTGCCGAGAACTCGGCCTTCCCTTCCAGGCTCCTGAGGTGCTCTCCAACTCGCGACTTGCCGTCGAAGCGGCTGAGTTTGCCCGGGATGCTGGTATGCACCCGGCATTTCATCGCGCGGTTCTGGCTGCGTTCTTTGCCCGCTCGCTCGATATCGGGGACGCCGAGGTCTTGCGAGAAATTGCCAAGGATGTCGGTCTAGATGGCGACGCGCTGGTTGGCGCTTTGGCTACCGGCCGGTATTCGGGTGGACGAGTGGCTGCCGAGGAGGAGGCACGGACCCTTGGAGTCACCGCTGTCCCCACCTTCATCATCGAGGGAGGGGCGCGCGTGATAGGCGCCCAGCCCCTCGACTATTTCCGGAGACTGTTGAGCGGTTTGCTCGCCGACGAGGAAGGCTAGGACCAGGGGACCGCTGAAAATCGGTCATGATTGGGATAAT
>CAZTOE010000563.1:0-1508 GCA_964615045.1 uncultured Spirochaetales bacterium
AACGGCGGCGGACTCTTCGAGACCGGCGCCGGGGGCTCCGCTCCCAAACACGTGCAGCAGTTCGAGGCCGAGGGTCATTTGCGCTGGGATTCGCTCGGCGAGTTCCTCGCCCTCGCGGCGTCCTTCGAGCACCTCGGCGAGAACTACGACAATGCCGGCGCGAGGCTCCTTGGCGAGACGCTCGATGACGCCACCGCGCAACTGCTGCTCCATCGCAAAGCTCCCTCGCGCAAGGTGCACGAGCTCGACAACCGGGGAAGTCAGTTCTACCTCGCGCTCTACTGGGCGCAGGCGCTGGCTGCGCAGGACACCGACCCGGCGCTGGCGGCGCGCTTCGGCCCCGTGGCCAAAGCGCTCGCCGCGAACGAGACGCAGATCGTGGAGGAGCTCAACAGCGCCCAGGGCCCGCCCCAGGAGCTCGGCGGCTACTACCGGCCCGATCCTGAGTGCGCCGAAAAGGCGATGCGCCCGAGTCGGACGTTCAACGAGATCATCGCCAGCATCTAGCGCTGCGTCGTGCGGACATCCACCCGAGCGCGCCTAAGACGGCGGCTAGTGATACTCCCGCCACCGGCTCGGGCGTCGCGATCGCGTCGACCTGGACGTCCCCCGCATCGACGCCCGCGAGATTGTTGTCCATTTGGATCACCTGCGAGAACTCCGGCGAGACGAGCAGATCGCCTGCGATCAAAAGCGTCGTCGGGTCCGCCTGCAGCTCGGACGGATTGCGGATGTCGAATAGGACCTCCTGCACGGGACCGACATTGCTGCGCACGAAGAAGCCACTCGCTTCGCCCAGCAGGGTGCCGGCGCGAGCCATGTCGAAACCGATGGTGAAATCGCCCACTTCGATGCTGTCCTGGTCGAAGAAGACCGATCCGCGATGCTCAATCGTTCCGATAAAGGTGTTGAGAAAGTCGTCCGAGTCGTAGGAGAACGTTGTCGGCAAGATCAGCGCATCGCGCGGAGCAATGGGAAAAGCCACCGAGCCGGGCAGCGCCCCAGGCGAGATCACATCCATCGAGACGCTCGAGAGCTCGAGGCCGACCGACCCCAGCGTATGGACCCTTGCGTCGGTGCTCAAGGAGGGCGGCTTCAAGACCTACATCGTTTCTGGTGGCGGCGTCGAGTTCATGCGGCCGATGACCGAGGCGTCTACGGGATTCCACCCGAGCAGGTGGTCGGCTCGACCATCAAGACCCAATACGAGGTCCGGGACGGCCAGCCGGTGCTGATGCGTCTGGCGGAGATTGATTTCATCGACGACAAGACCGGAAAGCCCGTGGGGATCAACAAGTTCATCGGCAAGCGACCCATCGCAGCGTTTGGCAATTCGGCGGGAGACAGCGAGATGCTCGAGTGGACCAATGCGGGGAGCGGCGCGCGGCTGATGATGCTGGTGTTCCACGATGACGCCGAACGCGAGTATGCCTATGGTCCCGCCGACGGGCTCCCGGACACCAAGTTCGGCACGTTTCCCCAGTCATTGATGGACGAGGCCAAGAAGA
>CAZTOE010000564.1:0-1508 GCA_964615045.1 uncultured Spirochaetales bacterium
CGCGCCGCGAGAGCACCGCCGTCGTCAGGCCGAGCTCGGAGGCTGGTGACGCCATGAATCAAGCAGTGCTGTACGAAAAGGTCGGGCCGGTGGCGCGCGTCACGAAGAACCGCCCCCGGTACCGCAACGCGCAGTCCCGGGTGCTGCTCGAAGAACTCGATGCCGCGTTTACCGAAGCGATGGCTGACGAGGAGGTGCGCGTCGTGGTGCTCTTCGGGGCGGGCGACCACTGGTCGTCGGGGCACGACCTGGGCACCCCGGAAGAGTTGGCCGACCGCGAGGAGCGCCCCTACCCGCCCGGCGTCATCGGTCACCACCAACGGAGCTGGGACTGGAACGTCGAGAACACGCTTCGTTGGCGCGACCTGCCCAAGCCGACCCTCGCGGCGGTCCAGGGCATGTGCATCTACGGCGGCTTTATGGTGGCGTCCGCGATGGACCTCATCGTGGCCGCCGACAACGCGAAGTTCCTGCCCTTTCTACTCCAGTATCAGTCGACGCCTTGGGAAGTCGGGTTTCGCCGTGCCAAGGATCTCATGTGGGAACAGGGGTTACTGACGGCCAAGGCGGCGCACGAGCTCGGATTCGTGTCGGACGTGTGCGCCCCGGCGAATCTCGAGGAGGTCGCCATGGCGAAGGCCAACCGCATTGCTTCCCTGCATCCCCTCGCCGCACAGATGATCAAGCGCCAGGTCAACGAGGCTCAGGATGCCATGGGCTTCCGCACGGCGATCGCCGCGGGTCATTCGGCCTATATGATCGCCAACCTGGGCCACGTGTTCTTCGACCGCGAGAACCCCTTCGGCTCGCGCAAGAAGATGCCGTGGGTCGATGAAGCCCGGGAGCGATCCGACAAGGGCAAGTGACGCGCGGCGCCGCGATCGCCAGGAAGGCTGTTCGAGAAGAGGCGGCGGAGCAGATCGTGATACGGGTCGTCGCGTTCGATCAGCGCAGATGTGTCGACGTAGGCCTCAATTTCTGAGGCGGCGCCTTGAATGAAAACGGAGAGAGCCATGAGACTCAGCGCGCGTAACCAGTTCAAGGGCAAGGTTGTCGAGGTGAAGAAGGGAGTCACCACAGCCCACGTCCGGGTGGACATCGGCGGCGGTCATGTCGTTACTGCCTCGATTCACCAACGAATCGGCGGAAGAACTGGAACTGGCGGGCGGGAAGGAAGCCACCGTCATCATCAAGGCCAGCAATGTGATGGTGGGAGCAGACTAGCCTCGCGGCGCGTCAACGCACTCGCTTCAGAACACCGCGCAATCGAGGAAAACTTGCTCGCGGTCCCCGAGGACCACGAAGGGCTTGGTTCCGTCCGCCACCACGTCGTGAAGTGGGTCGCCGGGGCGCGCGTGGGACAGGCCTTCCCGACACGCGAAGAATCGAACGTTGGGTCGACGCCTCAGTGTGGTGCGATCGTCGGGGGAGGTCCCCTTGCAGAACCGCGGTCCTAGTCCTGCACGTCGACCTGTGCGTATTCGAGAACGGTGCCGTCGGGGTCTCGA
>CAZTOE010000565.1:0-1501 GCA_964615045.1 uncultured Spirochaetales bacterium
CGAGCCACAACGAACCGATCGAAACCATTTCCATGAGAGCCTCGCGGTATCTGGTGGATCTGGCCGGCAGGTCGACTGTGTAAGATCACCCGGCGGCACCGGCGAGTAAAGCCTACCTTGCGGCATGCCCGAACTCCCCGACGTCACCATATACATCGAAGCTCTCGAGGCGCGGATTCTCGGGCAGCCAGTGCTGAAAACCCGCATCGCCAGCCCGTTTGTGCTGCGCTCGGTCGACCCTCCGCCCGCGGCGGTGGAGGGACTCCGCGTCCGCGAGCTGCGACGCCTGGGAAAACGAATCGCGATCGGTCTGGAGGATGACTTGTGGCTGGTCTTCCACCTCATGATCGCGGGCCGATTCGCCTGGATGGAGGCGGGCGCGAAAATCTCTCGTAATCCGAAGAAGCGCGGCCTGGCCGCTCTCGACTTCCCGAACGGCACGCTCATTCTCACGGAGGCGGGAACAAAGAAACGTGCCTCGCTGCATGTAGTGCGGGGCGAGGACGCTCTTCGCGAGCACGATCGTGGCGGCGTGGAGCCACTGGAAGTGGATGCCTCGGCGTTTCATGCGGCACTCACGCGCCGAAACCATACCCTGAAGCGTGCCCTCACATCGCCCTCGCTGTTCAGCGGGATCGGAAACGCGTTTTCGGACGAGATTCTCCATCGGGCGCGGCTGTCGCCACTCAAGTGGTCGCAGCGCCTGAGCGACGAGGAAATCGAGCGGTTGTACGAAGCCACGCGCACGGTTCTCACGGAGTGGACAGAGCGATTGCGGGCCGAGACCGGATGCGGATTCCCGAAGAAGGTGACGGCGTTCCGCGACGGGATGGCGGTTCACGGACGATACGGAGAGCCGTGCCCGGAGTGCGGCGCGCCAGTGCAGCGCATTCGCTACGCAGAGAACGAGACCAACTACTGCCCCACCTGCCAGACCGGGGGAAAACTGCTCGCCGACCGCGCTCTCTCTCGCCTGCTCAAGAAGGACTGGCCACGGACACTCGAGGAGCTGGAAGACCTCGGTCGCTGATCGCCCGCTTGCGGCCTCGAATCGAACACGGCCTCGAATCGAACACGTATGATCGAGCGGGTGGGCTGGCGTCAGGCGACGAGCGCCCGGATCATGAACCAGATGAGCGGAATCGCGGCCAGCGCCGCGGCGAGCGCGGTGGGCCTGGTCACCCCGCCGGTGTCCGCCTCGCGACGGCACACGAGGGCGCCGAACAACACCATGAAGGCACTCAGGAACACGGGCACGAGCAGCAGTGGCGCCGCCGCCCACCGGCCCCAGCCCTCGTAGCGGTCGACGTAGGCGAACCCCGCCACGAGCGCTGCCAGCGGCAGCCACGAGAGCACCCTGTACAGCCGGCTGAAGGTGGCCGGAGAGCCCGAAGGGACGCTCAAGTCCGGCCCGGGCTGGAGCTTGAAATCGCGCAGCTCTCTACCGACAGCAGCTCCGCGGTAGCTTCGGGGAAGAACCTGCGTCTCCACCGCAGAGCCA
>CAZTOE010000566.1:0-1500 GCA_964615045.1 uncultured Spirochaetales bacterium
CGACCATGGCGTTCCTCCCGGGTCTGTGTCGGCATCTGCTGGACGAAGACCTCCGCATGCCGTCGGTCGCGACCTGGTGGTGCGGGCAGCAGCGCGAACGGGAGTACGTCGTCGCAAATCTCGAGCAGCTGGTCGTGAAGCCGGCGTTTCCCTCCCCGCGCCGCGATGTCGTGTTCGGCGCCGATCTGAGCCGCCGGGAACGAGAGGCGCTCGTGGCTCGCATCCGGGCCGCGCCGCATCGCTACGTCGCCCAGGAGCAGGTGGCGCTCTCGACCGCCCCGACGGGGGTCGAGGGCGGACCCTCTCCGCGCCACGTGGTGCTGCGCGTCTACGCGGTGCGCAGCGGCGACGGCTACGTGATGATGCCGGGGGCCCTGACACGGGTCTCATCAACCTCCGACAACCTCGTCGTGTCGAGCCAGCGGGGAGGCGGAAGCAAAGACACGTGGGTCCTGGCCGATGCGCCGGTGCCCTACGTGAGCCTGATGGACGCGGCGGGCCGCCCGATCGACGTGAGCCGCGGCAGCTTCGCGCTCACCAGCCGCGTGGCCGACAACCTCTTCTGGCTCGGCCGCACCGCCGAGCGGGCCGAGGCGGGGATGCGGTTGTTCCGCGCCGCCCTGCGCCGCATCTCCGAGGACCCGATCCGCGCCGCGGATACGCCGCTGCCCGACGCGGTCGCGCTGCTGGACCGGCTGGTTCCGCTTCCCGAGATCGAGGAGCACGAGGAAGCCCCGGGAGTCGAGGCCGGGATTCTCGAGCGCCTTTTCGACCGCGAGCCGGGTCTCGGGGTGGGGGCTGCGGTGGACGGCCTCCACCGTCTCGCCTGGCTGCTACGGGACCGGATCTCCACCGATGCGTGGCGCACCCTCGCCCGGCTCCAGCAGGAGTTCGTGCCGCCCGCGACCCATGCGGCCCTGCAGGTGAATGCGACCCTCGCGCTTCTCGATCGCGGCATCACCTCGCTGTCGGCATTCACCGGCCTGGTGATGGAGAGCATGACCCGCGGGCTCGGCTGGCAGTTTCTCGATATTGGACGGCGTCTCGAGCGCGGGATCCAGATCGTCTCCCTGCTGAGCCGGGGCTTGGTCGAGGGCGGTCCCAACGAGACGCGCCGACTGGCGACGGTGCTCGAGGTCGATGACTGTGCCATGACCTATCGCTCGCGCTATCTCACGTCCGCCCAAGTGCCGCTGGTTCTGGATCTATTGTTGCTCGACGAAGCCAATCCGCGTGCGCTCGCCTTCCAGCTCGGACGCCTCGAGGCGCGCTTCGAGGCCCTCGCCAAAGCGCCGGCCTATGAGCTCGCGGCGCTGCGCGAGAGGCTGCGGACCGCGTCGCCCGCGGAGCTGGCCAACCTCGAGGCGACGGGTTCTGAAGCGGCGCCGCCCCGACGCCTTGCGCTGGAGGAGTTGCTCGCCGGGTTTGAGCAGGCGCTGCCGGCACTCGCCGACGCCATCGACCACGCCTATCTCTCGCACGCCATTCCGCGCCGACAGC
>CAZTOE010000567.1:0-1500 GCA_964615045.1 uncultured Spirochaetales bacterium
CGCCGGGTTCCACCAAGGCTTCGACCACTTCGCGGGGCACGAAACCTTCGAGATCATCCCTGAATTCCGCGCCGTATTCGGCTTTGGCGCGCGCTTCGTCTTCCCGGTACGCGCGTTCAATGATGCGCATATCGATCGTGGGATTCATTACCCGGGTGGGCGCCTGGATCACGAGTGTGTCCGGGTCGTTCTTTCCGAAGTAGGTTCGATAGAGCTCGCCTGCGAGCGAGTCCAACGTCCACGGTGTGGTGCCTCCCCACATGATGGCGCCCGGAATCGTGCCCATGCCGGCCTCAATTGCCGCCCACAGCTCCCGCGCCGGGTTGGCACCGCTGTCGTCTCTGTAGAAGCTAAACTCGTCCAGGATTCCGCAACAGATCGTATAGCCACGAACGCTCCGAAAACTTGCTGTCGCGGTCTCAATCACCGTGCGATTGGCAAACTCAAACGAAGACAGCGTCTCCCGAACCACCTCCTCAGTCGGGATGCGACGGACGAGCCCCTCGCAGTATCGAGAGCTATTTCTCGCCTGAGCGCGTTCCACAGCGATGGCTAGGCACGTCGCGCGCTCCCCCGCGGCGAGTTCCGCGGAATAATCACTCGCGGCAGTGTGACAGGTCCCAATCAATGAGCCGGTTTGCGTCTTCGCCGATCGACGCCCCGCAATAGAGATCAGCCGCTTGACCGGATGTTCCGGCGGCTCCCGCCCACCGGCGATCTCTTGAAACACCTTTTCCATTTCGTTCGTCAGCGGCTCGGCGTAGGCGGCCCGAAGCACCGTGCGCCACGCTGTGCGCGTCTCGATCGGCTCAAACTGCGCGCGAAAGATCTCGCACATGGCGCGGTCCGGTGTGACTAGTAGGCCCATATCACCTCACGGCGTGGGGTGACGGGCACCGAAGCATCCCGCCACACCTTCCTAAACCCCTCCACTCGCGTCGGACCGGCCGACGCGGGACGCCGACAGCCCTGGAACCACCGACGCCCCGATCCGGAGGGGATGCAGACTTCCGGAATCCAGTTTTGGAGGAACAGCCGGGTCGTCGAACCGCCCGGAGAAACATCGCCGAATCTTTCGTAGGCCGCGGTTGGCAAACGACCTCGATTGGTGTTGAAATAGACCCATAAAGGACGCCCCTGGATGCTCTTCAGAACCGAATTTCCCATCGCTTTGGCTGGCTTGCTCCTCCTTTCCGCTCCCGATTCGATCGCGGCGGAGTTCGAGGTGGTCCTGTCGGGCTATCCGTCTCTTTTTGTCGAGTGTGCAGGCGAAGAGATCGCGTCCAACACCGACCCCTACGATTTTGGAGACGGCTTCGAGACGTTCATTCGCAACATGGGTGGCACGACCGACACTGGGCTCTTTTACGGCGCTAGTGTCGAAGTCGAAGACGTGGAACCGGTGGAGATCGACGAGAGTTATCTCTTGTTGTCGGGAACGTTCGGCAGGATCTTATTGAGTGACGAGGTGCCCGAAGCCATGAGCTGCTCCAACCAACT